>JAZMZH010000022.1:0-10257 GCA_045585875.1 Victivallaceae bacterium | reverse complement strand
GTGTTGATCTTGAGGATCTTGACATCATACTCGTTGCCGATGTAATCGTCCAGATTGCGCACGGGACCGATGTCGATCTGGGAGCCGGGCAGAAACGCTTCGACGCCGTCGATGTCGACGATGAGGCCGCCCTTGACCCGGTGTTTCATGACGCCCTTGACGACGGACCCCTCGCCGCAATCGTTGGTGATGCGGTTCCAGGCTTTGATCTCCTGAGCTTTTTTATAGCTGATCGCCGGCATGTTGTTGTCGTTTTCCAGCTCTTCGATATAGACGTCGATGAGGTCGCCCTCATTGATTTCATCGAATTTGGCGAACTCGGAGGCGTCGATCAGTCCCTCGGCCTTGTAGCCGATATCCACCAGCACGCTCTGGGGTTTCTTCTCCGCCACGCGTCCGGTGACGATCTTGCCGGGGAGGAAGCTGCCCTTTTCGGAGCCGCTGCCCTGAAGGAGGGCCTCCATGGAAGGCATGTTTTCAAAGTCGACGCCGTCGAAAACGGCACTGTTCGCAGGTTCTTTGGCCATTTGTCTGCTTGGGTTTTGGTTGAATGGTTGACTTTTTCTCATGCGCGCGCACCGTGCGCCCGCAAATCCTGATAAGCTGTAATTTAGCATGGGAAAGGAAGAAAAGCAAATTGGGAATGAAATTTTTTTGAAAAAAAAGCCGGAAAAGTTTGACAAAACCGCGCCGAAGAGGTATTTTTGACGATTCGGCCCTCCGTCGCAAAATAAAGGATTCTCTTGTCATGTCCCAAAAAATACTGTTCTTCATCCCGTTTCTGCTTTTTTATCTGGTGAGCTTCATTCAGCGCACGGCTTTCCCCGGCACGGTTTTCGACATGCTTCAGAGCGATTTCGGCGCGGGAGCCGCGGCTCTGGCGGGAGTCGGGGCTTCCTTCGCCTACGTTTACGGCGTCACGCAATTTTTCGCCGGGAGCTGGGCGGAACGCCTCGGCGGCGGGCGGCTCCTGCTCTTTTCCGGTGCGGTGATGACCGCCGGGATGCTGTGGACGCCCGTTGCGGGCGGCGTGAAAAGCCTCTGCCTGGCCAGAGCGCTGTGCGGACTGGGGGCCGGATCCATCTATCTGGGGATGGTCAAGCTCACCGAGAGCCTGTTCGGCCGCAGAAACTACGCCTTTGCCATCGGTTTCGTGATGATGGCCGGATACGCCGGGGGGATGACCGGCACATGGCCCTTTCGCCGGCTGGCGGAGGCCGCGGGCTGGCGCGGCGGAGCGCTGGCGATCGCGCTGGCGTCGGCGGCGTGTCTGGCGGCGATGCTGCCGGGGGCGCTGAAAAAGGCTCCGGGAAGCACGGTACGGACCCGCAGGCCGCGTTCGTACCGGGTGATCCTGCGGGACCCGCTGACCCACGCGGTGGTTTTTGCCGCGGCGGTGTGCTACATCTCCTACTTCACGATCCAGAGCGTCATCGGGCAGAAGCTGCTGCAGGATGTCTGCGGTCTCTCCGGCGAGGCGGCGGCCCGCGTCACCATGATCGCCGCCGTCGTCTGCATGGGGTCCAGTCTGCTGACCGGCTGGGGATCGCGGCTGATCGGAAACCGCCGCAAGCCCTTCGCCCTGGCGTCGGTGCTCCTGTGCGCCGGGGCGCTGACGATGATCGCGGCGGGCGCCTGGACGGGGTGCGCCCTTCCGGCGCTCTACGGGACGGCTTTTGCAATGCTCGCCGCGGGGGGAGGGGCCTCCATCATCATGACCATGAGCCTCCAGGAGCTCCACAGCGGAGAAACCATGGCGCAGGCTTCCGGATACAGCAACGGGATGGTGTTTCTCTTTCAATCCCTCACCGAATTGGGGGCCGGAGCGGTGCTGGATCACGCCGGGAGCGTCCCCGCGGCGGGGGGCGGGGTCGTCTACAGCGCCTCCGGTTATGCGTGGATCTGCGCCGCGGGCGCGCTGCTGACAATTCCGGCGCTGGTGCTGTACTGGAGGACCGTGCCCGAAACAAAAGGCATATATCTTGGCAGATCGGTTTGAAAACTTTCCCGGAAATGGTATATTATTTTATTATGGCTAAAAAAGGAAAAACCGATATCGTAAAATTCGTCAACCGCGTCGGCGGGCACGCCGTGCGTTTCGGCAGCGATTACCAGTCCCTGGTGGAATATGTGGGGTCGGTCTCCTGCGATCTGGCCGATGCGCTGATGCGTCCCCGGCGGCTCCGCTGGCGCGACTTCGCCTATTACCTCGACCTCTGCGGGCTGCGCACTCTGCCCATCGTGCTCGGCATCTGCACACTGATGGGGGTGGTGGTGGGTTTTCAGGCCGGGTTTTACATGCGGGACTACGGGCTGGAGATGCTGACGGCGGACGCCACCGCCTACGCTGTGCTGAAGGAGCTGGGGCCTCTGCTGGCGGCGATCATCGCCACCGGCAGGGCGGGAAGCGCCTTTGCCGCGGAGCTGGGCACGATGCGGGTGAACGACGAGATCGCGGCGCTGGAGACCATGGGCATCCGGCCGGGGAGGTTTCTGGTGGTGCCCAAGGTGCTGGCGCTGGCGCTGGCGCTGCCGGTGCTGACGGTTTTCGGTGACATGGCCGGTCTCTTCGGCGGCTGGCTGGTGGGGGATTTTTATCTGGACATCCCCACGGGCGTCTATGTGGACCGGACCTGCCGGGCGATGACGCCGGTGATCATGCTGCTGGGGCTGGTGAAGAGTTTTGTTTTTGCGGTGCTGATCGCGCTCATCGGCTGCCGCAAGGGGATGACGGCCGGCGCCGATGCGCAGGGGGTGGGCCGTGCGGCCACCCAGGCGGTGGTGGCCGGAGTATTCGCGGTGGTGATATCCGATGCGGTGATGACGGTGCTTTTCACGGTTTCGGGGTGGTGATATGGGAGAGGTTTCCGAAGTCATAAAGGTGCGGGATCTGTCGGTGGGCTACGGGAGCACGACGGTGCTGAAGGATCTGAATTTTTCGGTGCGGCACGGTGAAATTTTCGGTGTTCTCGGCGGTTCGGGGTGCGGCAAAAGCACTTTGCTCAAGCACCTGATCGGCCTTTATCCGGTGAAATCCGGCAGCGTCGAAATTTTCGGAGTGGAGCTCAACGGCGTGAACGAGGCGCGAAAACGCGAATTGCAGCGGCGCTTCGGCGTGACCTATCAGAACGGGGCGCTCTTCGGCTCCATGACCGTTGGGGAAAATGTGGCTTTGCCGCTGGAGGAGTTTTCCGGTCTGCCCCGGCAGCGCATCCGCGAAATCGTGGAGGAAAAGCTCGCGCTGGTGGGCCTGGAGGACGCCGTCGGCAAGATGCCTTCGGAGCTCTCCGGCGGCATGTGCAAGCGCGCGGGTCTGGCCCGGGCGCTGGCGCTGGATCCCCGGCTGCTGTTTTTCGACGAGCCCTCCGCGGGGCTGGACCCCATCACCAGCGTCAATCTGGACGAACTGATCCTCTCCCTGAAGCGCAAACTGGGCACGACCATCGTCATCGTCACGCATGAGCTGTCGAGTATTTTCAACGTGGTGGACCGGGCCGTCATGATCAACCGCGATGCCGGCACCATCGTCGCCGAGGGGGCCCCGGCGCAGCTGCGGGACCATTCGGAGGACCCGTGGGTGCGGGCTTTCTTAAATCGGCGTGAATATGTCAGGAAATCATCCGGAGGATAATGATGTCAGCGAAAAGGAATTTTTATCTCGGACTTTTTGTGATCGGCGGCGTGGCGCTGCTGGTGGCGGCGCTCTTCGCGTTCGGGCTGGCGGAGATGTTCAAACCCAAGGCCTGTTTCGTCACCAGCTTCACCGAATCGGTGCAGGGGCTGGCGGTGGGTTCGCAGGTCAAGTACAAGGGCGTGCCCATCGGCACGGTGAAGAAAATCACGCTGGATGTGAATGCGAAAACCATCATCGTGCTGATGGAGGCCGAGCTCGACGTCTTCAATTTCGGCGTCGATACCAAGGATGACAAGCAGATGCTCTTTTACCGCCTCATCAGTTCGGAGAGCAAAAACGGCCTGCGCTGCACTCTGGAATACTCCGGGATCACCGGCATGAAGTATGTGGAGATCGACTACATGGCCGATCCGCTGCCGGAGGACGCCGAGCTGGAGATCCCGCCGGCGCTGAAGACGGCCAGCCGGGGAATGGTTTACCTGCCCAGCCGCCAGTCGGCCATCAACAATATGCTGGACATGATCAACAATTCGCTGCAGAACATCGCCAAGGTGGATTTCGAGGGCATTGCCCAGTCGCTCAGGAACAGCATCGTCACCATGGACGAACTCCTCGGAAACGAGGATATCAAAAAGACGCTGGCCAGTCTGGAGCGCGCCAGCGCCAATCTCGACCGGATCAGCGATTCGCTGGCTGAGAGTTTCAGTCCGGAGGTGCTGGACGGGCTGATCGCCCGGGCCAATGACAGTCTGGAGGGGATCACCGAACTCTCCCGGAATGTCCGCGATGACATTCAAAAAGCGGATCTGGGCGGGACCGCCGCCGAAATGCGCGAGGCCATGGAGGTCTTTATCGACATCCGCGGTCCCGTGCTTCAAGCCATCTACCGTCTGAATGCCATGGTCGGTGCGGTGGACAGGCTGGTGGAGCAGATTTCCGCCAATCCCCGGTCGCTGTTCATCGGCAACAGCGGAAAAGAGATCGATCTGTCCGAATTGAAATAACCGTCCCGGCCGGGACGGCAGAAATCTCATGCAGTCAAATCATGAAAAGGAGCGCATCTGTATGAAATGGGCATCGAGTTTCCGAGTTTACAATGTCTTTACCAGCCACATGGTGCTGCAGCGGGAGCGTCCGATCCGTATCTCCGGAAACGCCGACCCGGGCGGCCTGGTCAAGGTGGCGTTTGCCGGCCGCGAGGAGACGGCCTGCGCCGATGCTTCGGGGGAGTGGGTGGCGGTCTTTCCGCCCATGTCCGCGGGCGGCGAATATGCGATGCGGATCTCCGGCGCCGCCGGGACGCCGCCTTTGGAACTGACGGACATTCTGATCGGCGACGTGTGGTTCTGCTCCGGGCAGTCCAACATGCAGATGCCGGTGGGAAACGACGAGGCCGATCCTTTTTTCCGCGCCGGGAATTATCGGGAAATCCTCGCCGACGCCGACCGGCCCCGGATCCGGCTTTACAACTGTGAATGGCGGATCTCGCCCGATATGGTCCATGTGGATGAAACCGGCGCCGGATGGCAGCGCTGCGGCCGGGAGACTCTGGCGGTTTTTTCCGCATGCGGCTACCTCTTCGGGAAATATTATCAGCAGGAAACCGATGTCCCGGTGGGGCTCATCTCGTGCAACTGGGGCGGGACCGACATCGAAGCCTGGATCTCGGCGGAAAAATTCCGCCAGTACGGTCTCTCGCCCGTCAGCAGCGATGAGGCCGGGGTCCTTGAGGAATGGAACAAACTGATGAATACCCGGGGGGGTATGGAGCTTGCCGAGTGGATGAAGCGCTTCGACGCCCAGGGACATCCCTCTGACGCCGAGCTTGCGACGGACTTTGACGACTCCTCCTGGAGTCCGACGGCGGCGTTTCCGCTTCCGGGCCGCTATCTCTGCCGCCTCACTTTTGAGATGCCGGAGGAGCTGGCGGGCGAGGAGCTGGAACTGGCGCTGGGCGTCATCGACGATGCCGATCAGACCTATTTCAACGGGGTGAAGGTCGGCGCCACCGGTATTGAAACTCCCATGTACTGGAGCGTCAGCCGGGTTTACCGGGTCCCCGCCGAATTGTCCCGCAAGGGCCGGAACTGCGTGGCGCTGGTGGTGGACGATCATTTCAACTACGGGATCGCCGAGACCGGCAGCATCACCCTGATCCGCCGCGGCACCCCCGTTACCGTTTCGGTCCGCTGCCGCTGCCGGACGATTTTCCGGCTGGGGGATGATTTCCCGGTGCGTCCGCCGATCTATATGCCGGTCCAGCGTACCAGAAACGATCCGAACTATCCGTCAACCCTCTTCAACGGCATGGTTTATCCGTGGTTTCGGTACAATATCCGCGGCTGCATCTGGTATCAGGGATGCAACAACAGCGGCGCATACGACTACTGGCGTCTCCATCAGATGCTGATCGAGGACTGGCGCGAGCGGTGGCATGACGATGCCATGCCGTTTCTGCTGGTGCAGCTGGCGGCCTTTCACGAACATCGGCCCGCCGACCGCCTCTCCGACGAGTTCGTGGACGCTCTGCCGCCTCCGGAATATCCCCCGATGGCGATCATCCGGGAGATTCAGGGAGAGATGCCCGGGCTCATGGAGCATGTGGGCATGATCACCGCCTTTGACTGCGGGGATCACTCGGACATTCACCCCCGGGACAAGGAAACGCTGGGGCGGCGGCTGGCGCAAAAGGCGGTCGCGATGATCTTCGGCGGCGACCGGATCTGCGACGGACCGG
This sequence comes from Victivallaceae bacterium, assembly GCA_045585875.1. Lineage (GTDB taxonomy): Bacteria > Verrucomicrobiota > Lentisphaeria > Victivallales > Victivallaceae > JAVBQJ01. The sequence goes on along the minus strand of JAZMZH010000022.1, from coordinate 3,886 downwards.
AATTCGACGGCATGCGAATCGAGGGGCAGGACATCCGGGTTTTCTTCAAGCACACCGGTTCCGGACTGACCACCTCCGACGGCCTTCCGCCGAGGGGATTCGCCGCGGCGGGGCAGGACGGCGTCCTGCACTGGATGGACGCGGTCATCGAGGGCGACACCGTGCTGGTGAAAGGCGGGGTGCTGGGAGTGCTGCAGCGGGTCCGGTACGCCTTTACCGGATACTGCCGGGTCAATCTCTGCAACCGCGAAGGCTGGCCCGCGCTGCCTTTCCGCAGCGACAAGCCCGACTATCGGAAGATGTTCCACTGCTTCAAGCCCTGACGGGCGGCGGTACTGCGCGCGGCGGCCGGTCTGCCGTAACGGCCTGCCGCCGCGCGGTGCGGGAGAGGCATCGCCTGAATTTCTCGAAAAAAAGTCCTTTCACGCCTTGATAAGCGGCCAAAAGGAACTATATTAATAGAGCGTGACGATTCCAGGTGGTCGCTCCGGCTTCAGCGATGAAGACGGGGAGGAAAGTCCGGACTGCGCAGGGCAGGGAGTCCTTTTGTCAAAGAAGGATGCCGCGGACCATAAGCCGCGGAAAGGCCAGTGCAACAGAAAGCAGACCGCCGGAGGACGCAAGTCTTCCGGCAAGGGTGAAAAGGCGGGGTAAGAGCCCACCGGGCGCGCAGCGAGAGCGGCGCCGCGCAGGTAAACCCCTCCCGCAGCAAGACCAAATAGGGGACGAGCCGCTGCCCGCGGCGTTTGAAGTCCCGGGTTCTGGTCGCACAGACAGATGATCACCACGGTCTCCGACCGTACAGAATCCGGCTTACGGGGTCGTCACGCGCTTGTCGGAGCGGGGGGGGTGTTTTCTGCGTCCGGCAGGGCCGGCGTTGAGAAATGTATTGGGAAAGGTGGTAAAATGGCGAAATATGCGATTTTGAGTGACATTCACTCAAATCTGGAAGCTTTTACGGCGGTGCTCGCTGCATGTGAGCCGCTTGAGATAGACCATTATCTCTGTCTGGGGGACATCATCGGTTACGGCGCCAATCCCCGCGAGTGTTTCGAGCTGGCCCAATCCTGCAATTTCGTAAGCGTGGTCAAGGGCAACCACGACGAGTACGTCTCCCGCTACGACGACAATCTCGCCGGATTCAATCCCCATGCCAAGGCCGCCATCCTCTGGACCCGGGAACAGTTGAGCGAGGAGATGCTGGCGACGCTGAGGAGTACGCCGCTGCGCACTTCGGTGGCCGGCACCGGGATCACGCTGGTCCACGCCACGCTGGATTCGCCGGACACCTGGGGATATGTCTTTGACGTGCATCACGCCATGGACAATTTCACCTACCAGTTCACCCAGGTCTGTTTCTGCGGGCACTCCCATGTGCCGGTGGCCTTTGAAAAACGTCCGCTGGCGTCCTTCGGCCAGCGTACGGTGGAGGTGATTTCCGAGTGGACGCCTCAGACTCCGGACGGCCGTGCCGCCGGACAGTTCAACAAGAGCGAATTCTTCCCGGTGGAGATCAAGCCGGGCTACAAATATCTCTTTAACGTGGGCAGCATCGGCCAGCCCCGGAACCGGGATCCCCGCAGCAGTTTCGCCGTGTACGACACCGCTTCCCGGACCGTCACCCGGTATGTGGTGCCCTATGACATCGGCACCGCGCAGTCCAAGATCCTGGCGGCGGGGCTGCCGGAGCGCCTCGCCACCCGTCTCGCCGTCGGTGCGTGATGCGCTGTCTGATCGTCAAGCCCAGCAGTCTCGGCGATATCCTTCACACTTTTCCGGCAGTGAAGCGTCTGGCGGACGGTTTGCCCGGATGCGTTTTCGACTGGCTGGCGGCTCCGAATTTCTCCGGCATACTGGACTATTCTCCGGTGCCTCTGGCCCGCAGAATCCCCTTCCGCCGCCGCGAACTGGGCTCCTGGCGGATCTTCAGCGAGCTCCGGAGGCTGGGACGGGAATTGAAAGCCGGCGGCGAATACGATCTTGTCGTGGATTTTCAGGGATTGTTCCGCAGCGCCTTCTGCGGCCGGATGGCTCCCGGCCGCCGTTACGCCGGATTTGCCGAGCCCAGAGAATTTTCCGCCGCATTCTTTTACGGGGAGAAGTGTTCCGTACCCCGGGAACTGCACGCGGTGGAGCGAAACTGGCGGCTGGCCGGCATGGTGCTGGGGGAGCCCGACCGTCCCGTGGAACTGCCGGAGCTGCCGGTTTCGGCGGCCGACGCCGCCGGAGCGGCGGAACTGCTGCACTCCGCGGGCATTTCCCCGGGGACGCCCTTCGTCGCGCTTCTCCCCGGGGCCCGCTGGGAGAGCAAACGCTTCCCGCCGGAGCTCTTCGCCGGGATCGCCCGGGCGCTGCTCCCGTGCCGGACTCTGCTCCTCGGAGCACCCTCGGAAACGGAGATCGCGGCTGCCGCGGCCCGGCTCTGTCCGGCCGCCGATCTCTGCGGACGCACTTCGGTGGGCGAACTCATGGAGATTCTGCGCATGGCCGGAGCCGCGGTCTGCAACGATTCCGGCGCCATGCACATGGCGGCGGCGCTGGGCACGCCGGTGGCGGGTCTGTACGGCCCGACCGACCCGGAGCGGACCGGCGCATACGGAGCGGCCAACGGGAGGTTTTCGGCGTCCGGGCTGGAGTGTCTCGGCTGCCTGAGGCGGAAATGTCCCAGGTCCGCTCCGGGAACGCCTGCGCCCTGTCACGGAGTTGACGCCGGCCGGATCGCGGCCTGGATCAAAAATATGATGGAGGAATCATGATGGATTTGCGCCGGACATTGGAGCGGTATCGCAGAGAACTGTATGAAAACGTGATCCCATTTTGGGAAAATCATTGTGTCGACCGGGAATACGGCGGCTATTTCACCAGTCTGGACCGGGACGGATCGGTCTACGACACCGAAAAGTACATGTGGATGCAGTGGCGGATCGTTTATCTTTTCGCCAAATTCTACGCTGCCGGCGGCGGGAAAAACCGGAATTGGCTGGAGATCGCCTCTCAGGGGTACGATTTTCTCACCGCTCACGGCAAGTCTCCCGACGGCACCTACTACTTTGCCCTCAACCGTCAGGGGGTGCCGTCGGTGGCGCCCTACAACATCTTTTCCGACTGCTTCGCCGCGATGGGCGCGGCGGCCATGTTCAAGGCCACCGGCGAGGAGAAATACCGCACGGAAGCCCGGGCAGCCATGCGGAATTACATCCGCCGCATCGACAATCCGAAGGGCCGGTGGGAGAAGAGTCTCTCCGGCCGTCCGGCGCGTCTCTCTCACGGTCACTTCATGATGCTGGCCAACCTGGCCAACGAGATGCAGGAGTGCCTCGGAGATCACGAATTCGACGGCGAGGCCGACAAGGCGGTGCGCATGGTCACGGAGAAGTTCTGGAATCCCGAGATGCGGATCCTCTTTGAGAACATCAGTCCGGACGGAAGTTTCGATCTCGAATCCTGCGAGGGCCGCATGATCAATCCCGGACACGGCCTGGAATCCATGTGGTTCATGCTCCAGTATGCCGAGAAGCATCAGGACGCTCCTCTGGTGGAAAAGGTCTGCGACATCATCGACGGGATTCTGGATTTCGGCACGGATAAGGTTTACGGCGGGATCTTTTACTTCATGGACGCCCTGGGGAAACCCCATCTGGAGCTGCAGCACGACATGAAGCTCTGGTGGCCCCACTGCGAGGCGCTGATCGCGCTGCTTTTCGCTTACCGGCTGAGCGGCAGGGAGAAGTATCTGGACCGATTCGAGGAGCTGGACGCCTGGACATGGTCCCGCTTCAAGGATCCGGAATATCCGGAGTGGTTCGCCTACCTGAACCGCCGCGGCGAACCCACGCACATGCTCAAGGGCGGCAAGTGGAAGACCTTTTTCCATCTGCCCCGGTGT
>JAZMZH010000021.1:0-2815 GCA_045585875.1 Victivallaceae bacterium | reverse complement strand
TGTCTTCCTAAGACCGCTTGGCCTCCGACTTTGGAGGGACCCTTCATCAATCCGGCCTGTCTCGGAGCGCAGAATCCCGAATACGTGAGGCTGCCGGACATCGAGGAGGTGGCCCGTCTCAACGCCATATTCCCGGTCCGCAAAATATCCTTTGCCGTGGAGGTCGAGGGCGGGATCGAATTCGCGGGCAAGGTCCTGTCGCTGGGCATCACCCCCAGCTGCGTGCATACCAAAGCCGCCTATCATCAGATCGCCGCCGCGGTGAAGCACGGACTGAACAATCTCAGCCACTTCTGCAACCAGATGACTCCGCTCCATCACCGGGACATCGGAGCCGTGGGCGCCGGATTCTTGCATCAGGAGATGTTCCTCGAAGTCATCTGCGACAAGATCCACCTCTGTCCGGAGATGATCGACCTGATTTTCAAACTGAAGCGTCACGATCGCATCCAGCTCATATCGGACGCCATGCGGGCCTCGGGCATGCCGGACGGCAACTACACTTTGGGCGGGCTCCCGGTGGTGGTGGCCGACGGCGCCGCCCGGCTGGCCTCCAACGGCGCGCTCGCGGGCAGCACTCTGAACATCAACACCGCGCTGAAAAACGTCCGGGACATCACCGGACTGCCGCTCTCCGAGATCGTCGGCTGCACTTCCCTGAATCAGGCATCCGCTCTCGGTCTCTCCGGGATCGGCCGCATCGCCCCCGGTTATCCGGCGGACCTGGTGCTGGCGGACAAGGATCTCAACGTGCTCCAGACCTTCGTGAACGGCGAAGCCAAACTCTGAGCACTCCCGAACGGAAACAGCGGAGCTGCGGACCGGTCGTCCCGCCGGGCCGCGGCTCCGTTCATTTTTCCCGTCTCATGCGTGCGGCGAACATCCAGTCGCAATCCCCCTGCCCGGGAGCGAACCGCGCCATGCCGGAACATTCTTCGCCGGTAAGCGGATGCCGGAACTCTTCCAGCCGGAATTCCGGATGTCCGGAGAGAAAATCCGCGACCGCGGCCTCGTTTTCCCGGGGAAAAACCGAACATGTGGCGTAGACCAGCGCGCCTCCGGGCTTTACCGTCCCGGAAACCCGTTCGAGAATCTCCCGCTGAATGACGGTCAGTTCGTCCACCTCGCCCCGGTTCAAAGTCCAGCGGCCGTCGGGATTGCGCCGCCATACCCCGGAACAGCTGCACGGAGCGTCCACCAGCACCCCGTCGAAGCCGCTTCTCCGGCCGCTGCGGCGGAGCACCGTCTCGAAATCCCGGGTCTCGATATTGGGAAATCCGCCCCGGCGGGCCCGCTTCCGCAGGTCTTCCAGTTTCCAGCTCCGCACATCGCTGGCGATCACCGTCCCCCGGCGCTCCATGGCGTCGGCCAGGAGCAGGGTTTTGCCTCCGGCTCCGGCGCAGGGGTCCCACCATCTCTCGCCGCTCCGGGGCGCGGCCACCGCGCCGATGGCCTGGGACGCGAGGTCCTGAATCTCGAAAAGACCGCGGCGGAAGGCCGCCGTCCCGTAGAGATTCACGCCGGAGGGACGGGTTGAAATCGAATGGGGCAGCGGACCGGGAGTCGCCTCGATCCCCTCTTCGGCAAGGATTTTTGCCAATTCATCCGCTCCGCCCGATGCGGCGCGCATCCACACCGGTGGCCGCCGGAGCAGCCAACGGACGTATTCTCCCGTGTCGGTATCCGCCGGCAGTTCCTCCTGAACCCATTCCGGCAGGGAATCCCGGACGATTTCTGCAAAAGAGAGACGGCGGCCCGGCTTCCATTTCATCCGTGCGGCCAGATTTTCAACCGCTTCGGGGATGGAGACAGCCGGATCGAAGGCATTTTCAAGCTCCCAGGCACGGCACACCATAGCTTCGGGACCGGAGATACCCTCCCCGTTCAGCACACCGTACCAGCGCAGCACGGCAAACACCGATTCGGAAATCACCCGGCGGTCCCGGCTGCCCCATTTGCCGTGATTCCGGCGCATCTCATCGGCGATCACCCGGTCGGCGGGGCGGCCTTCGGAAAAGGATTTCGTCAGGACCGCCGAGAGCACCTCGAGGATGCCTCCGGCCTGACTGACAAGTTTGCGGCTGTCAAGATGATTTTTCAAACGCACTCCTTCGCCGGAACTTCAGCGCGGCACCGGCATGAAAACCGTATTGGCACGCTGCCGGGCTATGTCCATATCGGTGATCGAGGCGGAAAAAAACCGTCCGAAGGTCAATTCAAAACTTCGGATCTGTCTCTCTCCCCAGCGGCGGTAAAAGAAATTGTTTTCGGAGTCTGCCCGTCCCCGCACCAGCCGGGCGGCGGCGTGAAACATGGCGGGCCGGACCGCGAACGCCGAATCGCTGATCCCATGCAGACGGTTCAACCCGCCGGGTCCGGCATATTCAAACCACGGATTGTCCGCGCCGTTGACCGACCGGGCGCCGTTCTCCAGAGCGTCCGCCGCAGCCTGATCCGGGACCGCCGCGGAGCCGATCCCCGCCCGGTCCCGGGCGCTGAAAGGGACGATGCCGTCGTAATGCCAGCGGCGGATCATTTCGCCGTCGGCGGAAGATGTCCGGTCGACGGCGGAGCGCTCGGCATTGTCGCGGGCGAACTTCAGGGCCCGGATGCCGCTCAGTCCGGTCCCGGCGATAAAAAGCAGAATGAGCATGACGCACAGGATCACCGGCAGGGCGCAGACCAGCTCGGTGAGCGCCTGACCGCTTTCGCTTTTTCTCATCGTCCCGCGGCAGTTGTTCCGTACCGTATTCCTGCGACGCCTCCTCATATATGCCCCGGCCCGGTGTGAACTCCAGACGGCCCGCCTCCGGAT
>JAZMZH010000020.1:0-6443 GCA_045585875.1 Victivallaceae bacterium | reverse complement strand
GGTAATGCTTCAGCTTCATCTTGCCGGGGAGGGGGGTGCCGTCGGCGTCGATGCGGGTGTACTGCCCGTAGGTGCATGCTCCGGGCTCGTGACGCAGGGGGGCGATGAGCGCCGCCAGCGCTCCCGGCAGCATGATGTCGTCGGAATCCAGAAAGACCAGATACCGGCCCCGGGCGTTGGCGGCGGCCAGATTTTTGGCAGAGGCGTCGCCGCCGTTGGGTTTGCGCAGGACCCGCGCCGCCGGAAACTCCTGTTCGACCATTTCTGCGGAGCCGTCGGTGGAGCCGTCGTCCGCCACCACCACTTCGAAATCGGCGTCCTCCTGCGCGAAGACCGAGCGCAGGGCTTCCCGCAGCAGATCTTTGCGGTTATAGGAGCTGATTCCGACGGTGATTTCCGGCATGATTTCCAACCTCTCCGGTTATCGACGATGCCGCCGGGGTTTTTCCCGGGCGGGTTCGTCGCGATCGGCACAAAAAAAGAAAGCAGGCATTATCCATCTTGACACTGAAATAAACTTTGAAGCTGTCAAATCGCAGCCCCGATGCTGATATTGTTCCAAGATTAACCTGCTTTCTGATGTTAATATACACCCGGACGAAAAATATGCAACCCCTTTTTGAAAAAAATCCTTCACCGGTCGAATCCGGCCAGTTCCGCCATGAACTTCCGGTCGTCGGCGATCGCACGGCCGCGGGTGGTCAGATAGCCGCCGGTCATCAGACCGTCGGCCCCGGCCAGCATCATCAGCCCCTGGAAGTCCTTCATCACGGTTTCCCGCCCGGCGCAGAAACGCAGGGTCCGGTCCGGGAGCAGCAGCCGGTAGAGGGCGAAGATCCGCGCCGCTTCGGCCGGGGACATGATCGGAATATTCTCCAGCGGGGTGCCCGGGATGGGCAGCAGGATGTTCATGGTAACGCAGTCTGCGTCCAGCTCCCGGATGGTCAGCGCCATGTCCACCCGGTCGGCCCAGTTCTCGCCAAGACCGAAGATGCCGCCGGTGCAGTTGCGTATGCCGTATCGGGTCGTCCGCTTGATCGTGGCGATCTTTTCCTCGATGGTATGGGTGGTGGCGATAAGTTCGCGGTAGCGGCCCGGACTGGTCTGGAGGTTCATATTGTAACGGCTGACATGATGACGCGCCAGCAGGCTGACGCACTCCTCGGAGAGGATGCCCAGGGAGACGCAGAGCGTCATATCCGGCAATTCCCGGCGGAGCAGGTCCAGCGTGTCGAGAATCTGCCGGAAATCCCGGTCCGGGACCTGCCAGCCGCGGCCGCTGGTGACCATGCCGAAGGTGCGGACGCCCTGTTCGTGAATTTCCCGGGCCGCCTGCAGTACCTTTTCCGGCGGCAGGAGCGGATGGGTTTCGATGGCGGCGCTGTGACGGGCGCTCTGGGCGCAGAAGCGGCAGTTTTCGCCGCAGACTCCGCATTTGGCGTTGAGGATGGAACAGGCGTGAAACCCCCGGGAAAACTTCCTCCTCACCTTGCAGGCCAGCGCCAGCAGATCCGGCAGATCTGCGTTGCCGGTCTCCTCGGCCAGGGCGATGGCTTCCTCCCGGGTGAGGGAACCTCCATCCAGCACTTTTTCGGCATTTGCAATCCATGGATGCACGGTCATGATCTCTCCTTCGTTCGTTTTGAGCGGCGCGGCTTTGGGTTTATGACAAAATATACATGAATGGCATAAAATTAAAAATAATTTATTTTCATATATTGATAAGTAATCCTTATGGGTGTACTTTATATAAGGAGGGTTCGCCATGATTGAAAAGGCTGTGAAAATTTTTTACACTGCCGCCTCCGTGGGGAGTTTCACCGGGGCGGCGCGGGTGTTGGGCATGACTCAGCCCAATGTGACGCAGCAGCTGGCCGGACTGGAGCGGGAGCTGCGCGTTCGGCTGTTCCGGCGGGACGGGCGCAGCGCCCGGCTGACCGGGGCGGGCGAGGCGCTGCAGGCGGAATGCCGCCGCCTCTTCGCTTTGGAGCGCGCCATTGTGAAAAAGGTAAGGGGGGCGGCGGAGGGCAAAAAGGTTTTTCTCCTCGGCGGCACGGAGACGGCGGGGGCCTGGCTGCTGCCGGGGATGGCGGCGGTCTACCGGAAAAAACATCCGGAGATCACTTTGGACCTGCGAATCGGCTGCGGAGAATTCATCCGCGGCGCGCTGGAGGCGGGGGAGGTGGAGATCGCGCTGAGCGACGGGGATTACGACCGGGAATATTTCTTTCACGAGCATTACTGCCGGGACCGGCTGGCGCCGGTGGCGGCGCCCGGATATGTCCCCGCGGAATTTTCTCTGGCGGAGTATCTTGCGCGCGGCGGAAAAATGATTCTCGAATCGCCGGAGGCGGCGGATCGGGCGGTTTTCAGCGCTTTTCTCCGCGCCCGGGGGATTGCGGAACCGGAGCGGGTGAACGTCATTGAGGTGAATTCCATCGAGGCGGCGAAACAGCTGGCTCAGGCCGGATTCGGCGTGGCGGTAATTTCAACTCTGGCGGCGGAAAACGAGGTGAATTCCGGCATCCTCGCGCAGAGCCGTTTCACGGAGGGGGAGATCGTCCGGGACGTGGACTTCCTCTTTCTGCCCGACGGAGATCAGCGGTTCATCGGGGATTTCATCGCCTTTTGCCGGGAACACAAGGGTGTTTCCCTGCGCTGAAGGGCGCGGTCATTATTTTTCAAGTCCGACAAAAAATCTGAAGGGAATCATCCCAACAAGCCGTTTGCGGCGACCCGTAACTGCAAACGGACGATCTTTATCGGCATCTTTCAGCTTGAAAAATCGCTGAAAAGTGTTATATTAGCTGGATGAGTTGGTCGTTGCATATTACAGAATAGCTGATGATTCGATGCGGAAACCGACATGTCCGATCAAGTCCGGCATCTTATTCCCGGACAACAAGGAAGAGCAGGAACAGGGCAAATGTTTGAAAAAAACTTTGAATTGAACGAACAGACACTTCCCTTTGTTGAAGCGCTGGGCAGCCATATGCCGGGCGGCTTTTTCATTCATAGCAGGCACTTCCCCATATCGGATGGGTTCGAAATGGCCGCGGAGACAACGGAACCGGATTTCCTCCGGCTGGAACAGAGAGATGCGGCATGACTTACTCTATTATCGGAATATTAGCTGGGATCATTCTGGTCATCACGAATCGGGATGTTCTGTGGCTGACGGGAAGCCCCGAGTCGGCGCAAATCCTGCGAAAATACCGCAGTTTTCTCTTCGCCGTTCTTGTTTACTACATCACTGATGCGTTATGGGGCATTCTGGATGCCCATCGCCTTACAGCTCTTCAGTTTCTCGACACGACGCTGTATTTTGCGGCAATGGCGGTGCTGGTTCTGCTGTGGACGCGGTATGTCATAGCCTATCTGGAAGGCAACACCTCGTTTGATACCGCGCTGTGGTATGGAGGATGGGCTTTTTTCGGATTTGAACTCATCGTCATTATATTGAATCTGTTTTACCCCGTCATGTTCTGGTTCGATGAATCGGGCACTTACCATACGGCGGGTTTGCGGCATGCCACTCTTTACGTGCAAATACTGATGTTTCTGCTGACATCGCTGTACACGTTTGGCATAACCTTGAAGACTAAGGGAAAAGTCTGGCGGAGAAATCTCGCCATCGGATTGTTCGGATCCTCAATGATCGCACTGATCGTCCTTCAGCTCCTTTACCCTTTATGGCCGTTTTACGCCATGGGATGCATGGTTGGAACTTGTCTGCTGCACAGTTTTGTCGTTGAAGACGAGAAGGAAGAATATCGCAATGAGTTGGAGGAAGCATTGCTGCGCGAACAAGGTCAGAAAGAGGAATTGGCCCGGAATCGGGAAGTGCTGCAGACGGCGCTTGCTGCAGCGGAGTCCGCCAACAAGGCGAAAACGGCTTTTCTGTCCAATATGAGCCACGAGATCCGCACTCCGATGAATGCGATCATCGGGCTGAACAGTCTGGCGCTGCGGGACGGAACGCTTTCCGAGATAACCCGCGGATATCTGCGGCAGATCAGCAAAAGTGCAAAACATCTGCTGGGACTCATCAACGACATTCTGGACATGAGCCGCATCGAATCCGGACGGCTGGTACTGCGCAAAGAAGTTTTTTCCCTCAACGGACTTCTGGAGCAGATCAACACCATGGTCATGGCCCAATGCAGCGAAAAGGGATTGACCTTCACTTGCCATGTCAACGGTCCGATGGAAGACCACTATATCGGCGATGACACAAAACTCAAGCAGATACTTATCAACATCCTCTCGAACGCCATCAAATTCACGCATGCGCCGGGGAGCGTCTCGCTGCGCGTTGAACGGGTCAACGTTTACGAGGATCAGGCCACGCTCCGGTTTTCGATCCGCGACACGGGCATCGGGATAGCGGAAGATTTCATTCCCAAGATCTTTGAACCGTTTACCCAGGAGGACAGCAACCGGAACAATAAGTATGGCAGCACCGGGCTCGGCATGGCCATCACGAAAAATATCGTTGAACTTATGAACGGCATGATCCAGGTCCATTCAGAAAAGGGTGTCGGGTCCGAATTCATCGTGACGGTCACGCTGAAAAGAAGCGATGCACCGAATGCCGCGCTTCATACCATCTCTCCCCAAGACATACACGTTCTGATCGTGGACAACGACCCCATCGTCTGCGAGCACGCTGCCATCGTTATGGATGAAGCAGGCATCCGTTCCGATACGGCGCTGTGCGGCAAAACGGCGCTGGACATGCTTGAAGTCCAGCATGCCAAGCACGATCCATACAATCTGGTGCTGCTCGACTGGCAAATGCCGGAAATGGACGGAGTAGCGGTCGCAAAGGAGATCCGCAAGCGCTACAGTACCGAAACAACCGTCATCATCCTCACCGCATACAACTGGGATGAGATCATGGACGAGGCTTTGCATGTCGGGGTTGACAGTTTTCTTGCCAAACCGCTGTCCGCAGCCAGGGTGATCGAGGAATTCACCAGAATCGCCAAGCGCAACAGCATGAAGGAGCTGTCTGCCGGAAAACGCGCCGAACTCAAAGGGAAGCGCATCCTGCTGGCGGAGGATATCCTGATCAACGCGGAAATCGTTAAAGAGCTTATCCATTCGCGCGGAGCGGAGATCGATCACGCCGAAAACGGCAGGATTGCCACGGAACTGTTCGCCCGAAGCAAACCGGGCTGCTACGACGCGATCCTGATGGATGTCCGCATGCCGGAAATGGATGGACTTGAGGCAACCGCCGTGATCCGCGGCATGGATCGGCCGGATGCACGGACCGTTCCCATCATCGCCATGACTGCGAATGCTTTCGACGAGGATGTGCAAAGTTCCCTCCAGGCCGGAATGAACGCGCACCTTTCCAAGCCGGTGGATCCGGAACATCTTTTTCAGACCCTGGAGGAGATCATCTGGGAAAAAGAAAATAACACTCTGAAAACACGGTGAATCATTGTGACGGAACAAAAAGACTCTGTATATAAAGGGGAATCGCTCTCTACGCTTGATGTCCGGGCAATGGCTTTCGGCTGCATGGTCGGCCGGGGTGCATCGGTCATGCCCGGTTCGACTTTCCTGCCGTGGCGGGACCGTCCTGTTTCCTGTCGTCCGGGTATTGCCGAAGGATACCGTGCATCAGGGATATTATTACACCATTGCGGGCAGGCCGGTTTATCTCTATGAGATACTCCTTCCCATAGACGCTCTGACCGGGGACAGATTTCTTTTCCTGTTCATGAAGTCGGTTTTGAGATGGTTCGCCACTGCACCTGGCGTACATCTTGCCGGTCTGGCAGCCGCGAACCTTTTTGGTCTCCCCATGGCGAACGGCACAACATCCTCGGCTTATTCGGTTATCAGAGTTCCAAACTGATAACAGAAGACCCCCCACCCTTGCTCCCGGAGGGAGCGAGCTTCACAAGCGAGCGGAAGCGAACGTCTTCACAAGCGGAATGAAATAAAGCGTCTTCAGCCGCCGTCGCCGAAGGCTATGGCGGGACAAGCGAGCAAGGCTTGCCGGGAATGTGAAGAAGTTCCGCCTTCATTGCATTACGGCGTAACAAGGAAGAAAAGCCTGCGGCTTTTGAGTGAAGTGCGGCTGACGCCGCGTTCCGCCTTCGCTGAAGCTGCGGCGTGACAAGGAAGGGAAGCCTTCCTCCTTCGCGCCGGACGGCGCTGCGGCGGACAAGTTGGCGGACAAGTTGGCGGACAAGTGCGGCTTCGTTCGCCATTTTTGAGCGCAAAAATGGCGGCGCGTGCTACTTTCGAACTCACGGTGTCTGAAACCCGGTTTTAACCTCAAAATTCCTCGGAATTTGGCGAGTGAAATAAGTTTAAAAAACGCTTCACTCGGCATGTATTCCGGTCCGAAATACCGCATCGCCCGTTGACAGTAATATACACCCGTTCCACGCAAATTACAAGGGTCGCTTCGAGCCTTGATT
>JAZMZH010000019.1:0-11148 GCA_045585875.1 Victivallaceae bacterium | reverse complement strand
AAACAAAAGAAAAATGAAAAATATCGTTTCCCGTCTGCTGCCGCTCGTATTCCTCGCCGCCGCTTCGCCCCTCGCCGGAGAAGCGCTGCCGGGGGTCCCCAGGGATTCCAACTTCAGCAACACCGGAGGCTACGATTCCACCCGGGTCCAGGCCCAGCTGCTGGTGCCGGTGCGGGACGGAGTGGAGGTCATGCACTTCATCCGGGACAACAACGATCCCCGGGTGGTCACCCGCACCTATGTGCTCAAAAACATCGACGCCTACGAGATCCGCGACTACCTCCGCCAGATGGTGCAGGCCAAGCGGGTGGGCAACACCGCGCTTCAGCAGATCTATCCGGACAACACCGCCGACCCCGTCCAGGGGACGGTTTCCTCCGTCGCGCCGACGACTCCGGCCTCCGCCCAGCCCACCTATTCGCCGGCGCTGCAGCTGGGCAGCAACACCGCCGTGGAGTGTCTCAAATACGCCGACGGCACCGGACTGCTCATGGTCAGCGCCGAGGAGTACCGCTTCAGGGATCACGAAAACGGCATGGGCATAGACTCCCTGGTGGAATTCCTCGATCAACCCCAGATGGGCGCCAATCTCGGCCTTCAGACCTTCTTTTACCTGCCCCGGTACGTACCGGCGAGAAATCTGATGCCCATGATCGAAAACGTGGGCATGAATATTTACGACGTCACCGAATTGTGGCAGGGACAGGATCTGGTGGCATACGATCCGGATCTGAACTGGCTGATCTTCGACGTCACCAACTACTCCATGGCCAATATCGAAAAAATGCTCGGCGAGTACGACGTGCCCATCCCCCAGGTCCGGCTCAAGATCACCGTCTACGAACTCTACGATGAAAACGACAGCCGCATCGGCGTGGATTTCCAGGCGTGGAAGAACAACGAGGGCGCCGATTTCTTCTCGGCGGGCGGCCGCTTCCGGGACAACTGGTCGGCGGTTTACAACGGCACCCTCAGTCAGACCGGCAGCGAACGCACCGGGTTTTACAACTTCAACCCCAAGTGGAACACCCGGTATCTGGATCTGCTGGTCAGCAAGGGACACGCCAAGGTGTTTCAGACCGGGGAACTGTGCATCCGCAACAACACCCCCGCCGAACTCCACCGGACCACCCAGGTGTTTTACATCGACACCACGCAGCAGGCGGACAAGGCCGTCAACGTGCCGGATCTGGGCGTGGGAGCATACCGGCTGATCTCCACGCTGCTGGAGGAGTGGTGCGGCGGCGACGACATCCCGGTGGCCAAGGACAATCAGGCCATGGCGGTGCCGGCGGCCCAGGGCTTCGGCTTCGACCTCAAAATCGAAAACGCCTCGGTCACGCAAAACGAAACCTGCTTCACCGTCACCATGAGCAATTCCAGCCTCATCGGTTTTGAATCCACCGGCGCGCCGCGCATCTCCCGCAGCAACGTGGTCTCCCAGCGCGTCAGTCTGCCCAACACCCGCAGCACCTTCATCATCGGCGGCCTCAGAAAACAGGAGGTCGTGGAGTCGACGACCGGCATCCCCTGGCTCTGCGAAATCCCCTATCTGGGGTATCTTTTCGGCTCCAAAGGCTCCTCGGTGAAGCACTCCCGGCTCATCGTCGCGGGCGAGTGCTTCCTGGAAACCGTCTCCTCCGACGGCAGGCCCCCGGTGCGAAGCAAATCCTATTCGCTGTAGCAATCGGAGGATGTCATCATGAAAAAATTCACAGCGTTCATCGTCTTGTCGAGCCTCTGGCTCTGCTCCGGCTGCCGCACCGCGGCCGGAGGGCCCCCGCCTCCGCCCGCGGCTCCCGAGGCCTGCGCCGCGGACCGGGCCATGGGGGAGGCCCTGCTCGCCTCCATCCGGGAAAACGATTTCGAACGATTCGCCGCGGCGCTGCCGGAAATGTGCAAAAATCCGCTCACTCCGGAAGAGTTCGCGGCCTCAAGGGAAACCCTGACCGACCAATTCGGAGAGATCGAATCCTGGGAATTTCTCACCCCGCTGGAGACTCCGCTGGTGGTGAATCAGATCTGGAAAACCGCGTTCCGGCGGCCCGCCTCCGACGGCGGGACGGTGCGTCAGGAGCTGCTGTTCCGCATGGTCACCGCCGAGCGGGACGGGGCGAAACAGATCATCGGATTCGGCTTCATGTGACGGCGGGTCTCAGCCCCGGACGGTGAGCACTCCCAACAGCGCCGAGAGGGCGATCTCGGTGCGGAGGATCCGCGGCCCCAGGTTCACCCGGCGGGCGCCTGCGGCTTCAAAAAGTTCCACCTCGCCGGGGGTGAATCCCCCCTCCGGCCCCAGGATGACCACCGTGTCCTCCCCCGCCGGAAGGGGAAAAACCTCCGCATCCCCGCCTCCGGGGTGGGCGATCAGACACCTCCGCCCCGCGGACAGCGCAGGAAATTCCTCCGCCATGAAACGCCGCAGATCGGGCGCGAATTCCACCTCCGGCCAGAGGGTGTCCACCGCCTGTTCCAGCGCCAGGGCGATCTCCATATCCAGACGGGGCCGCTCCAGAAGCGGCGAATCCCAGTAGCTCTTTTCCACCTTGCGGGTGCCGATGTAGACCAGACGCTTCACGCCGAAGCCCACGGCGCTGAGGATGGATTTCTTCAGCGTCTGGGGACGGGGCAGAGCCATGACCACGGTCACCGGCGAGGGGTCCGGCGGGGGCCGGAGGCCGGTGAAGCAGAATTCCGCGGATTCGGCGTCGGATTTCACCAGCGTACCGGTCCCGATCATGCCGTTCAGCACTCCGAACTGAGCGCTCTCGCGCCCGCGCAAAACCTTGCGCCAATGCTCGAAACGGCGGCCGCGAATCTCAAAACGGGAGCTTCCGGAGCAAAAATCCTCCTCCCGGAGCAGAATCATATTCATGAAGCCGCCTCCCCGCATCTCCGGCAGAAACCGCGGAACCGGCAGCGGCCGCAATCCGTCCCCTCCTCCGGCCGCGTCTCCATCACGTCGAAACCGCTGGCCGCCGCCTCCCGGGCCCACCCGGTCATCACCAGCGCCTGATGCGCGACCGTCTCCCGCAGCCGGGTGAAGTCGAATTCCTCACGCTCCCGTTGAAAAACCCGGTCCTCCGCCGCGTCAAAATAAAGGATGTCCGCCAGCGCCGGATTGATCCCGTACCGGCGGAAAAGCCAGAAAATGCGCAGTTCATCCCCGACTCCGGCGCGGGAGGCTTCCGCCGACCCCGGAAAAAGATCCAGCCAGCGCACCCGCCCTCCCCCGCGCCAGATCAGCGCCCCGGGCAGAAACACCGTCACCCCGTCCAGATCCAGCTCCGGCACCGCGCCCGGACGGATGAAATCCACCGGACGGGGCGCGCTCAGTTCCACGGCCATACGGGCGAGCAGACGGTAACCGGATTTTTCGATCCCGGCGCGCAGGGCGGTCACGGCCTCGTCGATGTCCGCGCCCTCCAGAAACGTCTCCTCCAGATTCACCGCCCCGGCGGGGTCCTGACGCCACTTCTCCAGCAGGAGATCGGAGGCGACGCCGGCAATGCGCCGGTCGGCGGCGGCGCGAAAGCCTGCTTCGTAGGCCGCCGGATTTCCGCCCCAGTACCGGGCCGAAAGTCCGGTGAGGATGTCGAGGAGGATTTCGTTCACGAGGGCGGAAACGGTCGTCAGACGCTTGAGACGGTAAAGTTCGCGCAGCTCCTCCGGCAGCTCCGGGTCCCATCCGCCCCGGGCGGCGAGGTAGTAAAAGGAGAATTCGCGACGGCAGCGGGCAAAACGCCGCCAGCGGCCGAAGGACCACTCCGGCCGCAGCGCCGCAGGCGACGGATAAAAGGTGTTCGCGGGGACTTTCACACTCCCGGGGCTCAGTAGGCGTCGTCCAGATACTCGACGCTCTGCACCACGAAAACGCCGCTGACCGGATCGCGCACCAGCGTGGCGATCAACCGCAGTTCGCCGGTGATCTCATCGACGGCGGACTCGAAATTGCCGATCCGAGCCGAAACGCCGTTGACTGTGATCGCAACACCCTCTCCGCCGATATCCCGGATGCTCTGAGCCACCACCAGGAGGCGCAGGGTGTTGGACAGATCGCCGGCGACGGCGGTGCTGCGCATCATGATGTCGCTCACCAGCCTGTCGCCCGCGGCCTTGTCCCCGAGCGCACTGGACAACTGCTCCGCCAGCGCGTCAAAACCTCCGACGGGAGATCCGCCGGAGGTGAACTTCGCCAGCAGATCGGAGCGGTTGCCGTAAACCGGACGGTCGACGTGATCGTAGTTCAGCCAGGCGGCCAAGGCCTGCTGCTCTTCGGCGCTCAGGGAAGTCTCCAAAGGCACGTTCTCGCCCATAAAGGTGCTGGTGCCGGTGGTCATGAAAAGCCGGCGGAAATAGCGGTCTCCCACCTCCTCGTCCTCATCGGAGCTGTCCCAGGTGTAATTGGTCCCGGAGCGGAGATTCAGGTCGAAGAATTCCCGCGTGGTGAAATATTCCTCCCCGGTCAGGGAGGGCTCCCGCACGGTGACGCAGTCCAGGAGCCAGCCGTCTCCGTCGGCATAGGAGAGCAGCCGACGCTGCACGGCGGATCCGTCATCCGTCTCCGGAAGACTTCCGAAAGCGGGCGCATGGGAGATGTTCAGGGTTTCCCACTTGGCTCCGCGATGGATGCGGCCCAGCTCCGACAGGCGGGTCATGGGCGCGTTGCGGATCACCGCGGTGGAAAGCCCGCTGCCGCCGCTGAAAGCGGGATTGCTGCGGGTCTCAAGATCCGGTCCCCCGCCGGGATTGCGGTCGGCGATGAGATGGCGATCCGTACCGGCGATCGCCGTACTGTCGCCGGTGGTGGCAAAGACGGCTGCGGCATCGGCGGCATCGCTGAAGCCGAAGTAACCGGGATCATCCTCCGGCAGATCTTCCGTAAAATCCATCAGGGTCCAATCCCCCGTATTCAGGTTCTGCCTGGGGTCGCTGGTGAAGACCGCCTGGGAGAAACCCAGCTCCAGAGGAGTGATCGTCGTGTTGTTGAGAAAAATCCATCCGGTCTGCTTGTAGGGATTCGGATCCCCCGCCGGGATGCTGTTGCTGAAGGTCCGGTTGGAAACTCTGGCGTAATCGACCCGCTTCCACTCATCGGTCCCCTCCTCCATCTCCAGGATCAGCGAGCTCAGGCCTACGGAAACCCCGACCTCGGCGTCGGCCACGATCCCGATGATCGCAATCGTTTCGGGCTGCAGCGTGCCGCCCGCCGGCACCAGCGTTTCAATATAAGCCTCCAATGTGGCGCGGTCCAATATATACTCTTTGGTCGGGACGCTGTCCCCGCCGTACCAGCTGGCCAGCTGATAACCGCCCTGGGGCGCGGCGGCGAAATCCATGCTGAGAGTGTTGGACGCCGCGTTTCCGAATTCGGGAGTCAGCGGAGAAGCGTAAACCGCGGTGTCGCTCTGCGTCTGGCTGTCGCCGTCGATATATTGATAGCTGCACGAGATCGCGATATTGCCGACAGTGATCCGGACCGGGTAATTGGCGCCGTCCTTCAGATTGATTTTCAGGCGGTACCGGCTTCCGGAGACCCCGTACATGTCCACCAGACCGGCAAGAATGCTCCACCGCGCCCGGGCGGAAAAATACACGCCGGTATCGTCGGTGCCCACCGTCAGCAGCGGCCAGGCGGTCAGGCCGAAACGGTCGATGTACCGGGTCTTTTCATTGCCGGTGAATTTCGGGATGTTGGTGTCGGACCAGTTCTCCGGCAGGACATCGCTGGTGGGGATGTCGTCGCTGTCGCAGTAGTCGATGAGATTGGCGGCGATCTGGTACTGCCGGAACTTCCGTTCGGCAAAGGTTCCCGCCGTGTCGGCCACCCGGTTCAGGGCGGCGATGGCATCGGTTTTATCGGGATTGAAGATCAGATCTCCGGTACCGGAATCGTTGCTGAAAACGCTGACAAACTCCTCGTTGTCCGCAAGAATTTCGTTGCCGTTCCTGTCTCCGACGATCTTCTTAACCCAGGCGAAGCCGCCGTCCGTCCCCCGCATGGTGTCCCAGTCGTTCCGGCGGAGATTGAAGCGCTGACAATAATCCCGCCGCTCAGGCAGCACGCTCCGTGTCGGAGAACCCGACTTCTGCCAGTCGCCGGGGATAAACGCGTCCAGACTCACTCCCGGGCGCGTCTCCAGACGCCGGTAAACCAGCGCATCGGAGAATTCCGCGGGGAAAACGCTGAACTGACCGGGTTCGGATTTCGAATACGGATTGCTCAGGACGAGAAACTCCTCCACGGTGCCCCACTCCACGGTCTCATTGGAGACCGGCAGATCCTTGAGCTCCGGATAACGCACTTCATCATCCTGAAGCATGACAAACGTGTAACGCCCGACGATGGGATCGTCGGAGGTTCCGGGACGGACGTAGCTCCACCAGGTGTCCGGGATGGTCACGTCCCAGTTGGCGGCGGGGGTCAGCCGGAGCACCTCCGGATCGGAACTCTGCACGGTGTCGCCGGTGCCGTAACAGCGGAGGGCATTGATGTCATTATCCTGGAACGGCTGTCCCGAAAGCACCTGCCCCGGATTGTACTGCATGGCGAAGAGCAGAGCCCGGGCGTGATTCAGCGCCGATTCGGCGATGACCTCGGTGGCGGCCCGGCCCGCCCGGTTGGCGGCGATCTTGCGCTGCATCATGCTGTCGGCCACAAAGGCCATGGTCAGCAGCAGGATCAGCGAGAGCGTACCCAGGGCGAAAAGCAGCGCCGCACCCTTTTCTCCATACCGGAGGATCTTCGGATTTGCATAAGTATTTTTCATTACCAGGTCCTCCCGCGGGCCTCAGCCTGATTGAAGTAAATGATGCGGCTGAAAGAAAGTTCCTTCTCAGCCCGGAAAGAATTCTTCGCGGCCCCGGAGAGCTCTCCGTACGCCTCGTAATCCGCGGGCGTCATCATCCCGAGACGCACCATCAGCACGCTGGGCAGCTCCATGGTGTTGCCGTCGGAAACAAGATCGCCGTCATCGTCCTCGGCGCCGTCCCAGATCAGCCCGGTGCCGGAAGCGTTTACCCTGCCGCGGATGACTTCAAAGGAGGTCACGCGCTCCAGGATCGTGTCCGTGACCGTATCCGACGCCGGAAAAGCGGGCGTGGAATAACTGCCGTGACCGGACACGTCCGTCAGCGACGAGGCGGATCCCACGGCGGAAGCCGGAGCGCAGCTGAAACGCAGGGTGTCGTCGGCGCCGTTGCGGTACAGCCATACGAAGTACAGGGGCACTCCGCCGTTTCCGGGGACATCGCTGCGGCAGGGGAAGATGAGCTCGTCGGAGTTTCCGGCGATGCCGAAATAGGAAGTGTGGAAGTTTCCGCCGGAATCCCGTTCGGTGTTGACCACGGCATTTTTCAGCAGGTCGCAGACGAAATCCATCCCGGCCTTGCTCTCCAGAAAGATGTCGCCGCGGCCGGCGGTGGAGCTCCAGACCCGCTGGGCGCTGCTGAGAAATTCCAGCATCATCAGCATCATCAGCACGAAGACGGCGATGACCACCATGATTTCAATAAGGGTGAAAAAGCGGCATCTCCTCATGGCAGCACCTCCGCTTCCGCATTGAAAAGTTCCAGCGAATACGTCCGGACATTGCCCAGATCCACCCGTCTCTCATAGGGGAAATCGGCGGGCCAACTCACCTCCACCAGCACGGTCCGGCTGCCGGCGGGGACGACGCTCAGCTCTCCGGAAAAATCGGGGGTGACCCGCCATACCCGCATGACTCCGGTGCACTCCGGGACCGGCGCCCCGTCGATGACGCTCTGCTGCACCACCAGATATTCCCCGGGGGTGGAGGTGGCGAGCACCAGCCCTCCGGAAGCATCCTTGAAGCCGCCGAAGAGCGATCCTCCCCAGCTGCCGCCCTCGCCGGGGCCGTCGTCGGGATAATTGTAATCGCCGCCGGAGGGTTTGGCGCCGGGCAGACCGGAGACGAACCCCGGATTCAGGTCGCTGTTGACCTGGATGAAGTTCAGCATCATCTGGGCCATGTCGGGCAGATAGTTGTCGGCGACGGCGTCGCGGTTGGCGTTCAGCCCCACCGGCAGCAGGCCGAGGACGCAGATGACGCCGATGACGGCCACGCCGATGGCCAGCACCAGCTCCACCATGCTGAAATATTTTTTACAGGGTCGGCTCTTCATATTTCACCACTCCGGTATATCTTGAAACTTTTACCTTCAGGAAGTTGTCTCCCGACGGATCGGCACCGTCCTCGTCCGGGCACTCGGCCACATGCACCTCCAGCGCCACCGGAGCCGACGCATTCAATGTGCGCATCGTGCCCCGGGGCGTGAAGACCATGGCGCCGTCGAATGTCTGCGGCGTCCCCCCGTCCTCGCTGTGAGCCAGAGTCACCCGGCAGTCATCCACAGTGGAGGCGGTATTCACCGGCGTGTTGAAGTAGGAGACCCTCACCGCTCTGGGCAGGAGCGTCCATTCCGAATTCGGCAGCCAGGTGACGGTCCTGGGGCTGGTGGAGAAGTCGATGTAGCCGGAGCGCACCGCCCCGAAGGGACAGGCGGCGGACGACCCCTTGACGCTGCGGTCGGCGAAGACCACCGCCACGGGTCTGCGCCGGTTGGCGGCGGCGCTCTTGGCCATGTTCAGCTCATTTCCCACGATGTTCGCGCCGGCCTCGACCTTGGTGCCGCCGCCCATGGTGTCAAAGGCCGCCCCGACGGCGGCGACGAGCATCGCCGCCACGGCGATGACCACGATGAGTTCCAGCAGGGTAAAATTCCGGCGTCCGTTCATGATTTAATCGCCCCAGCTTTTGATGTCGTCATAGTAATCGGCGGCGGCGGTCTCCATGCCGTCGGAGTAGACAAACACCCGGCCGTTGAGGACTTTGCCGTTCCACGGCACCTCGTCGCTCCCGGGGAGAGCCAGACGGACATGATAGGGATTGTCCCAGGGATCGAGCCACTCGGAATCGGTCGCCTCGGGCCGCTTGTCCAGAAACTTGATGCCCCGGTTGTTGGAATTCCCTTTGGTCCCGGTAAGCGCGTCCATGATGTCTCCGGCGGAGGTGTCGAAAGCGTAAAAACTGTAAGAGTCGCTCCCGATCGTCTCCGAAGAGGCCGCAATGCCCAGTTTCCTGAAGCTCCCGTAGGTGTTCAGGTACTGTTCCAGAGCCAGCCGGATGACGCCGCAGTCATGCTTGGCCTCCCCCCTGGCGGCCTTGCGCAGGCCGGAGATGGTGGCGGGCACCGCGATCCCGGCGAGGACGGCGATGATCGCTATGACCGTGAGCAGTTCCGTAAGGGTAAATTGGTGTTTTTTCATGAAATACCGCCTTTCCAGTATGTTATGTTTCAGAAATTCGTCACGTCGTCGTCGTTCAGACCGTCGGCCTGATCGATGTCGCATCCGCCGTTGAAGTTGCCTTCGGCGTCAAGGACGGCCACGCCCCCGATTTCGCCGTCGCCCCCGGCGCTGGCGATGTCGAAGCCGCCGCGGTTTTTATTGCCGGGGCTCTTCAGAATGTAGGGCCGTCCCCAGCCGTCGGAAAAATATCTCCCCGAACCGATTTCCGCGGTCATGTCCGCGAAGTTGGAGGCGCCTCCCATGCTTTCGATGAAAACCCTCTTCAGTTTCGCTCCGCCCAGGAAATCCCCGGCGGTGTCCATCGGGCCGTTGTAATCGGGGAGATAGCCGAACTTGGCCTTGACGTTCTGGAGGGCCGCCTCCAGCCTCTTGATGCCGGTCTCCGTCTCCGAATAGGCCACCCGGTCGGAAACCAGGCTGAACACTCCGACGCCCATGGCGGCGAGGATGCCTATGATCCCGATCACCACCAGGATTTCTGTCAATGTAAAGTATCTTTTCACCTCAACCTCTCCGTTTCAGCCTTCACGGCATACCTGTTTGCCCGAATATATCACCGGGGATGATGCTTGTCAAGCTTTTTATAAAAAAAATTTCCTGAAAAATACGTCCGCGTACGGCAGCTTGGCGGGATTTCGGCGCAACCGCAAATTCGCCGCGGCGGGTTGACTATTCCCGTCCCGCGTGGTATATTACAAGGTGTATCGGATCAGGAAAACCGGACCGGGCGCCGCCGGGCGCTCCGGCGCGGGAAAAAGAAAGGATTCTTCATGAGCAGGCATTATTCCATCGCCGTCATTCCCGGAGACGGCACCGGACCGGAGGTCACCGCCGAAGGAGTAAAGGTGTTGAAGGCCGCCGGAGAGAAATTCGGATTCGGAATCGACTTCACCACCTTCCCCTGGGGCGGCGAACATTACCTCGCCACCGGCGAAATCCTCCCCGACGACGCCGTCGCCGCGCTTCAGAAATTCGACGCGATCCTCCTGGGCGCCATCGGCAGCCCGAAAGTCAAGCCCGGACTCCTGGAAAAGGGCATCCTGCTGAAACTCCGCTTCGATCTGGACCAGTATATCAATCTGCGCCCGATCAAACTCTTCCCCGGCGTGGAAACCCCGTTGGCCGGCAAGGGCCCCGAGGACATCGACTACGTCGTGGTGCGTGAAAACGTCGGCGATGTCTACTGCGGCGCGGGCGGCGTCTCCATGAAAGGCACCCCGGAGGAGGTGGCCACCCAGACCATGATCTACAGCCGGTTTCAGGTCGAGCGCTGCATCCGCTTCGCCTTCGGCGAGGTCCGCCGCCGTCACTCCGCGGACAAACCGTGGCGGGGGCTGTCGGAGGAAGACCGCGCAAAAGGCTTCATCGGTCAGCTCACCCTGTGCGGCAAGACCAACGTGCTCACCTACGTCTTCGGCCTTTGGGAAAGGGTCTTTCATGAGGTCGCCGCCGAATATCCGGACGTGAAAACCGCCTACTGCCACGTGGACGCCACCTGCATGTGGATGGTGAAAAACCCCGAATGGTTCGACGTCATCGTCACCGGAAACATGTTCGGAGACATCATCACCGATCTGGCCGCCATGACCCAGGGAGGCATGGGCATCGCCGCCGGAGGCAATCTGAATCCCGAAAAAGTCAGCATGTTCGAGCCCATCGGCGGTTCCGCGCCCAAATACACCGGCCTGGGCATCATCAACCCCCTGGCCGCCATCGGCGCAGCCGCCATGCTCCTGGACAACGTGGGCGAAACCGAGGCCGGAGCCGCCGTAAACGAGGCCATCGCCTACGTCACCGGCAACAAGCTCAAATCCATG
>JAZMZH010000018.1:0-8227 GCA_045585875.1 Victivallaceae bacterium | reverse complement strand
AAGCAAGCAAGCAAGCAAGCAAGCAAGCTTGAGCTGAATATTTTAAATCAAATCGCCGAAACGACTGCTTCCGCAGCCGTCCCGGCGGTTTGTTATTTTAGTAGAAAAGCGACAGCTGCATTTTTCAGTTTCTGCTGAAAGATACGGCTGTCGTTTTTTATATCCGATTCTTCGGGATCGGTCTGTGCCATGTGAGGGTTGCCCCATATGGGGGCTTCGCGTGCCCGGAAATCAAAATATTCATGAATTCGTCGATCGTATTGCCTCCGGATGATGAGGTCGTACAAAGGCTGGTCAAATTTCCAGACAGGCGCTGGAGCCTGATTCAAGCCAGGCCGAGAAAAGAGAAATCTTCCGCTCGGAATTGCATCGGACAGGGGATCATCACTTATATCCCGCTGATTACCAAAATCGAGATCCATAACAGAGGGAAACGGGAACTTCATCTGCCGATGTTTCCGGGTTATTTCTTCGCATGCCTCTCCCTCGAAGAGCAGACCCTGCTCCGAAGAGAAAGAGGCGTCTGGAACCTGAGAATCCTTTCGGATTACGACGAGGATGCCCTCCTCAGGGATCTGTTGAGAGTGCGCGAGAGCGAACTCCTCTCCAAACAGCATAAGCTGATCGTCAATCCCGGACTCAGAGTCGGCGATGTAGTCAGAATCAAGCGCGGCCCTTTCAAGAATCAGGAGGTCATCGTCATCAGACGAAAAGATGTGGCGCAAGTCATTGTCAATTTGGATTTCCTCGGCCAGAACCTTGAGCTGTTGTTAAATGCGGATGAACTGGTATATTAATGAACGAAGAACTGATTGAAATTACCGGACCGGCACATATCTGCACCATCATCGGAGCAGACACCTTTCTGGGCTCTCACCTCGTCAGACATCTGGTTGAGAACGGCCGGACGGTCTACGGCTATGCCCAGAATGAAAAATTTGATCTGGATGCGGAACCCTCTGTAATCCGGGGCGAGGGAAACGCCTCATTTCCTGCCGCTCCGGAACTCTCCGACTGGATGCTGATCTGTCTGGACCCGCGAGTGGGGTTTGACAAATACATTCGCAGCGTCAGGCAAATCTGCAGGCATCTGCTGGCAAAGAAATATTATGGAGGAATCTGCTTCCTGTCTTCGGCCGACATCTGTTTCTCCGGACAGGAGCCCATTTCCGAAAGCAGCCCGGTCCTGCCCCGGACGGAACGAGACCTGTGCATCGCGACAGCCGAAAATCTTCTGAATGTCATGCTCTACCACACCGGCAACGAGGCCTTGCCCTATATTATGCGGCTGGGCTCCATATACGGTGATGAAACGGGAATGGGAAATCCATTCGGCTTCATTGACGCTCAAATCCGCAAAGCCAGGGAGAGCAGAACCGTGGATGTCCCCGTCTGCGCCGAAATGAAACGGAGCGTCCTGCACATCTCCGATGCCTGTGAAGCCGTCATTCAACTGATGGCATCGGAAAACTGCCCGACCCTGGTCAATATTCCCGGAGAAGAAAAAACCATTGCCGGGATCACTGCTGAAATCATGGACAGATACCAGGCGAAACCTCACAGGATTTCTCCTCAGCAGGATGACCAGTTTTACTGTGTGGCGGACCAGCACCTGTCGGACACACTTTTCCGCTCGACGATTGATTTTACAAGAAGCCAATCCCTCGGAAACTGGCTCGCCGTCCAACCACGCTGATGCAGAAACACATTACCCCAAAACATCCTCCCCTTCCCTTGATTTCCGGGATCGAATCCGAAACTATCCGGATCGCGGTCATCGGCCTCGGCTATGTGGGGCTGCCGCTGGCGGTCGAGTTCGGCAAAAAGTTCGATGTGATCGGCTTTGATGCAAAGGCCTCGCGTCTTGAGGCATTGCGCCGTTTCGAGGATGTCACTCTGGAGATATCCGCCGAAGAATTACGGGCCGCTCGCCGTCTCCGTTTCACCGGCGATCCGGAGGAACTGCGGGATCGGGACGTCTTTATCGTCACGGTCCCCACTCCGGTGGATAAGTACAACCGCCCCGATCTCGGACCTCTGCTCGCCGCGGGGGAAACCGTGGGCCGGGTCATGCGCAAAGGCGCGATTGTGATTTACGAATCCACGGTTTATCCGGGCTGTACCGAGGAGGAGTGTGTGCCGGTGCTGGAAAAAACGAGCGGCATGAAGTTCAACCGGGATTTCTTCTGCGGCTACAGTCCCGAGCGCATCAATCCCGGCGACAGAGAGCACACGCTGCCCCGGATCCTGAAGATCACGTCCGGATCGACGCCGGAAGCCGCGGAAGCGGTGGATGCCCTTTACCGGTCCATCCTTCAAAACGGCACCCACCGGACCAGTTCCATCAAGGTGGCCGAAGCAGCCAAAGTTATTGAAAACAGCCAGCGTGACCTCAATATCGCTTTTGTAAACGAGCTGGCCAAGATATTCCGGCTCATCGGTATCGACACCAACGAAGTTCTGGCCGCCGCAGGCACCAAGTGGAACTTCCTGAAATTCAAGCCCGGCCTGGTGGGAGGCCACTGCATCGGCGTCGATCCCTATTACCTGACCCATAAAGCTCAGGCGCTGGGATATCTGCCCGAGGTGATTCTGGCCGGACGCCGCATTAATGACGGCATGGGCGAATACATCGCCGCCGAAATCGTCAAGCTCATGATAAAAAAGGACCTTAAAGTGAAGGATTCCGGAATTCTTCAGCTGGGAGTGACCTTCAAGGAAAATTGTCCGGATATCCGCAACAGTCACGCCGTAGATGTGATCCGCGGGCTGGAGGCCTTCGGATGCAGGGTGGATGTCCTGGATCCCTGGGCGGACCCGGAGGAAGTGAAAAAAGAATACGGCATTACCTCGGTGCGGCGGATTGAAGACCTGCCCGTGGGGAAATACGACGGTATTGTGCTGGCGGTGGCCCATCGGGATTTTTTCAATTTGGACTTGAGCCGGATCAAATCGGCTGCCGCGGTGGTTTTTGACATAAAGGGAATTCTTCCAAGGGATTCCGTGGACGGTAGACTTTAGATGGAATTCGTTCATCATGCCAAGGTGCTGGTGACCGGCGGCGCCGGATTCATCGGGTCCAATCTCACCGACGCCCTGCTGGCGCTGGGCCACGAAGTCACGGTGCTGGACAATTTCTCCACCGGCAAAAGAGAAAATCTCGCTCATCTCAACGGACACCCGGCCTTTTCCCTCATTGATGGCGACATCCGGGATATGGACACATGCCGGAGGGCGGCCGCCGAAAAAGAGTTCATATTTCATGAGGCCGCTTTGGGAAGCGTCTCCAGAAGCATTGAGGATCCCATGACCGGCACGGCGGTGAACATCCTCGGCTTCGTCAATATGCTTTACGCGGCCGTCGAAGTCGGAGTCAAACGCTTTGTCTACGCCTCAAGTTCCTCGGTTTACGGGGACAGCAGAGAGCAGCCCAAGATCGAAGAACGGATCGGCAAGCCTCTTGCACCCTATGCCGTCACCAAGTATGTCAATGAACTTTATGCCGGAAACTTCCACGATCTTTACGGGATCGACGCCATCGGGCTGCGTTACTTCAATGTCTTCGGGCGCCGCCAGGATCCTTCCGGAGCATATGCGGCGGTGATTCCGAAATTTGCCGACGCTCTCATCAGGCATGAGTCCCCGGTCATCAACGGCGACGGCTCCTGCAGTCGGGATTTCACCTACATCGACAATGTCATTCAGGCCAATCTTCTGGCGATGAGCACGGATAACCCCAACGCTCTGAATCAGGTCTACAATATAGCCTGCGGCATGAGCACAACCATCAACGAACTCTTCACTGCTCTGCGGGCCTGTCTCGGCAAATTCGATTCGGCCATCGCAGTGATTGCGCCGCGATACGGCGCTCCCCGGACCGGAGATATTCCCCACAGTCTGGCCGGCATCGAAAAAGCCAGGAAACTTCTCGGCTACACCCCCGGGGTCAGCGTTGGCGACGGCCTGCGGTCGGCCGCCGAATGGTACATTAAACACCTCAAATAATTCTTAAAAAGATGAAAAGATTTTCCCAATCCCGTCTCCGGCACCGGATTATTTCCGTCCTGCTGGCAATCTTTGATGTTGCCGC
This sequence comes from Victivallaceae bacterium, assembly GCA_045585875.1. GTDB lineage: Bacteria > Verrucomicrobiota > Lentisphaeria > Victivallales > Victivallaceae > JAVBQJ01. Next base: position 4,137 of record JAZMZH010000018.1, on the reverse strand, counting down.
AATCGCCGGAGCCTACTGGCTGGCCCTGTTCATTCGATGCGGGTTCATGGTGGGAAATATCCATCATGCCTGGCTTGAGGTGTATCAGGACTCCATCCCCGTATTCATTCCCGTCTGCCTGTTGCTCTACTGGCGGGCAAAGATGTACAACAGCATCTGGAGGCTGGTCAGTTATCATGAGCTTTACAAGTTCGGATTTACGGTGCTGAGTTCCATAGGCGGATATTTCGTGGTGATGCAGATCCTGCCCATCGGACGACTGCCCGTCTCTTATTTCATCCTCGGCGGCTGGCTGCAGTTCACCCTGGTGCTCCCGATCCGCTTCTCCTACCGCATCCTGCTGCGCATGTACCGCCGTTACCTCAGCGATCACGCTCATGACACCCGCAAACGGGGCATGCTCATCGGCGCCGGAGCCGCGGGACAGATCATTCTCCGGGACATCTTCTACAACTCCGACGCCAATGTGAAAATCTGCTGCATCATCGACGACAATCCGGCCAAGCGCAACTGCACGCTGGAGGGCATCCCCATCGTCGGCGGCAAGGACGACATCCTCGAAAATGTGAAGAAATACCGCATTGAGGAAATTCTTTTCGCCATTCCCAGCATCCCGGTGAAGGACAAGAAGGAAATTCTGGAGATCTGCAAGGAGAGCGGCTGCAAGCTCATGATCCTCCCCGGCATCGAGCAGCTGGTCAACGGAGAGGTCAGTCTGGCCAAGATGAAGGACGTGGCCATCGAGGATCTTCTGGGGCGCGATCCCATCCGGGTGAACACCGAGGATATTCTGAAAAGTCTGAGCGGGCGCACCGTGCTCGTCACCGGCGGCGGCGGCTCCATCGGCAGCGAACTCTGCCGGCAGATCGCCTCCCACAATCCCAAACACCTGATCATCTTCGACGTCTACGAAAACAACGCCTACGACATCGAGCAGGAGCTGAAACGCGCCTGCCCCGGGCTGAATCTGACCGTGCTCATCGGCTCGGTGCGGGACACCATGCGCATCATGCAGGTGTTCCGGCAGTACCGTCCGGAAATCGTCTTTCACGCCGCCGCCCACAAGCACGTCCCCCTGATGGAGGCCAGCCCCTGCGAATCCATCAAGAACAATGTGCTGGGCACCTACAAGACCGCCTATGCCGCCATGTGCTTCGGCTGCCGCCGCTTCGTGCTGATCTCCACCGACAAGGCGGTGAATCCCACCAACATCATGGGCGCGAGCAAGCGCCTCTGCGAGATGGTCATCCAGGCCATGAATCAGATCCGTTCGGAAAAGGCTTTTGATCTGCTGCCGGACATCCGCCGTCACGGGGACAGCCACGAAATCTTTGCCCGGGAGGGGCTGGAGCGGAGCGAAACCGAATTCGTGGCGGTGCGTTTCGGCAACGTGCTGGGCAGCAACGGATCGGTGATCCCGCTTTTCCGCAAGCAGCTGGAGGCGGGCGGGCCGCTGACGGTGACCCATCCGGACATCATCCGCTACTTCATGACCATCCCGGAGGCGGTGAGCCTGGTGCTCCAGGCGGAAACCTTCGCCAAAGGCGGCGAGATATTCGTGCTGGACATGGGCGAACCGGTGAAGATCGACACTCTGGCGAGGAACTTCATCAAGCTCTGCGGGTACAAGCCCGACGAGGACATCAAAATCGAATACACCGGTCTGCGTCCCGGCGAAAAACTTTACGAAGAGAAACTCATGGCCGAAGAGGGCATGGTCCGCACCGCCAACAAGCTCATTCATGTGGCGCGGCCTCTGGATTTCGACATCGGCGAACTGATGAAATCCCTGCTGATCCTGTATCAGGCCTCCTACGACCAGCCCGAGGAGATTCTGGAAATCGTCAAAAAACTGGTACCGACCTACCAGCCGAAAAAATAAAGGCGGCAGCAAATGGCTTTTCAATCTGATTCTGAATTCAAACCTTTTTCCCACCGGATCTATCTCTCGTCTCCCACCATGCACGGCGAAGAGCTGGAGTATGTCACCCGCGCTTACCGTACCAACTGGATGTCCACAGTTGGGGAAAACATCAACGAAGTCGAGCGTCAGGTGAGCGAACTGCTGGGAGGACACCACGCAGTGGCGCTTTCCGCGGGCACTGCGGCGCTCCACTGTGCCATGAAACTGGCCGGAATCCGCCCCGGAGACAAGGTGTTCTGCAGCGACGTCACCTTTTCCGCCACGGTGAATCCGGTGGTTTACGAGGGCGGGGTTCCGGTCTTTATCGACACCGAGTACGACACTTGGAACATGGACCCGGCGGCTCTGGAAAAGGCCTTTGAAATCCATCCCGAAGTCAAAGTGGTGGTGGTGGCCAACCTTTACGGAGTTCCCGGCCGTCTGGATGAAATCTGCGCCATCGCCCATAAGCACGAGGCGCTGGTGGTCGAGGACGCCGCCGAGAGCCTCGGCGCCACCTGCCGCGGACGGCAGACCGGCACCTTCGGCGACATCAGCGTCATCAGCTTCAACGGCAACAAGATCATCACCGGCTCCTCCGGCGGCATGCTGATCACCGATGACCGCTCCCGGGCGGAAAAGGTGCGCAAATGGTCCACTCAAAGCCGGGAGGATGCTCCCTGGTACCAGCACGAGGAGATCGGCTACAACTACCGGATGAGCAATGTCATCGCCGGGGTGGTCCGGGGGCAGCTGCCCCATCTGCGGGAACACATCGGGCAGAAAAAGGCCATCTACGAGCGCTACCGCGAGGGATTCCGGGATCTGCCGGTGACCATGAATCCCTTTGACGCGGCGAATTCCGAACCCAACTACTGGCTCTCCTGCCTCCTGATCGACCCGTCGGCCATGTGCCCACAGGTGCGGGGCGAGCGCGAGGCGCTTTACCGCCCGGAAAAGGGGAAAAGCTGCCCCACCGAAATTCTGGAGACGCTGCTGCGCTTCAATGCCGAGGGACGTCCGATCTGGAAGCCCATGCACATGCAGCCGATTTTCCGCATGAACGGCTTCATGACCCGGGATGGATCCGGCCGGGCCCGGACCAATGCCTATATCGCGGGGGGCGTCCGGGACGCGGGGATGGATATTTTCACCCGCGGCCTGTGCCTGCCCAGCGACAACAAGATGCTCCCGGAAGATCAGGATCGGATTATTGAAATCGTAAAATCCTGTTTCCGCTGAGCCATTTTTCGGGAATGTACGCGAAATTTTTCAAACCTTTTCTGGATTTTACGCTCTCGCTGCTGGCGGTGGCTGCGCTCTCTCCGGTACTGCTGACCATGACGGCGCTGGGAGCGGTGATGATGCGGGGAAATCCCTTTTTCACTCAGGAGCGTCCGGGGCGGAATGAGAAGATTTTCCGTCTGATCAAATTCCGCACCATGACCCTTGCCAGAGATCGGGACGGAAATCTCCTCCCGGATGAGGAGCGTCTTACCGGGTACGGGAAATTTCTCCGTTCCACGAGCTTGGACGAACTGCCGGAACTCTTCAACATCATCGCGGGAAACATGTCCATCGTCGGGCCCCGACCGCTGCTGATCAAATATCTGCCCCTCTACAGTGCGGAGCAGCACCGGCGCCACGACGTCCGCCCCGGGCTCACCGGCTATGCCCAAGTGCACGGCCGCAACGCCATCAGCTGGGAGGAGAAATTTGATTTCGACCTCTATTACGTCCGGCATGTTTCGGCGCGGCTGGACATCGGAATCGTGTTAAGGACTGTAACGGCGGTTTTCCGCCGTTCCGGAATCACGTCCGCCACCTCCGCCACGATGGAGGAATTCAAAGGGGAGCGCAAGGCGTCGTGAACCGGCTTATCATTATCGGCGGCGGCGGACATGGCCGGGTGGTGGCCGACGCGGCACGGCTCAACGGGTATGCCGAGATCGCTTTTCTGGACGATTTGCCCAGCGGGAATTTCCCTGCTCCAAGGCTCGGATCATGCGGAGATTTCGTGAAATACCTTGACGGAAGCGAATTCATCGTAGCCATCGGCAATTCGGCAGTGCGGCGGAGAATTCAGGAGCAGATCGTCTCGTCCGGGGGGCGGATGGCTGTGCTGCTCCATCCCCGGGCGACAGTTGCCTCGGACGCAGTGATCGGCCGGGGGTGCGTCGTGGCGGCGGGCGGCATCGTGAATCCCGGAGCCCGGATCGGCGATGGAGTCATCA
>JAZMZH010000017.1:0-6294 GCA_045585875.1 Victivallaceae bacterium | reverse complement strand
AGAGCTGGGGCAGTTCGTCCAGGCTGGTTTTGCGCAGATAGCGGCCCAGAGGGGTGATCCGGGGATCGTTGTCCAGTTTGAACTTGGCTTCCCATTCCTTGGCCATGCGGGGATTTTCCGCCAGCATCCGGGCGAGGCGGCTGTCGGCGTCGGCCACCATGGTCCGGAATTTCCAGACTTCGATGGGCTTGCCGTAGCGCCCCAGACGCCGGGCCTTGTAGAGCACCGGACCCTTGCCGGAGAATTTCACCGCCACCGCCAGCAGCAGAAACAGCGGCGAGGCCAGGATCACGCACAGCACCGCAAAGACAATCTCGCTTACCGCCTTGAAGATCCTCGGCCCCGGGAGCTGCAGCTGATTGCTGAATTCCATCCCGGCCATGCCGGAGATGTCCACCGGATAGGCCCAGGATATGGGTATGCCGTCCTTATCCACCATCACCGAGACGTGAAAGAAATGCCGCATCAGCCTGGGCATATAGTTGTTGAGCACCTTGGGCGGCAGGCAGACGAAGATGGTCTTCACTCTCATGCGCCGCCCGATGGCCACCGCCTGGGCCAGGGTGCCGATCCGCCCCGGAACCTTGCGGTCGTCGACGAATCCCACCGGTTTGAATCCGTAATAGGTGCCACGGGCCAGTTCGTCGGCCAGCTTCTGTCCGGCGACGCCGCCTCCGGCGATGAGGGCCGGCATCTGGCCGATGTCGAGTTTTTTCATCAGTTTGCGCACGATCTGACGGGCTATCGGCATCAGAAAAGCGCCTAGAGCCCAGCTGACCAGCAGCACCACCCGGGAAAATTCCTCGTTCCGCCGGGACAGCGCCAGATAGGCGAAACACACCATAAAGGAAAAAGTGTCCACATAAAAGATCCTCCGGAACTCCTCCACCCGCGGCAGACCCACCCCCGGGTAGGCGATGTTGCCGTGATAAAGTCTGCTCATGGAGGCGAGCAGCACGAAAAGCACCGGCAGCGGCCAGAGCCGCAGATAATTGCTGAGATAATAGTCTCCGCCCATGGCTTTGTAGATCGCGGCCACTATGAAAATCACCGCCGACATGGTAAGAACATCCGAAAAAATCAGAGCCGAAATTCTTACTCTGGCCTCTCTCACTTCAGGACACCTTTCTTGGCGAGCAGCAGCAGCCGGATCCTGCCGTTTCCGGCGGTTTTCCAGATCGTGTAATTTTCCGGCACCTCCGGCGCCTCGTCCGGGAGTACCGGCTCCACTGCGAAATCCGGATCGAAGCCCCGCAGAATCGCGTCGCTCAGCGTCGTCGGGAAACTTTCTCCGCCCGCCAGATACCCCAGCTCCGGCAGGACGTGGCATACCACCACCGGCCGCCGGTAGCTCATATAGCACTCAAGCCACAGCTTCGCATTCTCCCGGGTCGGGACGCCGTTGTAGCCGGCGCGGATGGCTTCGGACCATTTCCTGATGGTTTCCCGCTCGAAGCGCTCCTTTTCTCCGAAGCGCTTGCCCAGCTGACCGTCGGCCGCGTTGGCCAGCAGCGCAACGACCGCGGCGACCGCCGCGCCCCGCCAGAGCCGTTCCCCGGCGCGCCCCGGGAAACGGGTTTTGATCCATTCCATTACTCCGATGCAGAACAGCGCCGTCCAGCCGAAGAGCAGAGGCGTTGCCGGCAGCAGATAGCGCCGTGAAACGTACAGATAGCCGTCGGCGATCAGCACCTGGAGCACGATCGCCAGCGTATGCCCCGCGAAAACTCCGGCAAGGATCGCCTCTTCGGTCCCGAAACGCTTTTTCCGGCAGCGCACCGCCAGCACCGCCAGCGCGGGGATGGCGAAGAAAAAGCAGCTCCCGCGGAGGATGGCCTCGATGAAATCCGCGATGCGTTTCCACGAAAACGGCGGTTCGGTGATGTGTTCCGGCAGAATTTCCCGGGGCGGTTCAAGCCATTGGACCATCTCCGGCACGTTTCCTCCGGCTTCGATGGTTCCGGCCTCCGTCCCGGCCGCGTCTCCGGCGGTTTCTTCCGGCGCAGGCCGCTCCCAGGAGCGGGGCAGCATCCCCGGCACCCTCCCGAAAGCATCCTCCGGGAAAATCGCCCTGGACACATTGAGAAATCTTACGCTCAGCGCCGGATACCCGGTGACGGCGTAGGTGGTCGCCAGTCCCGGCAGCAGCACCGCCAGACCTGTCAGCGCGGCCAGAAGCGTCCGCCAGGGGAAGCGGCGCAGACCGAAAAATTCGAAAAACAGCGCTGCCACTCCCATCAGACATCCCACCAGCAGCGCGTCGTCCCGCACCAGACTCATGGCGGCCGCGGCGGCTCCCAGCATGAGATAATATTTCAGGCGCCGCCTTTCCTGCCACAGGCTGATCAGGGCATAGACTCCGATCATGAAAAAAAGCATCTTGGCGCTCTCGCGGTTGCCGGATGAGGTCTCTTTCAGCCATGAACTGCACAGGGCGTAGAGCATCGTGCCCCAGAGAGCCGTCCTCTGATCGAAGACTTTGCGGAATATCCCCCACAGCGGGAACACCGTCAGCGCGAAACACACGGCGCCGGCTATTTTGCATCCGGTGAAACCGTTGCTCCCGGTGAGAAAGGTGAAAAATCCCCCCAGCAGCGGAAAGAGAAACGGCACCCGGGGATGAAAGGCGAATTTCCAATCTCCCGCCGCGGCGGCTTCGGCCATGGGTGCGTATCGGGAGAATACATCCCTGTCCGGAAATTCCGTCAGCCAGACCATCCCCAATGCCAGCACCAGGGCGGTCAGAGCCGGGAAACAGGGGCTCCTGAAAAACTTATGTATCAAAATTCTCTCCGAATTCATCGAAATTCATGCTTTGCGCGAAATACCTTCTCTTTAATATATCACGGAGTCCGGGATTTTTCAACTTTGCGGTCCATGTTAACTTGCAAAAACCCTCTTCCGGTGATATTTTATGGCGAGGGACTTTCCCTCGAGGAGGAGCAACCCGGTGAAAATGAGGAGGTCATTGTGGGTAAGAGTCTTTCTTTTGAGGAGCGTCTGGCCGTATCGTCGTCTCATGAGGCGGTCAGAAATGCCAAACAGCTGCTGAAAAATGATTGTCTGCTTGGCGCATGGAGGGATGCCGACGGCGGCGTGAACGCCGTGTTCGGCGAAAAAGGACGGCACTTCGCCACCCGGGTCCGCACCGGCGAACCGCCCTCGGCGGACTGCGACTGCGGATGCGCCGGCACTCCGATATGCGAACACGCCGTGGCGGCGCTCATGTACGGCGGCAGATTCCGCCCGGCGCCTCTGCCCGCCCCGGTGGAGACGGATGCCAGCTACTGCGGCAGTCTGAAATTTGAATCATGGGAGACCATGGCGGTGGAAAACGCACAGAAACAGAAACCGGCGCAGATTCACATCACCGCCGAGAGCGCTTTTCCCCACCTGCCCACCAGGTGGGAAAACACCATACTGGATGTGCGCATCCGCTGCGGCAAAAGGGAGTATCTCGGAAATCTGGGCAACCTCCGGGCGCTGCATTTCGACAAAACGCTTTCCGCGGCGGTGGAGCTTTCGCAATTTTCCCTCCAGGACCGGCAGATCATACGCTTCCTCGCCATGAACGGAGAGGCGGACAATTCCCGGATATCCCTGAACAGCGAACAGACCGCGGAACTTTTTCACGCCCTCATCGGGTTCGAGCACTTCGTCCGTTCCAATCAGCGGCTCGTCATCCATCGTACTCCGGCGGAGGCGGTGGTCATTGCTTCCGGCGAGGGGTCGGGACGGGTCTATTCCCCGGGCATCCGGGTCGGCGGGGCGGTGCTGCCCATTAAATCCGCCAAGGTCATCACCGGCAAGTGCGGATGCTGGATCGGCAGAGCCGGCGAATACTGGTGGATCCCGGCGACCGCGGATGTGAACTGGCTGCGGAACTTCTTCCGGGTCGGCGAATACCACCTGACGTCGGCGTCGGAGGGCACCCCGGAGCCGGAGCGGCTGCCCCTCCCGGTCTGCGAGACCGGGACGCTGAAACTGGAATCTCCCCGGCCGACGATTTTGCTGGAGTGTGAATTCCCGGACTCCTCCACCATGCTTCTGCGTCCGTCCTTCATCTATTCCGGCGGCAAATATCCGGCCAACGACGAAAGGCTGGGAGTGAAAAACGGCGCATTTTTCCTGCGCAACGATCTTTTCGAGAGGTCGTTCACCGACCAGCTGTCCATGTTCGGTCTGATCCGCGCCGGAAACGGCATCCTGGCTTTGCACGGACTGGAAAAAATCGGCGTCTTTCTGGATCGGATGCTTCCCACGTTCGTCGGCAGACGCGACGTCGCCCTCTCCGGCTCTCTGGCCGGGATCACCCGGGGCGGCTCCGGAGTCCCGGAGGTGGCGTTGGAGATCACGGACCCGGTTTCCGATGAGAACGGCGTGACGGTGGCATACCGCATGAGCTGCGGGGAGGAGACCGTGGATCCGTACGCGGTGAATTCCGCTCTGAAGCAGAACCGGCGCTACATCGCCGCCGCCGGAAATATTCTCAGGATCGGCGATCCCCTGGCCCGGCTGCTCCGCTCCGGCATCCTCAAGAATTCCGGAGAAAAGGGCGATCACTGGACCATCGCCGGGCACTCCGTGCCTTTCTTTCTCTTTCTGGCTTCACGGATTCCCGGCGCGGTGCCGCCGGAACTCTACGCCTGCGCGCCGGACCGGAGTCGGAATGCCGCGGATTTCCGGGATTTCGCAGGACGCTTCCGGGGCGAGCTCCGCGCCTATCAGATCGAGGGTGTGCGCTGGCTTGCCGACCGGATGAACGCCGGATTCAATGTGATCCTGGCCGATGAGATGGGGCTGGGCAAGACCGTGCAGGTGTTGGCCATGCTGGCGGGGATGCGCCGCCGGGGCGACGATCCCGCGCTGGTCATCGCGCCGGCCAGCCTGCTGGAGAACTGGCGGCGGGAGGCGGAGAGGTTCGTCCCCGACTTCAAGGTCGGCGTCCTCGCCGGATCCGCCCGCGGGGTCTGGGACAGGATGGAGGAGCACGATCTCCTGATCCTCTCCTACGCCATCGCCAGAAGAGAGGAAAACACGCTTAAAAAGCACCGCTTCAGCGTCCTGATCCTGGACGAGGCCCAGCACATCAAGAATCCCGGCACCGCCAACGCCCACAGCTGCAAGGCGATCCGCTCCGCCCACCGGATCGTCCTCACCGGCACCCCGCTGGAAAATTCCGCGGACGATCTCTGGAGCATCTTCGATTTTCTCCACCCCGGCATCCTGGGGACCCTGCCGGCGTTTCAAAAGCGTTACGGCAACGTCCGCGAGGACGCGATGATGCGGGACGAGCTGGCCGGACGCATCGCGCCTTTCATCAAGCGGCGCACCAAAAAACTGGTGGCCGCCGAACTGCCGGAAAAATCCGAAGTCATCCTCTTCTGCGAGATGGACCCGGTGCAGCGCCGCCTCTACGATTCCATGCTCACCCGGGCCAGGGGACGCCTCGCCCAGGCGGAAGAGGAGCCGGATCAGGCTCAGTCCCGGATGATGATCTTCACCGAACTGCTGCGCCTCCGGCAGCTGTGCTGCGACCCGGCGCTGCTGCCGGACAACGCCGGAGACGGGTGCCCCTCGGCCAAGATGGAGCTGGCCCGGGAGCTCATCATGGAGAATATCGACAGCCGTCACCGGATGCTGCTTTTCAGTCAGTTCACCAGTCTGCTCGCGCTGATCCGGGAGCATCTGGACGGCGCCGGCATCCCTTACGAATACCTCGACGGAGCCACCCGAAACCGTTTCGAACATGTGGACGCCTTTAACAACAACAGCGACATCCCCATCTTTCTGCTGAGCATAAAGGCCGGAGGCTCCGGACTGAATCTGACCTCGGCCGACCGGGTCATCATCTACGATCCCTGGTGGAATCCGGCGGTGGAAAATCAGGCGGCCGACCGCACCCACCGCATCGGTCAGACCAGACAGGTCACCAGCGTCAAGCTGGTGGTGAAGGATTCCATCGAGGAGCGGATTCTGGAATTGCAGAAACGGAAACAGGACATCTTCGACGGCCTCATCGAAAACCCCGCGTCCGGTTCCGGCGAACTGACCATGGAGGATCTGAAATTCCTGCTGAACTGACCATCACCCGATCCCCGCGCCGCCGCCGCATGGTGCTGAGGATGAATCCCGACGGCGTCTTTGAAGTGCTCGCCCCCGCCGCGGCCGCCGACGGCCGGATCCGGGAGTTTCTTTCCTCCTCGGGAGGGTGGATCGAAGAGCAGCTGGGACGGTGGCGCGCCGCCAATCCCGGGCGTGAGCCCGGCGTCCGCCCGCTCGGCCCCGGCGGCA
>JAZMZH010000016.1:0-4133 GCA_045585875.1 Victivallaceae bacterium | reverse complement strand
CCGGGGCAGGCTTTTGTCATGCGCCCGCTGGGCTTTTCTTTTGGTGAATGTCCCGGGGCAGGCTTTTGTCATGCGCCCGTTGGGCTTTTCTTTTGGTGAATGTCCCCGGGCGGGCTTTTTTCATGAGCCCGTTGGGCTTTTCTTTTGGTGAACGTCCCGGGGCAGGCTTTTGTCATGCGCCCGTTGGGCCTTTCTTTTGGTGAACGTCCCGGGGCAGGCTTTTGTCATGCGCCCGTTGGGCTTTTCTTTTGGTGAATGTCCCCGGGCGTGCTTTTTTCATGCGCCCGTTGGGCTTTTCTTTTGGTGAATGTCCCCGGGCGGGCTCTTTTCATGCGCCCGTTGGGCTTTTCTTTTGTGGAATGTCCCCGGGCGTGCTTTTTTCATGCGCCCGCTGCAATGACGGTGGGAGTTTTGCGCCCGGACGGGGGCTCCGGGAGCAGTCTTTTCTCCGGGCGATCTCTTCGGGCGCAAATGGATGGCGGAACGGGCTGAAGACCCCCATCCCCGGCGTTGAGCCGCGAGGTTCGCCATTCCCTTGCCGTTTTCATGCGAATACGCGGCGGGAGCAACCGGTCTTACCCGCACGAAAAACGCCGTCCCCGAGCCTGCGCTCCGGGACGGCGTCCGATCCCATGCCGTCTTACGGGAGGCTATTTCTCCGACTTTTCCCTTAAGCGGCGCAGCTCCTCGGCCACTTCGACGCTGGTTCTCATGTGCAGGATGCGCTTTTTCACAAACTCGCGCACCCGCTGAAACAGCGCGTACAGCGCCGGAGTGAACATGATTCCCACCAGGGTCGCCAGCAGCATCCCGCTGAAAGTGGTGATCCCGATGGCCCGGCGGCTGCCCGAACCCGCACCGGTGGCGATGACCAGCGGAAACACGCCGAAAAGGAAGCTCCATGCCGTCATCAGCACGGCGCGGTAACGCAGATTGGCGCCGCTCATGGCCGCTTCGAGGATGCCCTTGCCGCTCTCCCGCTCCTGCTTGGAAAATTCCACCATCAGAATGGCGTTTTTGGCCGACAGGCCGATGAGCATGACCATGCCCAGCTGGGCGTAGATGCTCAGCGGCTCGTTGGCGATCTTGAGGCCGCACAGCGCCCCCAGCACCGCGAAACCCACCGCGAACATCACCGGCAGCGGGATCGTCCAGCTCTCATACTGCGCCACCAGGAAGAGGTAGGCGAAAATCAGCGCCAGGCTCATCAGCGAGACCAGCTGTCCCTGATTCTGCTTTTCCTGATAGCTCAGGCCGGTCCACTCCAGGCTGTATCCCTCGGGCAGTTCAAAACTCTCCAGCACTTTGAAGAGATCGGCGCTGCTGACGCCGGGATTGCCCTGAGCGTTGATCGAGGCGGCGGTCATTTTGTTGAACCGCGAGATCTGACGCGGCCCGACCGTGTACTCCAGACGCCCGAAGGCGCTGAGAGGCACCATTTCGCCGGCGTCGTTCTTCACCTGGATCTCCGCGATGTCGTTCACCGTCGAACGGTAGTCCGCGGTGGACTGTATCTGCACCTTGTAGTTGTTGCCGTACAGGGTGAAGTCGTTGACGTAGAAACTGGCCAGCTTGCTCTGCAGCGAACTGTAGATGCTGCTGGTGGCCACGCCGAAGGTCTCCGCCTTTTCACGGTCGATGTCCAGATAGAGCTGGGGCGTGTCCGCGTTGTAGGGACTCATGGTGTACTGCACGAGAGGATTCATCATCATCTGTATGGAGAAACGCTTCACCAGATCCGAGAGCTCCACCGCGTCCACATCGCCGATGCCGCAGAGATAGCACGACGCGCCGCCGGCCAGGCCCAGGCCCATGATCGCCGGGGGCTTGAAGCAGACGATCCTGGCGTCGGCGATGGTCGAGACCCGCTTCATCACCTCCATGATGATCGCGTCGATCTGAGTTTCCGGCGTGGTGCGCTGATCCCAGTGCTCCAGAGCCAGAATCGCCATGCCGACGTTTTCGCCGCTGCCCGACATCAGACTGAATCCGGAGATCTCGATCACCGAACGAATCCCCGGCAGCCCCTTGATCGCCTGGGAGAATTGCTCCAGCACCGCGTTGGTGCGCACCACCGAAGCCCCGCTGGGCAGTTCGATGTTGCACATGATGACGCCCTTGTCCTCCTCGGGCAGGAAGCTGGACTGGGTGCGGGAGAACATGTAGTAGATCAGTCCCCCGGCCGCCGCCATAAGCACCATCGTCAGCAGCGCGCTCTTTACCAGCGTCCCGGCGAAAAATGAGTAGATTTTGCGGCTGAAGTCCAGCAGCATGTTGAAGGGCCGGAATATAAACGGCGTCCTGCCGTCCGGCTTCCGCAGCAGTATGGCGCACAGCGTCGGACTCAGGGTCATCGCCACGAAGGTGGAGAGACACAGCGAAATACACATGGTCACCGCGAACTGCATGTAGATCGTGCCCACCATGCCGCCGTAAAAGGCCAGCGGCGCATAGCAGGCCACCGTCACCAGCGTCGTGGAAATGATCGCGCCGGTGATCTGCCGCATGCACTTCATGGCCGCTTCCCGGGGCGACAGGCCCTCCCGCTCCATCAGCGACTGGCAGTTTTCCACCACCACGATGGCGTCGTCGCAGAGGGACCCCACCACCAGGATCAGGCCGAACATGGTCAGTACGTTGATGCTGTACCCCAGCGCCAGCATAAATGTGAAGGTGCTCACCATGGCCACCGGGATGGCGATGGACGGGATCAGCGTCGCCCGCCAGTCCTGAAGGAAGATCCAGGTGATCAGCACCACCAGCGCCAGAGCGCACAAAAGCGTGATGACGATCTCACGCAGCGTCACGTTGATGAATTCGGTGGGATCGTAGGCAACAGCGTAGGAAACCCCGGCCGGGAAACGTTCCTTCCAGGCTTCCAACTCGGCCTTGACCGCGTCAACCGTGGCGATGGCGTTGGCTTCAGGAGTCCGGTAGACCGCCATGGCCACGACTTCCTGATCGTTGAACACGCTCTTGCCCGCATAGGTGCTGGAACCGATCTCCACCCTGGCGACGTCGCCCAGCCGGACCACGCTGCCGTCGGCTTCGTGGCGGATGATGATTTTTTCAAACTCCTCGGGGCTCTTGAGACGGCCCTGGACGTTGAGCTTGTAACTGACAAATTCGTTGCTGTTTTCGCTGCCGATGCTGCCGGCGGCGGCCTGAATATTCTGCGAAGCGATGGCGGAAGTGATTTCGCCGGTGGAGATGGCCAGACCGGCCATGCGCATGGGGTCCAGCCAAATCCGCATGGCATACTCCCGGAGGGACATCACATCGGCGGTGGAGACGCCGTCCAGTCGGGCGATGGCGTCCTTGATGTTGGCGTCCACGTAATTGTTCAGCTCCATCTCGTCCAGCTTGGTGCCGTCGGTGAGAAAGACGAGGACGCAGAGGATGTCGCCGCCGCGCTTGTTCACCTCCACGCCGACCTTTTTCACTTCGTCAGGCAGCTTGGGCTCGGCGCGTTTCACCGCGTTCTGGAGATTCACCAGCGCGATGTCGGTGTCGGTACCGCTCTTAAAGGTGACCTGGCAGCGGTAGGAACCGGAGTTGTCGCAGTCGCTGGAGTAGTAGAGCAGATCCTCCACTCCGTTGATGGCGTCTTCAATGGGGATGGCGACGGTCTGGGCCACGACGTCGCCGCTGGCGCCGGTGTAGACGGCGCTGACGTGGAGCGACGGCGGCGCGATGTCGGGATACTCCTCCACCGGCAGTTTGCTGAGACTGATCAATCCCGAGAGCACCAGCACGATGCTTATGACGATGGCCAGACGGGGCCGCTCGATGAAGATCCTTGAAAACATCGCTCAGTTCTCCTTGCCGGCGGCTCCGGCGGCGGCTCTGGCGGCGGCGGACGGGATCACCTTGCAGCCCTCCGTCACCTTATGGGTGCCGTTGATCACGATGGTTTCGCCGGGCTGCAGTCCGGAGGAGACCGTCTGCAAACCTCCGGCGATGGCGCCGAGGGTGATGCGGCGCTTCTCGGCATTGCCGTCGGCATTTACGACGTAGACCGCGGCTCCGCCGCGATCCAGAAGCACGGCGGAAAGGGGGATCGCCGGGACCGTGACGCCCTTGCGCTTGGAGAGGGTGACGGTGACGGTGCTGCCCGCCACCAGACGGCCGTC
>JAZMZH010000015.1:0-8088 GCA_045585875.1 Victivallaceae bacterium | reverse complement strand
CTGGGTCTTGTCCCCGAGTTTGCGAAAGGCCGACGCGAACACCACCCGGTCGAAATCCTGCTGAAAGGGCGACCGCCCCCAGGTCACGCTCTCCGCTCCCTTTTCTCCGAGACGGCGCGAAGTCAGGAGCTTCCGCCAGTTCATGCCCGCAGATCCCATCTCAGTGTCCGTTGCCGAGGCCGAAGCAGTTCCGCTGCCAGTGGCGGACCAGTCCGTCTAGGGTGAAATCATCGAATTCCGGCGTCCGTTCCAGCTGGGCGTTGCAGTAGGGGCACCGGGGGAACATCTCCACATCGGCGCTGACCAGCAATGCCGAGCACGACGGACAGACCAGACGGCGACCGTCGTCGGTGTATATGAATTGATATTGATAATGATGCTTTTCTTTCTGCATGGTCCGGATAACTCCTTGTTTCATAATATAACACCGCCTGCGGATATTGCAAATGCCGGGAAGTGTCGCGGATGGATAAATTTTGCCCTTGAAATATTCGGAAAGTGTGGTATATTACCGTTATTATGGTCAGGGTTCACCGGGGAGTGAGCCGGTTGAAAAGAGAAGAAAGAGGTTATGGAAATCCGACATCTCAATGACGTATCTCCCGCATTGCGAGATTTTTATGATCGGGCGAACGAAGCCGCCAAACGCGGCGATATTCTGTATGCGGTCAAATCTCTGACCGGAGTCGTGCAAAAGGCTCCGGCTTTTGCCGAGGCCAGAACCAGACTCCGCGAGCTGGAAATGGAGCAGCTCCGGACCGGCGGACCGAAAATGGTCGGCCTGCGCAATGTGTTCAAGCTCGGCTCCATCCGCAAGGCCGTCGCATCCGATCCCGTAAAGGCCATGTCCATGTGCGAGGCCGAACTGGCTTTCTGTCTGCAGAATGTGGAGGTGCTTAAAATCCTCCTCGAGGCGGCGGAAAAGGCCGGGGCCGATTTCATCGCCGCGGAAACACTGGAGTTTCTGGTGGATTTCACCTCCTCCATCGCGTACGCCGACCGGCTCGCGGAGTTGTACCGGCGGCAGAACCGGCTGGAAGACGTGGTGAAGCTCTATCAGAAATTCGTCAGCGGCCATCCTGAAAATCAGGAGTACAAGGAGCGCCTGACGCAGGCCACAAAAGCCTCCGGCAAGGAGAAAAGCCGCCGTCCCGACAATGCCGATCAGGAGTCCCTCACCCTCCAACTGGAGGGCGGCATCATCCGCGACGCCGCTCAGGCCAAGATCCTCATCGAAAAATTCAACCGCCAGCTTGCCGAAAAGGATTCCATGGACGTGCGGCGCAAGCTGGCAAACGCCTATATGGTCGCCGGCGAGTACGATGCCGCCGCTCACGAACTCGAACTCGTGCTTAAAAATCTCGGCCGCCCCGACGCCAAACTCGACAAACTGATCGAAAAAGCCTACATCGCCAAGCTCGACCGGAATATCGAACTTCTGCGCACCAATCCGGAGGCATACGAAAACAGCGAGACCCAGCTTAAGGAATTCACCGCGGCCCGGGAGGAATTCCGTCTCTACCGCGCTCAGAAGCGTCTCCGCCTCATGCCCAACGACCTCGGACTGGTGGTGGATCTCGCCGACCTCTATTTTGAGCGCGGCGAATATGACAAGGCCATGGAGCAGTATGATTCGCTCTGCTCCGCCATCCAGAAGCGCTGGGTGGGCAATCTCGGCGCCGCCCGCTGTCTTGCGGCCATGAACCGCCCGGAGGAGGCGATCCCCCGTTTTGAGGCCGCCCTCGAGGAGATGCTCCGCATGGACCGCACCCGGCTCGAGGCCATGTATGAATTGGCCTGCTGCTGCGAACAGCTCGGCCGCCGCGACAAGGCCGTCGAAGTCTACCGGGAGATCATAAAAAACAACACCAAGTTCAAGGACGTGAAAAAACGTCTCGAGGAGCTCGGCGCCTGAAAACTCCCCCGCGGTTCTGCGGCGCGTGCATCTTTAAATTATTGCGCCGCGTCTCTTTGCGGCGCGCCCCCGGGGTTTCTGCGGTATGCTCCCGCTGTTTGCGGGAAACGGTTTCGGGGGCGGCCTGAGCTTTTCTCATCCGCGGCGGACAAAATCGGTGAAATCATCCGTCCGCGCGCCGTCCGCGGTTTGCAAAAATCCCCTGCCGGTGGTATATTATTGCCGGAGAGAATCCATGGAGTCGGCAGTATTCTCCACGGTCTCCTCCAGCCGGTTTCAAACACCCGTTCAACTGCTCTAAGGATTCAAAAATGGCCACCTTTCTGCCCTTTGCCGCCCTCCGTCCCCAGCCTGAAAACGCAGCCAGAGTATCCGCCGTCCCCTACGATGTGGTCAATTCCCGCGAAGCCGCCGCCATGGCCGAGGGCAATCCCCTGAGTTTCCTGCACGTCTCCCGCCCCGAGATCGACATGCCCGAGGGCACGGACATCCATTCCGACGCCGTTTACGCCCAGGCCAGGCGGGCTTTCGCGAAACTCATCGCCGAAGCTCCCCTGATTCAGGAGACGGAAAAGTGCTTTTACGTCTATTCGCTGACCATGAACGGCCGTACCCAGACCGGCGTATTCGGCGTGGCTTCCGCTTCCGAGTACCGCAGCGGCGTCATCAAACGCCATGAGAAAACCCGTCAGGACAAGGAGGATGACCGCACCCGCCACGTCATGACCCTGCGCTCCCACACCGGTCCGGCGTTTTTCACCTACCGTCCCGATCCCCGGCTCTCCCGGGCCATCGCCGAAGAGATGAAAAGCGCGCCGCTCTTCGACTTCACCAGCGATGACGGCATCCGCCACACCCTCTACCGGGTCGCCGCCGGTCCCTCGGAGCGCATCGCCGCCCTCTTCCGGGAGGTGCCCTGTTTCTACATCGCCGACGGACATCACCGCAGCGCGGCCGCCGCCCGCACCGCCGCCGAGTGCAATGACCCGGACCCCGCCGCGGAGTGCAATTACTTCCTGGCCTGCGCCTTCCCCTCCGACGAGCTGGCGATCCTGCCCTACAACCGCTTCGTGCACGACCTCAACGGCATGAGCGCGGCGGAATTTCTCTCCGAGCTGGAAAAGAAGTTCGTCGTCACCGCCGCCAAGAGCAAAACGCCCTCGCGGAGCGGCGAATTCGCCCTGTATCTCGAGGGCGAATGGTACTCCGTCTCCTGCCGTTTCGACCCCTCGCGCCTGGGGGTGACCGAGCGTCTCGACGTCAGCATCCTCCAGGACAACGTGCTGGGGCCCCTGCTGGGCATCGACGATCCCCGCACCAGCGACCGCATCGAATTCGTCGGCGGCATCCGCGGCACCGGCGAATTGGAGAAACTCGTGGATTCCCGCCCCGGTTCCGCGGCTTTTTCCATGTTTCCCACCACCGTGGATCAGCTCATGGACATCGCGGACGCCGGGAGCATCATGCCCCCGAAATCCACATGGTTTGAACCGAAGCTCCGGGACGGTCTGGTCAGCCACAATTTCTGAGTTTCCCGACGGCGCCGCCCCGGGGCCCGGCATATCTCCGGACCGGTCGGCGGCATGCGGCGCTGTGAGTCCGGCTCCGCACCCCTCTCCGCCTGTTATGGCCTCTTCGGGCCGCGGCGGCGCGGGGAGGGCTTACCGGTGTTTGGGGACGGGGCCGGTGGAGGTGCCGGGGATGAGGTGCGTCGGCAGGATTTCCCGCACCAGGCGGCCCGCGGTTTCGCCCTTGAGAAAGGCGACGATGGCCTCCGCGGCCTTTTGACCGGCCTCCTGGGCCGGGTGGCTGACCGAGGTGAGGGACGGGGTGGTGTAGGTCGAATAGACGCTGGTGTCAAACCCGGCTACGGAGAGGTCCTCCGGCACCTTGAACCCCGAAGCGATGGCTTCGTGCATCGCCCCCAGCGCGAGCTCTTCGTTGACGGCGATCAGGGCCGTCAGATCGGGATTTTCCGCGATGATCTCCCGGAAGAGGATGCTGCCGCTCTCTCCGACGGTGTAATCGCCGCCGTGCCGCCAGGTCCGGAACCACTCGGGCCGCGGTTCGATCCCCGCCTCCAGCATCGCGTTTCGGTAGCCGCTGTAGCGCTGGATGTGGTTGAGGTTCTCCTCCCAGCGGGTGATGAATCCGATTTTCCGGTGGCCCAGCTCGAGGAGATGACGGGTGATGGTCATCCCGGCCGAACAGGCGTCGTTGTCCACGAAACCGATCTGCGGGGAGGTGGACTGGGAGTCGATGAGCATGATCGGCAGTTTGCTTCTCTCCAGTTCCGGCATCTGGGGCATAAAGGGCTCGGGGAGCATGACGATGATGCCCGAACACTGCTGCTCCCGGACGATCTGCAGGATGGTCCCCTTTTCCTCCGGATTGCAGGTCAGGGTGGCGGCGATGATGTCGCACTGGTTCAGATACCCGTAAATGCCGGTCAGGACCCGGGCGGAGTAAGGATCGACGCCCTGGCTGCTGGGGATGATGATCGCGATTTTCTGCTTCTGCTGCCGGGGATAATTGGGCTTGAATTTATTTTTGCGCAACACTTCGGCCACCCGGAGGCGGGTGTCCTCGCTGACCCCGGTTTTGTTGTTGAACACCCGGGAGACCGTTGACGCGGAAACCCCGAGCTCCGCCGCGATGGTGTAGATGCTGATGTCGCTTGCCCTGCGTCCCATAGATTCCTCGATGCTTCAGGAGTAATACTTCATTAAGGTATCACCTGTAGTAATAAAAATCAACTGATTTTCCGTTTTTTTTCGGCTTTTCGATCAATTTTTCAGCCCAAAGGGAAAAATTTTCTCAAAAAATTTCATTTTTCATTTGACTTTTCCCTATTGGCATGATAAAGTAGTGTTGCGCAAGAAAATATTATTGCGAGAAAAATTGTTGACAAAGGAGGTGCAGATGGGAAGTCGGAGTCCGCAACCGTCAATCGAAAAGGAGGTGACAGGACAGTAATGGGGATCGGTTCCGAAAAGTGTGTCGAGTGTCTTGAAAACAATGTCCCGAAAGAACAAAAACGGGACGGAAAAACAGCGAAAGGTTTGTAAGATGAAGAAGATTTTTACATTGATAGAACTGCTCGTCGTGATCGCGATCATCGCCATCCTCGCCAGCATGCTTCTGCCCGCCCTGAGCAAGGCCCGCGCCGCCGCCCAGCAGACCAAATGTCTGAACAATCTGAAACAGCTCGGTCTCCAGACCATAATGTATGCCGGGGACAATAATGACTATTGCCTTGATATTGATGGCGGCGACCATGGCAAGACCTGGGCGTGGCAACTTACATACTATATGCTCGGCACCCCCGTGGCGGATCAGATTACGTATGACACCAATAACAATCTGCCTTTCCCGGCGGTGTTCAAGTGCGTCACGGTCTCCAGCAGCGCAGGCGGCGATCAGACTCAATGCTATGGTATGAACAGCTGGATGAACCTTTATAATATCGCCGCGATTACGCAATCCTCGAAGATTGTTCTGTTTGGCGACCCCGGAATCGAAGCCACAGCTGGCTGGCTTCCCTCTGCCGTCCCCGAGAACGGGAGCCTGGGCTACTGGCATGGCTCCAGCGCCGAAGTTAACGCATCCCACGCAATCAACGGCAGTTGGCTCCGTCGCGGCAACGGCAAGAGCAATATCGCCTTTGCGGACGGTCACGCTGCCGGCACCAAGGAATCGGAGCTTGTCGAACTTAATTATGACGGCAATCCCTGCAGCTGGGTTCCCTGGTTCTGAGAGTTGAAAGAAGTTCCCGGCTGTCGTTCCGGCGGCCGGGTTCTTTGTGTCAATGCCATACCCCCCGGAGATTCCGGGATGAAAGGAAACACGATGAGAATATTTTTGATCATTCTGTCATTTTTCACCGCTGGAGTCTCCCTGCCCGCCGACAATCTGGTGAAAAATCCCGGATTCGAGGAGGGCACGGCCAACTGGATGGAGCTGAATTCCACCTGCCAAATCGTTCAGGGCGCCGGACGCGACGGCTCGGCGGCCCTGCGGATCTCCCGGCAGAGTATGGAACAGCCCCGGGCGGTGGTGAAGCAGGAGAATATCCGGCTGATCCCCGGACGGCGCTACCGGGTCGGCGGGTGGATCCGTTGCGAGGGGACCCCCACCAGCTCCGACCGGGATGCGGCCAAACCTCTGATCGGCCTTGAGTGCTGGCGCGGCGGTAACTACGGCGGCTGGGTCGCCACCTGGGTCGGTCCGGTCGCTCCGCAGGAGTGGACTTATTATGAGGTGGAGTACACCGCCGGTGATCCCGCGGGTTATCAGATCATTCTGCTCGCCGCCTCGGCGACCACCTGCGGCACCTGGTATTATGACGATATCGTCGTGGAGGAGATGCCCGGAGAATGGTCGATCGGCCAGGTTTTTCCCATGCACAATCAGGTTTCGCCCGAGGGCGGAGATGCGGTCTTTCACTCCTTCTACGGTGACATCGAGCCGGAATATCAGCGGGTGGAGGCCTCCCTGCTCCGGGACGGGGCGGAGGTCGTGCGCTGGGACAGCATGCTGACCGGCCCCTACAGCCTGACTCTGATTTTCCCCGCTCTCCCGGAGGGGGAGTACGAGCTCGCCGCCGCGCTCTATGACGACCGGAGCGGCGAGGAGCTGGCCCGTCAGACCCTGCCGGTGACCGTGACGGATCAGACCCATTTGGTAACGGTGAATGAGGACTGGACTGTTTCGGTGAAGGGCGAGAAATTCCTTCCCGTCGGCGCCTATGCGCCCAGTATTTCCCGTGAAGCGGTGGCGGAGATGAAGTCCGCCGGCTTCAACTGCGCCCTGACCTACAACACGATCTGGTGCTCCATCGACGACAAATCCGAACAATGTCTCGCCTCTCTGACGGAAGCCCTGGACAACTGTGCGGAAAATGATTTCAAGGTGGCCCTGAGCATTATCATGTTTAATCCGATGCGGGACAACATCACTTCCTGGGACGGCGTGGAGGGCTCCGACGAAGTCATCGCTCATCTGACCCGGGGTCTGCGCAATCATCCGGCGCTGCTCGCCTGGTATATCGCCGACGAACCCGAGTTGAATGGTCTGCCCTGGTGCGCCAAGGCCTATGATATCGTAAAGGCGAACGATCCCGAACACCCGATTCTTACCGTATTCAATTTAATCGGCAATCTGCCGAAATTCACGGTCTGCAACGACCTCTTCGGCTTCGACGAATATCCGATCGCCCAGGCATCCTCTCTCGGCAACGCCGTGGCGGCGGGGGAGCGGATGCACTCCTACAACGTGCCCTACTGGTGGGTCGGGCAGATCATGAGCTGGGGCTCTTACAAACAACCGTTGCAGAATTTCCGTTATCCCACCGAAGAAGAGATGCTCGCCCAGAATCTCCTGGCTTTCATCAACAACGCCAAGGGCATCATGAATTACTCCATGTATGACGTGACCGAGCCCGGCGAGGAACATCTCCGGGCGTCCCGGCTGGAGGATTTCCGCCGCGTCAATCTTGCAACCCGGGAACTGGCGGATTATATTCTGAGCGATGCGGAAGTGCCGGAGTACACGGCGGAAGTGCAGGAGGGCACCCTGAAGCATCGGCTCTTCGGCAACGGCGCCGGGGAGTACCGGATGCTGCTGGTGAGTCCCTTCGAGGGGGCGACCCGGGCCTCCATCACCCTGCCCGAAGGACTGGAATTCGCCGGTTCCGCCCGTCATGCCGTGAGGCAGGAGGAGGACGGTAGCCTGACCTTCACCGGCAGGGACGTCACCTGCGACATCGTCAGCCTTTACGCCGTTCCCTAATCCCCGCGCCCCGGTCGTGAAGACCGGGGCGTCCGGGCTCTCCGACTGCTCATTTGTTGTCGGACAGATTGCCATGTCTTTGTTTTTTTATATTTTCATGGTTTATCTCACGCAGATACTCGCGGTGGTGACAATCAGATACGGCGGCTGCGCCGCGGATTGAAAAAAGGAAACCATCATGAATTATGTATTGAATCTGGCGGGAGAATGGAGATTGCGACGCGGAGACGGCTTGGACACGGTCGCCGCGACGATTCCCGGCGATAATTATTCGGCCCTGCTGGCGGCCGGGCGCATCCCGCATCCCTATTTCCGGCGCAATGAACTCGAAGTGCGCCATCTGATGGACTATGACTGGGAGTATTCCCGGGAATTCTCCGTGC
>JAZMZH010000014.1:0-11913 GCA_045585875.1 Victivallaceae bacterium | reverse complement strand
CGTAATCCTCGTCGAAGCTCCCGGGCAGGCGCAGTCCGGCGATGCCCCGGGCGCTGTATTCCCGGTCCAGGACCGAGATGATGCGGCGGTAGGAGGCGTCGATCTCCTCGGCCGTGTCGGCGGCGACGAAAACGCCGTGATTTTCCAGAAAGACGATGCGGGGCGTTTCGCCTTTGGCCCGTTTCCACTCCGCGGCTTTGGCGGCGACGGTGGAGGCGAGCTTATAGCCCGGGTCGCAGATTTCCACGTAAAGGGCGTCGGGGAAGAGGCGGGCCGCGGCGGCGGCGGAATCGGCGCCGCACATGAGACCGTTGACCTTGCCGGGGTGGAGGTGGACCACGTATTTGTAGTCCAGCACCTCATGGAGGGGGGCTTCCACGGAGGGCCGTCCGCAGGAATCGTAGCTGACCGCGTCGGCGGTGGCCTTTTTCACCAGCGCTTCCCGTTCCGCCCGGGTGGCGTCGGCGGGGATGTCGAAAACCTTGCGGAGGGCGTCGCGGCGGAGCTTGACGAAATTTTCGGCTTTGATGTCCGCGAGGGTGACCCCGGAGGGTTTCACATAGAGAAAGGTGTCGTCTTTGCAGGAGGTGTTGCCGCCGCCGGCCAGCACGAATTCAGGGTCGGAACCGTACTTGTTGGAGAGTTTGGTGATGGTTTCAAGCATAGAAAGATCCTTTCGTGTACAACGTATCCATAATATACCACCGGATGCGGTTTTGTTCAAGATAAATCCGTGCCGGTATTTGCGATTATTTTTTTTTGCGTTATATTAACCGTCATGGACAGGAAAACGGAAAATCATCCGATTCCCGAGGAGCGGGATTTCGGCACCGTCGCCGTCATCGGCCTCGGCCTTTTGGGCGGTTCCATGGGGATGGCCATGCGCGCCCGGAGGCTTCATGCCCGGAGGACCGGCTGGGCCCGCCGGAGCGAAACCGTGGAAAAAGCCCTCTCCTGCGGCGCCATCGAGAGTTCCGGAACTCTGGAGGAGATTCTGGGCGGGGCCGACCTTACGGTGCTGTGTCTGCCGGTGCCGGAGATCGTGAACTTCATGCGCCGGTACGCCGGCGCTTTTAAAAAAGGGTCCGTCGTCACCGACATCGGGAGCGTCAAGCGTCCCATGGCCGCCGCGGCGGGGTGCATCCGGGCGGCGGGCTGCGAATTCGTCGGCTCGCATCCCATGGCCGGGACCGAGTATTCCGGGATGGAACATGCCTTCCCCGGGCTTTACGACAATGCCGACACCTTTGTGGCGGACGACGGGGCGTCGCCGGAGGCGGCGGCGCTGGTGGCGGATTTCTGGAGGGCTCTGGGGACCCGGGTGCGCTTCATCTCCGCCGAACATCACGACATGGTCGTGGCCTACACCAGCCATATATCCCATCTGGCGGCGCAGTCGCTGGTGCTCGCGGCGCTGGACTGCGACGGGGAAACCCGGCAGCTCCGTTATTCCGGATGCGCCACCGGATTTCGCGACACTTCCCGGATCGCCTCCAGCAAGCCCGAAATGTGGCGGGAGATATGCGAGGCCAACGCGGACGTCATCCTCCGGGCCTGCGATGAATTCCGCCGCCGTTTCGACGAACTTGCCGGAACTCTGGCCCGGGGGGACTTCGACGCTTTTCAGGAGCTCTGGCGCCGGGGCCGGGAGCTGAGAGGAGAGTGGCTGGAATACAAGTCGGTCCGGGAGCCTGAAGGCCGCCCCGCCGCAAACAAAGGAGATGACCGCCATGCCTGAAAATGAACCTGATGAAAAACTTCTGGCCGCCAAACTCGCCGCCATCCGCGCCTCCTCCGGGATTGACGATTATCCCAGATGGGGCAGGGGGATCGCCGCGGCGGTGTGCGCCGCCGCCTTTTTCGGTCTGATCGTTCTCATCATGATCTTTTCCGGAGCGAGGGGCGACATCGTCGAAGTCACGGCGTATGTCGGCATCGCCGCCGCCGCGGTCTGCTGGACTTTCGGGACATTCCGCATGTCCGGCCGCCGCTGATGTCCGAAGAGGTCGAAATCGAATTCTCCGGCGGCACTCTGATCTGCCGGGGGATCTCTCCGGCGCTTGCCGCCTCCGTCCCGGGCGGGATCCTGGCCGCGGACGACCGCATCGGCGGCGCGTGGCGCGCTCTCGCCTGCGATTACGCCGGGATCGTCACCGCCCTGAGAAAGGCTTCCGTGACCGTGATCGACCGGGCCAGAGCCTTTGAACCGGTCCCGCTGGTGCTTAAAAGCCCTTTCCCGCCCCGCGATTATCAGCTGCGGGCGCTGGAGGATTGGAAACGCTCCGGGTATCGGGGGGTGATTTCCCTGCCCACCGGCAGCGGCAAGAGTTTCGTCGGGGCCCTGGCCTGCGCCCGGCTGGGGCGTCCGGCGCTGGTGACCGCCCCCACCATCGACCTCATGTACCAGTGGGCGGCGGCGCTGGGCAAATTTTTCTCCTGCGAAATCGGCATTCTGGGCGGCGGCGAACACAAAATCCTCCCGCTGACCGTCGCCACCTACGATTCGGCGGCGCTGCACATGGAGCATCTCGGCAACCGCTTCGCCCTGCTGATCTGCGATGAGTGTCACCATCTGCCCGGTCCCCGGAACCGGGTGGCCGCCGAACAGTCGATCGCTCCTTACCGCCTCGGCCTCTCCGCCACCCCCGACATGAACGGCGAAAACGGCGTCGTCCTCACCCGTCTGATCGGTCCTCTCTGCTCGGAGATGAAGATTTCCCAGCTCGCCGGCGGGGTGCTCTCCGGCTACCGGATCCAACGCGTCCGCCTGGAACTCTCTCCCGCGGAACTGGAGGAGTACCATGCCGCCCGAAGCGTCTACACCGGCTTCGTCCGGCGGAAAAGGATCGACTTCCGGCAGGAGGACGGCTGGAGGAAGTTCATCATGGCGTGCGCCTCCGGAGGCCGCGAGGGCAGGGATGCCTTTAACGCCTTTCAGCGGCAGCGGGAACTCTCCCGGGGCGGCGAGGCCAAATTTTCCGCCATCTGGGAGATCCTCTCCCGTCATGCCGACGAGCGCGTCATCATCTTCACCGCCGCCAACCGGCAGGCCTACGCCATCGGCGAACGCTTTTTGCTCCCGGTGCTTACCTACCGGACGCCCGGAGCCGAACGCCGGGAGATGCTGGACAATTTCCGCTCCGGGGTTTACCCGGTGCTGGTGGCCAGCCGGGTGCTGAACGAGGGCGTGGACGTCCCCGAAGCCAACATCGGAATCGTGGTCTCCGGCACCTCCACCGGCCGGGAATACATCCAGCGACTCGGCCGCATCCTCCGGGCCGCCCCGGGCAAGGAGGGAGCCGTCCTCTACGAACTCGTCAACGGCGACACCGCGGAATTTTTCGTTTCCCGCCGCCGGGCCGCCGGCAGCGCCGCCGCGCTCAGAGGATGATCCGACCCAGCATCCACTTGCCGAGTTCGATCCGCTGCCCCCGGGGGATCGGAGGCTGCCAGGCCGCCGCCCGGCGATAGAATTCCTCCGCCGTTTCCGGACCCGGAAGTCCGCGGAAGAGACCGGGATTCTTCAGCCAGCCGCGGCCGAAAAGCACTCCTCCGGCCCGCCCGCCGAGCGCGGCCATCTCCGCTTCCGCCTCCTCCAGGGTCGCGAAGTCTCCGTTCAGCCACACCGGACACTTCCCCAGCGCTTCGGCCGCCGCGAGGAAACGCTCCCGGCGCTCCCGGCGCGGCACTTCCCGGTAACCCTCCTCGACCGTGCGGAAGTGGATCGTCGCCCAGTCCAGTTCTCCCGCGTCCCGCCAGACCGGCAGCCACTTGAGCACCTCCTCCGGGGAATGTCTGCCGGTGCGGCACTTCACGCTCAGCAGCACCGAATGTCCCAGTCTCCGCCGCATTTCGGCGAGGATGCCGACGGGAATCTCAGGCGCCTGCCAGACGCCTCCGCCCACCCCGGGATGACGGGCGACCGTCCGGCTCGGGCATCCGAGATTCAGGTCGAATCCGGCGACGGGGCGCGGGACGGTTTCCAATATGCGCTCGGCGGCGTCCGCCGTAAGCACCGGATCGGCTCCCATAAGCTGCACGAAAACCGGAACCTGCCCGGTGAAAAAGGGCGCGAGAAACTCCTGAAGCCTGCGACGGGGAGGAATCCCGGAGGCGGAGATCCTCAAAAAAGGGGTCAGCCAGCCGTCGATCAGCCCCATGGCCTCGGCGATGGGACAGAAGCACCCCCGCATGATTCCCTCCATCGGGGCGGGCATGAAAACCGGCGGCGCAAAGGGCTTCATGCCGGGTATTCCCGCTCTCCGAAGAGGGCGGTGCCGATGCGCACCATGGTGGCGCCGCAGGCGATGGCGGCGGGGAAGTCCCCGCTCATGCCCATGGAGAGCTCGGGGAGAGGGAGGCCGAAACGCTTCCGCAGTTCCGCGGCGGCGGTGTTCAGCCGCAGGAAACACCGGCGCACGGTTTCGGCGTCCGCCAGGGGCGCCATGCCCATCAGCCCCCGCCATTCGCAGCTGCGGCAGGAGGCGGCGCACAGGGCCAGGGCGGGCAGATCGTCCCAGGAGGCTCCGGTCTTGCCGGGTTCGCCGCCGAGATTCACCTCCAGCAGGATCTTCGGACGCAGGCCTTTTTCGCCTGCGATGCGGTCGAGACGCCGGAGCAGATGCTCCGAATCCACCGAATCAATCCAGTCGGCGCACTCCAGCGCCGCGGCGGCTTTGTTGCTCTGGAGATGACCGATCAGATGCCACTGGATGTCCCGCGGCAGGAGGGCGGATTTGGCCTTGAGCTCCTGCACCCTGTTTTCCCCGAAGAGACGCTGCCCCTCGTTGTAGAATCCCTGCGCCAGTTCCGCCGGAAAGGTTTTGCTCACCGCGATCAGGCGCACCTCTTCCGGCGCTCTTCCCGCGTCGCGGCAGGCCGCGTCCATGGCGGAACGGATCTCCTGGAGACGGGCCGCGAAATTCATGGTTTTTTACCGGTCCCGGGCGTTCTGATCTTCTGCTGGGGCGGGGTCATGGAGATCTTCGACTCCGGAGGCAGGGATTCGGTAAGCCACACGTTGGCCCCGACGATCGAACCCTCGCCCACCACAATGTCCCCCAGGATGGTGGCGTTGGCGTAGATGGTGACCCGGTCGCCGATGGTGGGATGGCGCCTGGTGTTGCGGATGAGCATCCCGCAGGCGTCCTTGGGAAAGCTGAAGGCGCCCAGCGTCACCCCCTGATAAAGCTGCACATGATCGCCGATGACCGCGGTCTCTCCCACCACCACGCCGGTGCCGTGGTCGATGAAGAATCCCCTGCCGATCTGCGCTCCCGGATGGATGTCGATGCCGGTAAGGGTGTGGGCGTATTCGGTCATCATCCGGGGCAGGATCGGGATTCCGGCCCGGTACAGGATGTGGGCCATCCGCTGAATGGTGACGGCTTTGATCCCCGGATAGGCGAGGATCACCTCCACATCGCTGTGAGCGGCGGGATCGCCGGCGATGGCGGCCGCCACGTCCTGTTTCATGACTTCCCGGAGCTCGGGGAGGCTGGACAGCAGTTCCAACGCGGCTTTGCGGCAGCTGCCGGAGGCTCCGGAGCACTCTCCGCAGTCGGAATCGCGGCGGGAGCGCATGGAGCGCCGTATCTGGGTGGTCAGCAGATCGCAGACCTCGGAGAGAAGTTCCAGCGTGTCGCGCCGGGCCCGGCTGGAGAAGAATCTGCGCTCGTCGCCGAACCCCGGGAACACCAGCTCCAGAAGTTTTTCCGTAAGCATCTCCACCTCGGCCCGGTGGGGGAGGTGTTTGCTGTCCGCGTCGTTGACCGCCCTGCCGTCGGCGTAGGATTCGCAGAGACGCCCGGCGATTTCGTTCAGCATCTTTTCTCCGGGCGAAACTGTGCGGCAGCAGGATGCGCCGTGAAGTGTTTTCTCTTCCGGCGGCTCATGGATGTTATTGTTCATGCTTCAGTACTTGCTGTCGTCGTCGAGATCGGCGTCGTCGAAATCGTCTTCGAAATCGTCGTCGAAGAAATCCCGCTCGTCCATATCATCGTAATCTTCATCTTCGTCATCGTATCCGTATCCGTCGTCGTAATTTCCCTCGTCCTCTTCGTCGTCGTACATGGAGCGGACGGAGAGCACGGCGCCGCACTCCGGGCAGCACCCGTCCTCGGCTTCGATGGCGCTCTCGCTGATTTCAATAGCGCAGTAGGGACAAATGGTAGCCATAAGAAGTACTCCTTCCTTGTTTTTAAATTTTCAAAGTCACTGCCCAAACTTCCGGCATATTTTCCGGCATCGAAACAAGAGCATTTCCGATCGCCGTAAGTTTTGGCGGTGCCGCCTTTTGAGATACCGGTGTACTATAACAGCGTAAACGGAAAAGTCAATTTTTTTTTGCGAAATTTACGAAAAAATCTCTTTGTCCGTGATCACCAACAGGATCGCCGGACTGCCGGCGTGTTTTTCGGCCTCTGAGGACATTGCGCTCCCGCAGTTCGTCGGCGGTTTCTCCCTGAAAAAAAAAGGGGCTGTTGCAAAACCTACCGTTTTGCGGCAGCCCCTTTTGCGTAAATCAGAGAAAGTATAATCCGAAGTCCTCAACAACTACGTTGTTGCAAAACTAGGCATAGTTGAACAGGTGTAGGTACACTGCGTCGTGTGCAACAACTCCGTTGTTGCAAAACTAAAACTGCCGAATGGCGGAACCATATTCACCATCAAAGGTGAGAACTAATACTAATATTATCATTTGCTCAAATGAAATGTCTGAGCAAAGGAATAAATGGTCCTGCTGAATTGTAAGATAAGCGATCTTATCTTCCTGGATATGCCTCAAATAGATAAGATTTGAGTAAGAAAAGCAAAAAGGGGCTGTTGCTTCCTCTTAGTGAGGTTTTGCAACAGCCCCCCGGCGCTCAACGATTATTTGAACACCGAGTCGAACTTCTGCTCGGACGAGGAGAAATCCAGCGAACGGGTGAATTTGCAGGCGTCGGCCGCCCCGAATTCACGGTTCATGCCGCAATCCTCCCACTCCACCGAGAGCGGTCCGTCGTACCCGATCCTGTTGAGGGTGCGGATGATCGCCTCGAAGTTGATCTTGCCGTGTCCGGGACTGCGGAAGTCCCATCCCCGGCGGTCGTCGCCGAAATTCAGGTGCGACCCCAGGATGCCGCTCTCGCCGTCCAGGGTGACTTCGGCATCCTTCACGTGGCAATGGTAGATGCGGTCCGGGAAGGCCTTCAGGAACTTCACCGGATCCACGCCCTGCCAGAAGAGATGGCTGGGATCGAAGTTGAACCCGAATTCCGGACGGTTGTCCAGCGCCTCCAGGGCCCGGCGCGCCGTGACGATGTCGTAGGCGATCTCCGTGGGGTGGACTTCAAGGGCGAAACGGATCCCGTATTTTGCGTATTCGTCCATGATCGGGTTGAACTTGTCCGCGAAGAACTTGAAGCCTTCGGCGACGTCGTTCGGCCCCACCGGCGGGAAGCTGTAGAAAAGATGCCAGATGGGCGACCCGGTGAAGCCGGTCACCACCTTGACTCCCAGATTTTTCGCAGCTTTGGCGCTGGCTTTCATGCAGCGGATGCCCCATTCGCGCTTGGCCTCGGCGTTTCCGGCGTACTGCGCCGGAGCGAAGCAGTCCGAGCGGCTGTCGTTGTCGGGATCGCAGACCAGCTGCCCGGCGAAGTGATTGCTGATCGCCCACAGCTTGAGGCCGTACTTGGCCATCCGGGCCTTGATGCCGTCGCAGTAGGCGACGTCCTCGGCGGCCTTTTCAATGTCCAGATAGCCGCCGAAGGTGGCCAGCTCCAGACCGTCGTAGCCGCATTTCTGCGCCAGCTCGCAGAGCTTGTCAAAGGGCATGTCGCTGAATTGCGCCGTAAAGAGTGTTACCGGTCTTGCCATTTTTCACCTCGCTATCTTTGTCCATTTTTCACTGCCGTTGGAATTGGCCACGATGGCTTCGAGGAAGCGCATCTCCGCCACGCCGTCGTCCACCGACGGATAGTCGCCGGGCTTGCCGCTGCGGACCGCTTCGGCGAAGAGCCGGTAGATGTTGGCGAAAGCCTCGATGAACCCCTCGGGATGTCCGGCGGGCAGGCGGGAATTTTCCGCCGCCGCGGCTCCGGTCCCCGGCCATCCCCGGCGCAGGGTCTGGATCGGCGCGTCGTTGGAGCGGAGGATCAGATTTTCCGGATCCTGTTCGTGCCATTCCAGAGCGGCCTTGTCGCCGTAGATCTTCAGGATGAGGTTGTTTTCCTCGCCGGTGGCCACGGCGCTGGCGAAGATCAGCCCCTTGGCGCCGTCGGCGAAGCGCAGCATGACGCTGCCGTCGTCATCCAGCATCCGCCCCGGCACAAAGGTGGCCAGTTCGGCGCTGACCTCGGTGATGGGCATGCCGGTGACGAATTCGATCAGGTGCTGGGCGTGGGTGCCGATGTCGCCCATGCAGCCGGAGATGCCCGCCTGCTTGGGATCCACCCGCCAGGCGGCCTGCTTGCCGGCGTTGGGAGCGGCCAGCCAGCCCAGGGAATATTCCACATTGACCTTGCGGATGGTGCCGAGGGCGTTTTCACGCACCAGTTGACGGGCCTGACGGACCATCGGAAATCCGGTGTAGTTGTGCATGAGGCAGAACTGTTTGCCGGTCTTTTTCACCAGCTTCTGCAGCTCGAGGGCCTCTTCGCAGTTCATGGCCAGGGGCTTCTCGCAGACCACGTGAAATCCGGCCTCCAGAAAGGCCTTCGCCACCGGATAATGGCTGTTGTTGGGGGTGCAGATGGAGACGAAGTCGATCCGGTCACCCTCCGGACGGGCCAGCTCCCCGGCGATCATCGCCTGATAGTCGCCGTAGCCGCGGGCGGGGTCCAGATAGAGCTCCTCGGCGCACTTCCGGGATTTCTCCGGATCGCGGCCGAACACTCCGCACACCAGTTCGATTTCGCCGTCCAGACGTGCCGCGATGCGGTGCACGGCGCCGATGAAGGCTCCGGGGCCGCCGCCGACCATACCCATTCTGAGTTTGCGTTTCATTTTTTTACCCCTTCAGCATGGCGTTGAGAATGTAGTAGTTGAGTTCCTCGTAATCGCGTTCGGCGATGAGCTGATCGATGACGCCGTCGTCCATGGAGCGGGAGATTTCCAGCAGCTTGAGGAAGATCTTGCGGCTGTATTCGAGATGCTTCATGTCCGCGCCCTCTTTCTGCGTGCGCATGACCTTCACGTCCAGACCGACCCACTCGCCGTTGTTGCCGAATCCGTGACGGTCCAGCACCCGGACCTGATTGAGGGCGCGGCGGGGATCCACCGCGCCGAAGGTGAGATCCTGGTCGAATTTCAGACCGTTCTGATCGTTCAGGTGCACGCTCCAGAGTTTCTTGTGGGCCAGGGCGAATCCCATTTCATCGGAGGGGGAGAGATTGGCCAGCAGCGCGTGGGCGGTCTCGATGAGGCAGCCGACCCGGCCGGGATCGCTGGTCATGAGGCCCATGGCGATGGCGTGTCCGATGGTGGGGATGTAGGTGTGATCCATGGGTTCGTTGGGCTTGGACTCGATCATGATGCGGATGTTTTTGTCATAGTCCAGCATGGTCTGCAGGGCCTCGCCGATCCGCTCGGTGGCGACGACGGGGTCTTTTGCTTCGCGGATGTAGGTGCCTTCACGGGCCAGCCACAGGACGATATTACGGGTGCCGAGGGCATTGGCGATGTCGATGGTGCGCTTGGTGCGCTCGATGGCGTACTTGCGGCACTCCGGGCAGTTGTTGGTGTAGCCGCCGTCGATGGTCTGGGGGGCGAACCACATCCGGGGAGCGACGAATTCGGCGGTCAGACCGTGATCGTCCAGGACTTTCTTCAGCTCTCCGGCCTCCTTGACGATCTGGGCGGGGGTGAGTTTCGCCATATCCGGCACCGCGTCGTCGTCATGAAACTGGACGCCGTCGAAGCCCATTTTCTTGTAGGCTTCCAGCTTTTTGTTGAAGGGGACGGTTTTGCGGACCTCCGGGCCGAAGGGATCGGCGCCCTCGTGAATGTTCCACGGACCAAAGGAAAAACGGAATGTACCCTGCATTTTTTGCCTCCTTACAGGTTTGCGGACGGTACCGGCGTACCGTCTCCGGGGTGTACGGGTCGCACTTTTTCGAAAACTTTTTCAATATACCCCTTCCAAAATAAAAAACCT
This sequence comes from Victivallaceae bacterium, assembly GCA_045585875.1. GTDB lineage: Bacteria > Verrucomicrobiota > Lentisphaeria > Victivallales > Victivallaceae > JAVBQJ01. The sequence goes on along the minus strand of JAZMZH010000014.1, from coordinate 1,772 downwards.
TGACTATATTATGAAATATTAGCACGAAATTACGAAATAAGGAGGTTTTATGGATACCGTTGTCGCAAATCACGCTGATTTTTTCCCTCCCGACGGCTGTCCCGTCGCCCTGCGCGCCATTTCCGGAGACCGGCCGGAACAGCATGAGAAGGATCTCACCGACATCCGCCATACGCACGACTTTTCCGAGCTCATCATCATCACCGTCGGGGAGGGCGAGCACTGGATCGACGGCGTCACCTACGAGGTGTCGGCGGGGGATATTTTCCTGATCCAGGGCAATACCGAGCATTATTTCAAGAGCCGCCGCAATCTGGGCATGTACAACATCATGTTCGACGACTCCTATCTGCGGGAGCATCTTCACAGTCTGCGCTCCATCTCCGGATTCAACGCGTTTTTCCTCTTTGAACCCACCTACCGGCGCAGTCACAAGTTTCAGAGCCGCCTCCACATGACCTTTGACGCCATGCGCCCGCTGATGGGCGAACTGCAGCGGATGCAGGAGGAACTCAGCGTTTCCCGGCCCGGCGCCGATCTGGTGCTGCTGGCCAAGGCTCTGGAGATATTCGTATTCATCTCCCGGGAGTATGCCGCCAACGAGCGGCCCATGGCCCGGAGTCTCTGCCGCCTCGGCGAACTCATAAGCATGCTGGAGACCCGTTATCTGGAGCACTGGACCATCCGGCGCATCTCCCGCATCGCCTCCATGGCTCCCAGCACTCTGCTGCCGGTATTCAAACGGGTGACCGGCTATTCGCCCATCGGATATCTGCTGGAGCTGCGCCTCAACAAAGCCGCAGGGATGCTTCAGAAGAGCGGACTGGCGATTTCGGAGATCGCCGCCCAATGCGGATTCAGCGACTCCAATTACTTCTCCCGGCAGTTCCGCAAGCGCTACGGACTCTCCCCGCGGGAATTCCGCAAACGCTGACCGCGGGGACACCTTGATATCCTGCGAATATTTCACATTGTGAAAAAACGGCTCCCGGTCCATTGTTTTTTCTTTCCCCGTCCGAAACGACGCTTGACTGCCGTCCGCCGGGAACTATATTATAGAGCAAGCACCGAATCGGAGAAAATCCATGATAAAGGTCGTCGAAAAAACATTTGCCATCCTTGAGGAGATCGTGCTGGCCTCTCCGAAGCCGCTGACTCCCGGCATGGCGGCGGAACGGACCGGCGTCAACCGGGTGACGGCCTGGCGCATCATCCGTGAACTCATGGAGGCCGGATATGTGATCCGGGTCTCCCGCAGCGAGGGCTACACCGTCGGTCCCCGCGTCCACGCTCTGGCCAAAGCGGCGGATTTCTGGGGGGAATTCATGCGCTGCGCCGTGCCGGTGGTGGATCGGGTGGCCGCCCGGATCGAGGATTTCGCGCTGATCTCCCGGTGCTGGCACACCCAGCGGTATATTCTGTATCAGTCCAACGGCAATCCCCGGCATCCCGTCCACCTGAACAGCCTCTCCTGGCAGGATTCCTACTCCATGGCCACCGGGGTGATCGAGATGGCCTATCTGCCTTTGGAGACGGCGCTGGAGATCTACGACCGCACGCCGGATGAGGAGCGTCTGAATTTCCTGCCGGAATTCCGGACCCGTTCGGAGGTCCCGGGGGCGCTGGCGGTGCTCCGCAAACAGGGTTACTATCATTTCCTGCGCAGGGACGCGGGGATAGGAATTTTTGGTTTTCCCACCTTTTCCCGGGGGAAATTCGCGGCGGCTCTGGGCTGCTCGGTGGATATTGCCAAGGCATACGGCCCGATGGGC
>JAZMZH010000013.1:0-15879 GCA_045585875.1 Victivallaceae bacterium | reverse complement strand
GGCGGTGGCCGGAAGCGGATCCCGGCAGGAATTGCAGCTGCCGCAGGAAGCCGTTCTCCCTGTAGACGCTTACGCGGTCGGCATGGCTTTTCTCCAGGGCGGACTGCTTGACGATATCTTGCGCTTCAACCGGGTCGCCGGGATGACGGTCGTCTATGAGGACGGGACCCGGATTTCGGAGAATACCGTCAACGGCACCAATACCCATCCGGTGCAGTATCAGGGGCCCGACGATATATGCGTCAGAACCGGACTGGGCTGGACGACGGACGCGCGTCTTGCGGAAATGGACTCGCCCCGGTACGGGCGGCTCCGCTTCCAGTCCTGGGAATGGCTCAACCCGAATCCGGAGAAAAAGATCCGGGCGATCATCTGGGAAATCAGCCCTGAATGTCAAAAAGAGGTGTTTGCGGTTTTCGCTTCCGCGCTTATCCGGAAAGAGATGGAATAAATGCTTACCGACCTGACCTCGCAAAATCTCTGGCGGCAGCCGAAACCGTGCTGGCGCGCCTGGCTCCCCCTCGACCTGCCGCCTTCGGCGGCGGTCGCCTATCGTGCATCCAATTACTTCGTGCCGCTGGCCCCCGGAGGCGCGCTCTTTTCGCCCTCGGCCTTCGCCGGAGAGTATTACAGCGAAACGGTGATCGTCGCAGGCGACGAAAAGAGTTCCACCTACGTTCTGGCCGGGGCGCTCACCGCCCGGCGTTCGCTGACAAGTTTCATGCTGGTGAAGCGCGGACGCCTCAGCGGCATCGAGGTCAAGCAGCCGGAGATCCCGCCCGACGGCGAACCCGAGGAGCTCCTCGTCCTCACCGGAGACGACTGGCGCAGACTCCTGATCGAATATGCCGAACGCGCCGCCGCGGCGATGGGACGGCCCATCCGCTCCTTCTCCCGCAACATCGTCGGCTACTCCTCCTGGTATTACTATTACGCCAACGTCACCGAGGAAAACGTCCTCGAAAATCTCCGGGCGCTGAGCCGGCCCGAAAACCGCGAGGCCTTTTCCGCCGATTACCTTCAGATCGACGACGGCTATCAGCTCCATCAGGGCGACTGGCTTTCCCGCCGGGCCTGCTGGCCGTCGCCTCTGGAAAAAACCGCTTCCGCCATCCGCGGAGGCGGATTTCAGCCCGGCATCTGGCTCATGCCTTTTCTCGCCTCCACCGCCAGCGGGGTTTACCGGCGGCATCCCGACTGGTTCGTGAAAGCCGTCGATCGGGACGAACCCCTGGTTTTCAGCGGATGGTCCCCGCCGCCGGATCACCTCTGGGCGTGTCTGGACCCCACCATCCCGGCGGTGCGGCGGCATCTGGCGGAGGTATTCAAGCGTCTTTATCAAAAGGGTTTTACTTTCTTCAAACTGGACGGGCTCGGGTTTTCGCTCCCCGAGGGCCGTCGGCACGACCCCGACGCCACTTCGGTCAGCGCCTACCGCCTGGGTCTCGAAACCATCCGGCGGGCCGTCCCCGACGCCGTCATCCTCGGATGCGGCGCGCCGTTTCTGCCCTCGGTGGGTCTCATCGACCACTGCCGGGTCAGCAACGACACCGGACGGGAATGGGCGCTGCCCCGGAATTTCCCCAACAGCGACGGAAATCCGATGCCCCCCGGCATCGGCAACGCCCTCCACGGGACCCTCGCCAACTGGTGGATGTTCGACCGCTGGTTTCGCGCCGACCCCGACGCGGTGATGGCGCGGCAGGACAACGCTTCGTACACCGTCGGCGAAGCCCGGCTTTCGGTGCTGGCGGCGATCCTCACCGGCGTGGCGGTCACCAGCGACCGCCTGGAAACCATCGCCCCCGAGCGCCGCGGGCTGCTCACCGCCGCGGCCCGATACCGGCTGCTGGATCCGGTGCCGGAATTCTGGGAGTGCGATTCGCACCCGCAGATCTTCACCGGGACCTGCGGCGGACGGCGGGCGGCGGCGATCCTCAACGACGCGCCGGAAGAGATGCGCTACGATCTGAGCCGCATCTTTCCGTCGGGGAACTGCCGCGAAATTCTTCAGGGTCTCGGCGAACTCTCCGGCACTCTGACTCTGCCGCCCCATGACGGCGTGCTGCTTGTGGAAAAAGTGTGATTGTTCAATGCGGCGCGGAATTGCCGGGTCCCGGCATGACGCCCCGCCGAAAGGAAGCTATGAAGATTTATTATTTCAACGCCACCCACTGGGATCGGGAATGGTACTACCCCCGGGAAGCCTTTCGCACCTGTCTGGTCGAAATGACCGACAGGATGCTCCAACTGCTGGAGGACCCGGAGAATCTGCCCCGGTTCGTCTTCGACGGCCAGACCGTCGTCCTGGAGGATGTCCTGGAGATGCACCCGGAGTGGCGTCCCCGCCTGCAAAAGGCGATCGCCGACGGCCGCCTGAAGGTCGGGCCCTGGTATGTGATGCCGGACGAATTTCTGGTCTCCGGCGAGGCGCTCCTCCGCAACCTCTCGCTGGGGCGGAAGATCGCCGGCTCCTTCGGCGCCGCCCCCTGGGACGTGGGCTATGTGTGCGACATCTTCGGCCATATCGCCCAGCTCCCGCAGATTCTGAAGGGCTTCGGCATGCAGGGGGCGGTGCTGTGGCGCGGCGTCGCTTCCGAAATCGGCCCTTACCTGATCTGGCGTTCGCCGGACGGGACGGAGGTGCGCACCGTCCACTTCAACTCCAAAACCGGTTACAGCGAGTTTTCGCTCCGGGTGCGGGGCATCAAGGACGTCCCCCCGGACGAGCGGATGAAACAGCGCATCCTCGACTGGCTCCCGACGGCGCACGGCCACTGGGGCGAAAACATCCTCTGCGCGGACGCCCAGGATCACGCCTGGCCTGCGCCGGAAATGAAGCAAATACGCGAACTCCTCCGTGAGTGCTGTCCGGAGGCCGAAATCGTCCACACCGACTTCACCGAAGTATTCGAGGGAGAGTTCCAAAACCCGGACTCCCTGCCGCGTCTCGCCGGAGAGCTCATCCATCCGGCGAAAATGTCCGGCAGCGGCTATCAGATACAGGCCACCCTCAGCTCCCGGTACGACATCAAAAACGCCAACGACCGCTGCCAGAACCGTCTGCAGCTCCTGCTGGAACCGCTGACCGCCGCCAACCTCGCCCGGGGCGTGAAGTGCGATCCGGCGTTTCTCCGCTATGCCTGGAAACATCTGTTGCAGAATCACGCCCACGACTCGATCTGCGGATGTTCGCCGGACATCGTGCACCGGCACATGCACACGCGTTTCGAGGAGACGGAGACGGTGATCGAACAGCAGCTCACCGAATTCCGTTATCAGGATTTTGAAGCCGTCACCCGGGGCCCGCGCTGGCGGATCCTCCATGCTCAGGGATTGGATGAAGAACAGAAAAGCACGGCGCTTTACGATGCCGACGGCAGCTATCAGCTCCGCATCTTCAATCCGCTGCCCTTCGCGATCGACAGGGTTTCGGAGGTCGAAATCCTCTTCCCCGCGGTCAAACCCTACCCGCAGGAATTCGCCGAACCGTTCACCTCGGAAAAGGTCAACCTCTTCCGGATCTTCGACGAAAAGGGCGCGGAGATTCCTTACTCCATCCGCTCCGTCCGGCGGCGGCAGGACCGGGTGCTCTATCCCGGTTCGGCGGCATTTTTCGACCTCTACACGGTCGTCCTGCGCACCCGGCTGCGCGCTTCCGGCTGGACCGGCTGTTCCATCCGGGCCGCCTCCGAGCCGGTGCGGAGCTTCGCGACGCTGCGGACCGGGCTCCGGAGCGCGTCCAACGGTGTGATTTCCCTGGAAATCGCCGACAACGGCACCTTTACCGTGACCGATCTGCGGTCGGGACGCGCATACCCCGGTCAAAACGACTACCGCATCGACCGGGAGATCGGCGACGGCTGGGGACATTGCGCGCCCCGGGGTGCGGCGGTGACGGTCGGAGGGCATTGCCGTGCGGTCCGGATCACCCATGACGGCCCGGAGCGGGTCGAATTCGAGATCGTCCGCGAATTCGAGGCGGCCCGCGAACTCCTGTACGCCGGAGGCGTCAACGCCGTTTACGAGGGCGTGCGCGAGAGCTCCGAAACCGTCACCCTCTCCATCCGGACCCGCGTGGCGCTGGACCGGGACAGCGACGCATTGAAAATTCACACCGTCATCGACAACAACCTCCGGGACGCCCGTCTGCAGCTGGTGATCCCCACCGGGATCGCCGGAAAGCTCTTCGCCGGTCAGGCCTTCTGCGTCCTGGAGCGGGAACCCGGCCGCGCGCTGGGGACGGAGACGGAAACCTTTGCCGAAGCGGAGGTCCCGGAAAAGAATTTCGACGGCGCCGTCGGCAAAAAGGACGCCCGGGGCGGGCTCTTCTTCCTCGATAAAGCCGGGCTGCATGAGTGCGGCTCCGGGGAGGGGGCCGAGGGGGTTCTCACCGTGACCCTCTTCCGCACCTTCTGCCGCACGGTGGAGCGCAACGGCGAGGAGGAGGGCGAACTCCAGCGCCGCCTGGATTACGAGTATCTGCTGAAATGCACACTTCCGGAGTGTTCTTTCGCGGAACTTTCCCGCGTCCGGCAGGCGTTTCAGGCGGAGGATTTCCCGGCGGCGACGATCCCGCAATATCTGGTCAGGCCGACGGAGGACCGGAGCTTCGTCACGCTTTCCGGAGAGCTCGCATTTTCCGCATTGAAACCGGCCGAGTCGGAAAAACCGGGGGAGATCGCGGTGCGCCTGGTCAATCTCTCCGGACGGACGGCCGACGGCGAACTTTGCTTCGACATGCCATTCCGCAAGGCGGAGCTCTGCCGCATGGACGAGACGGCGGTGCGGCTTCTCGCCGAAGCGGAACGGCACCTGACGGTGACCGCGGGCCCCTGGGAGGTCGTGACCGTGAAAATCGCCTTTTAAGTCGGAAATCGCCGGAAAACCGTTTCCCGGGCTTGATTCCGCTCCTCCCCGGCTTGAAAAGATGCTGAACGATGCTATAGTACGGCATTGCCGGGCTCTGCCGCGTTCTGAAAAGCGGGACGGGAGCGCATGACGGGACGGCGGAGCGGCTTCCCGCGGCCCCCCGGCAAATCATGATTGTGAAAATCACTTTTAAGGAGAAAATAGAAAAATGGATTCCATCCGTGTGACGGATTTCGGCGCAGTCGGCGACGGCAAAACCATGAACACCCGGGCGTTCGCCCTGGCATTGGAGGCGATCCGGAAAAACGGCGGCGGCGAACTGGTCGTCCCCGCCGGGGAGTTCCTTTCCGGCGGAATCCGCCTCGTGGACAATCTGACCCTGCGGCTCGAAAAAGGAGCGGTGCTGAAGGCCTCCGGCAACATCGCCGACCATTATCACGATGCGAGGTATGAAAACCTCTGGCTGGACGACTATTTCATTTACGCGCCGGGCGTCCGCAACCTTAAAATCATCGGCGACGGCGTCATCGACGGCAACGGGCGCTGCTACTGGGAGGACGTTTACCGCTGCGGCATCCCCTTCGGCGAACTGCCCGAAAATCTGGCGGTCATCCATTACAATGTCCTGAAGGCAAAGGATCGCGGCCGCCCGGTCATGATCTATCTGGAGGACTGCCGCGGCATCGAGATCCGGGACATCGCACTCCGAAACGCCGCCTGCTACACGGTGTGGTCGGTTTCCAGTCGGGACCTCCGGATCGACCATGTGCTCATCCGCAATCTCCGTTACGGACCGAACACCGACGCGCTGGACATCGACTGCTCCCAAAATGTCCTCGTCACCGACTGCGACATCGAGGCCGGAGACGATTGCATCGCGGTGAAAAGCGACCCGAACCGCTTCGGCCGCATGGACGCCTGCGAAAACATCCGCGTCGAGAATTGCCGCCTCAGCAGCACGACCTGCGCCATCCGCATCGGCTACGAGGGCGACGCCCCCATCCGCAATCTCACATTCAGAAATCTGGATATCCGGGATTCGCGGCACGGCATCGACATTCTTTCCGTCGCCCCCAACTGCAAGCTCAGGATCGATCACGGCACGCCCATGGATCACTTCACCTTTGAGAATTTCCGGATGGACAACGTCGGGCAGGCGTTCTTCATCTGGGCGGGCAACGAGCCGCCGCGCTGCGTCTACGACGGTCACATCCGGGACCTGAGCATCCGCGACATGCGGATCCGGGCGGTCGCCAGCAGCTTCATCGGGAGCGAGAAACAGGGGGAGATCACCGGGGTGACGATGAAAAACATCACCATGCACGTTGCCGACCTGCCGGAGATTCCGGCCGCGGAGGATTTCAGCGCCATGCCGAACCTCTGGGGGGATTGGTGGAAGTGCGGAGGCTTGCGCCTCCACAACGCTCCCGGCGTGAGCCTTGAAAATTGCAGCATCACCTGCGATCAGCCGAATTTTTCCGATATTGAACAAAGCGAAAGCACGAAAAAATGAGAATCACCGGGACATTTATCGACGAGATCAGCTTCGACATCCCCCATCAGAATTGGGGCCGTGCCGAATGGGACAGGGATTTTGCCGCCATGAAGGCCATGGGCATCAAACGCGTCATCATGATCCGCTGCGCCAACGGGTACTGGATGACCTACCCGTCGCAGGTCATACCCCGCTGCCGCAAGGTGATGCACCGGCCGCCGGTGGATCTGATGGACCTTTTTCTGGACCTGGCGGAAAAGCACGGCCTGGAATTTTTCGCCGGGACCTGCCACGGCGTGGACGGGAACTGCGGCGCGGGCTGGACGGCGGAGGATTTCCGGGAGGAGATCGAATTCAACAAACTTGTCATCGGGGAGATCCAGTCGCTTTACGGCCATCGCAAGGCGTTCAAGGGCTGGTATCTGACCCACGAAGTGCGCGCCAACGATCCCGGCGTGATCGACCTTTTCGTGGAGCAGGGCAGTTACGCCAAAAAAGTTTCCGGCAATAAGCCGACTCTGATTTCACCCTATTTCGCCGGGGTCAAGGCGGCGGAGGCCTGCGGCGAAAAGGACATGGAGGTGCTGACCGTGGAAGCCCACGCCCGCCATTGGGAGGAGATTTTTCGCCGGATCGCCGGAGCGGTGGACATCGTGGCTTTTCAGGACGGCCATGTGGACTATCCCGAGCTGCGGGATTACCTCCGGGTCACCCGCGAACTGGCGCAGAAATACGGCATCGTCTGCTGGAGCAATGTGGAGAGTTTCGACCGGGATATGCCGTGGCGCTTCCCGCCGATCAAATGGGAAAAATTCCTCTGGAAGCTGGAATCGGCGGAGGCCGCCGGCATCGAGGAGGGGATCACCTTCGAGTTTTCGCACTTCATGAGTCCCAACAGCATGTACCCCTCGGCGCACGGACTTTACGACCGCTACCGGGAATATTTTCACATCGCGGACTGATCCGGCGTCCATCATCCCCGGCTGTCCGGGCGCTTTGTAGGAGACTGCGAAAATCTGCAAAAATAAAAGCGGTTGATTTGCCAACTGTATTCCCGGGGTGTATATTAAACCGGAATTTCCCGGACGGTCGGAGGCCCGCGGCGCCGGGCAGGGAGCGGGCCGAGGGACGGCGGGGAGATTCTCGCTTGCTCCGGATGAGAAGGGCAGGCGGATGACGCTGCCGGATCCGATCGCGGAAGTCGGAGGCAGCGGTGTGCCGTCGCAGGAAAGTCCGTTTGTGTTTCGTGAACAGCCGAAATAAAAAGCCGGCGTCAGAGAGGGCGCCGTCGAAAAAAAAAGAGAGGGAGAAAAAATGATGAAAAAAACGATTTCTTGCGCATTGGCCGCGTCCTTTGTGTTTGCGGCAACCGGGTGCGGGACTCTTTTCCGGTCGGAGCGGATCGGCAAGTCCTCCTCCGATCGGATCGATCCGGCGATCATGATCCTGGACTGCTGCGGTCTGCTTTTCGGGCTGATCCCGGGCGTGGTGGCGCTGGTGCTGGACTTCAACAACAAGACGATCTACTACTCCTCCTCGGAAGTTGCCGGCATACCCGGTTCCACGGAAAACATGGTGGCGATCCAAGTCGAGGACATGAGCGAGGAGGCGATTGCCGCCGCGCTGAGTCAGGCGCTGGGTCGTGAAATCCGGTACGACCAGATTCATTTCGCCACCCGCTGAATCGGAGCGGAGGAAAAAACGGAGCGGGGAGACCCGGCTCCGTTTTTTTTGGCTCTGCACTGAAAGAGTATTGAAAATCAAAAAATCCCGCACCGGGGCGACTGAGGCGGCGCGCCGGCATCGGGGAGGGGATCACCTTGGAGTTTCGCACTTCATGAGCCTCAACCGCATGTATCCCTCGGCGTATGGCCTTTGCGACCGCCGCCGGGAATATTTTCACGTTGCGGGACTGAGCCGTCGCCTTTTCTCCCCTGCTGCCCGGACGCTTTGGCTTTTTCAATTCACAGCACGAGAATTTTTTTTGATTTTTTTAATTTTTTTTCTTGAAAAAGATGAAAATAGTGATATATTAACCTCGGTTGGGAATACACGTTTCAGAATCGGTTGTTAAAAACCATCCAGTTGACAGGAACAGGCTTGATGAATACGATAACGCTTGATAAATGTTTCCGCAAAGCTCCGGCACTTTTTGTGTCCGGATCTTTTGTCGTATCCATTGCCGTCGTTTTGCTTTCCATTATTTCCGTTATTTTGAGCGTAATTGTTATTGCGCCTCCCGGCTCGGCATAGAATCCAGGAAGAAAAGAATGTTCAGGCCCTGTCGGAGAGAGTTTCCGACAGGGCTTTTTCGTTTTACCGCAAATTGGAATGAAAGGAGGGTAAAATGACACGATCAGGAGCCTCCATAATCATCGAGTCATTGTGTCGCAATGGAGTCGAAACGGTTTTCGGCTATCCCGGTGGAGCAGTTCTTCCGATTTACGATGAACTTTATAAAAATGCTCACCGGCTCAACCATGTCTTGTGTGCCCATGAACAGAATGCTGCTCATGCCGCGGACGGATTTGCCCGCGTCTCCCGCAAACCGGGAGTGGTTATTGCAACCAGCGGTCCCGGCGCAACAAATCTGGTCACGGGAATTGCCAATGCATATCTGGACAGCGTCCCCATGGTTGTCGTAACCGGCAATGTGGCCGTTCCCCTTTTGGGACGGGACAGCTTTCAGGAGGTGGACATTACCGGTATCACTCAGGGGATCGTCAAACACAGTTTTGCCGTAAGCGATGTCAGGGAATTGTCGGGCATACTGGATGCCGCTTTTGAAATCGCTTCTTGCGGACGGTGCGGTCCGGTACTGGCGGACATACCCATAAGCGTTCAGACGGATACATGCGATGAGGCGGAATTTGTCAAACAGGAGCTGTATTTTCATCCGCAACCCGAGGCTGATTTAAGCAAAGCGGTTGAATTGATAACAGACTCCAGGCGCCCGCTCATTTATTCCGGAGGCGGAGTCGTCTCCGCCGGAGCAATGGAAGAATTGCAGGAGCTGTCCGAGAGGATCTCCGCTCCGGTAGCATTCAGTATGATGGGATTGGCCGCATTGCCGACGGGACATCCCGCAAATCTGGGAATGTGCGGTATGCACGGAAGTCAAAGCTCTGCCAAACTGCAAAATGAATGTGATCTTATTCTTGCTCTCGGAGTGCGTTTTTCCGACCGTGCCACCGGCAATACCGCAAAATATTGTCAGGGGAAAAAAATCATTCATCTGGATATCGATCCTGCGGAAATCGGTAAAAACGCTGTTGTCGACGTGGAATTATGGGGAGACGTCAAGGCCGTATTGCGGAACTTGTTGGCTCTCCTGCCCCGGCAGAAGCGTCCCGGATGGCAGAAACAAGTCGCAGAAGCCAAAAAACTGGATGCCCTGCCGGAGGAAACCACACTGACGCCGAGGACTCTGCTGAAAACCGTTGCCCGCTATTGCGATGATGATACAGTCATTGCGACCGACGTGGGACAACATCAAATGTGGACCATGCAGTATTTCCCTTTCAAGTCTCCGCGACGGATTCTTACCTCAGGAGGATTGGGGACAATGGGCTTCGGGCTGGGGGCGGCAATCGGCGGATGCATCGCCAATCACCGGAAACTGACAGTCCTTTTTACGGGAGACGGTTCCTTCGGAATGAGCTTGCAGGAGCTGGCAACTGCCGTCTCGCAGAAATTGCCGCTGCTGATCGTGATCTTCAATAACGGCGTGCTGGGCATGGTGCGTCAATGGCAGACAATGTTTTATGAAAAGCATTACTCATCCACGACATTGAAAAGAAAAACCGATTTCCCGGCAGTGGCGAAGGCATTTGGAGCAGACGGGAAAAAGATTACGACTTTGGCTGAATTGGAAGATGCCTTGTCTGATCTTGCCCCCGATATGCCGACGGTTTTGGATTGTCAATTCGACAGGGATGAATTTGTCTTGCCGATGATACCGCCGGGGGGCAGTTCGCGGGATTTAATAACCACAAAGGAGTGAAAATTGGAACGATTTATCGTTGAATTGACCGTTGCCAACCATTGCGGCGTGCTGAACCGCATCACGGGGCTTTATGCCAGACGCAAGTACAATATTGACAGCCTGACCGTCCATGAAACCAGTGATCCGGCTCTTTCCGTGATACGGATCGTTTCCCGTGGCGATCTTGTCATTCAACGCCAGATGGCACGGCAATTAAGGAAACTTTTTGATGTCAAAACCGTTGTTCTTCTGAAAAATTCAACCCTCTGACAACAAATCCGGAAAGGAGAATGAAAATGAGCAAGATGTACTACAATGCCGATTGCAAAATGGAGCTCCTCGACAACCTGACCGTTGCCGTGATCGGTTACGGCAGCCAGGGGCATGCTCACGCGCAAAATCTGCGGGACAGCGGCGTGAAGGTCGTGGTCGGACTTTATGAAAACTCCAAAAGCGCCGCTGCGGCCGGGGCGGATGGATTTGAAGTCCTGAATACTCCCGATGCCGTCAAAAAGGCCGACTGGGTGATGATGCTTGTCAACGATGAAAAAATGCGTTCCATCTATGAAACGGGCGTGAGAGACAATCTGCATCCGGGAATGACCTTGGGTTTCGCCCACGGTTTCAATATTCACTACAGGGAGATCGTGCCGCCGGATTTCGTCAATGTGGTGATGATCGCCCCCAAGGGCCCCGGTCATACGGTCCGCAGTCAGTTTGTCGAAGGCAAGGGCGTTCCCTGTCTGGTGGCAGTTGAACATGACGCATCCGGGAAGGCGATGGACCTGGCTCTTGCCTACGCCTGCGGAATCGGCGCCGGACGTGCCGGAATTTTGGAAACGACCTTCAAAGAAGAGACGGAAACGGACCTCTTCGGCGAACAGGCGGTTCTCTGCGGCGGTGTTACGGCTTTGATGCAGGCAGGTTTTGAAACGCTCGTGGAAGCCGGCTACAAACCGGAAAACGCCTATTTTGAGTGCATCCATGAGATGAAACTCATCATCGATCTGGTGGTGAAAGGTGGCTTCTCCTTCATGCGTTACAGTATCAGCGATACCGCTGAATACGGCGATTACAACACCGGACATCGCCTGATCACCGATGCGACCAAGGCTGAAATGAAACGGATACTTGCCGAAATCCAGGATGGGACTTTTGCCAGAAAATGGCTTAAGGAAAATGCGGATGGCAGACCTCTCTTTAACAGACAGAGAGAAGAAGCCAAAGCTCATCAGGTTGAAACAGTCGGCGCAGAACTGCGTGCAAAAATGAATTGGAACCAATAAGATGAACAGTCATAAAATCACAAAGGGACTTTCCGCAGCACCCCAACGTTCTCTTTTGATGGCGATGGGATATACTCGAAGTCAGTTGGAAAAACCTCTTGTAGGGGTGGTCAACAGTTTTAATGAAGTCACTCCCGGACACATTCATCTGCAGCAGATATCGCGGGCTGTGAAAGATGGTATTTTGGCTGCCGGAGGCACTCCCATGGAATTCAACACCATCGGCATCTGCGACGGCCTTGCCATGGGACATGACGGAATGCATTACAGTCTTGCTTCAAGGGAACTGATCGCCGACTGTATTGAATGTATGGTAAAAGCCCATTGCTTTGACGCCCTCGTATTGATCCCCAACTGCGACAAGAGCGTTCCGGGGATGCTGATGGCGGCGGCAAGGTGCAATCTGCCTTCCATATTGGTGTCGGGCGGTCCGATGCTGTCATTGGATCAGAAGGACTTGAATACTGTTTTTGAAGCCGTCGGAGCCGTCAGTTCCGGCGAAATGAGTGAAAAACGACTTGCGGAAATAGAGAATTCCGCCTGTCCCGGATGCGGTTCGTGTTCCGGTATGTTCACCGCCAACAGTATGAATTGTCTCTGCGAAGCCCTGGGTATGGCGCTGCCGGGAAACGGCACGATTCCGGCTGTTTTCGCGGAAAGAACCCGTCTTGCCAAAGCCACAGGCTTAATGGTAATGGACTTGCTGAGAAAAAACCTGCGTCCTTCTGACATTTTAACGGAACAGGCTTTTCAGAATGCCCTTACGGTAGATATGGCTTTGGGGTGCTCTACGAATACCGCTTTGCATCTGCCCGCAATCGCCGCAGAAGCCGGTATCAATTTGGATTTGAATATGATTAATAAAATAAGCAGTTATACTCCCAATCTGTGTCGTTTGGCTCCGGCCGGCCGGCACCATCTGCAGGATTTGCACTGCGCCGGCGGCGTATCGGCTGTCATGAAGCAGCTTTCCTTTTTATTGAATCTGGATGCCGTCACGGTTTCAGGAGAAGTCCTCGGAGAAATAATTGCCAGGGCGGAAGTTAAAAATCCTGAAGTCATCCGGAAGTATTCTTCCGAGGGAGGACTTGCTGTCCTGTATGGCAATCTTGCTCCTGACGGAGGGATCGTAAAACGCTGTGCCGTCAGAGAGGAGATGCTTCAATTTACCGGGGCAGCAAGAGTCTTTGAGTGCGAAGAAGACGCTGTTGAGGCCATCCTTGCCGGAAAAATCGTCAAAGGGGATTGTGTCGTTATCCGCAATGAAGGCCCCGCCGGAGGACCGGGTATGCGGGAGATGCTCCTGCCCGCCAGCGCCATTGCCGGAATGGGGTTGGATGCGGAGGTGGCACTCATCACGGACGGCAGATTTTCCGGAGCGACCCGCGGCGCGGCAATCGGTCATGTTTCACCGGAGGCGGCGGCGGGAGGAAATATCGCTCTTGTGGAAGACGGCGATCTCATCAAAATAGATATCCCCAATGGTTCCTTGGAACTGCTGGTGGATGAAAAAATCCTTGCTGAAAGGCGCAGCAAAAAAGTTTTTGCCTCCGGGAAAGTGCTTCACGGTTACTTGAAACGGTATGCGGCATTGGTCTCTTCCGCAGACAAGGGAGCTATATTATGCTGACTTTGGATAAGGTTTACAGAGCAAGCCGCCTCCTGAAAGGTGTGGCACGTTACACGGATATGATCGAAAGCAAGGACCTGACCGATGATTGCGCCCTGCGTTTGAAAGCGGAAAATCTGCAGCTTACCGGATCATTCAAATTGCGGGGGGCGTTTTTCAAGATTGCTTCTTTACCGCAGGATGATCGGGAAATCGTTGCCTGTTCAGCCGGCAATCATTCGCAGGGAGTATCGCTTGCCGCAGGGAAACTCAGCCGCAAGGCGGTGATTTTTATGCCCGGCATTGCCCCCATATCCAAAGTGGAGTCAACTAAAAAACTTGGTGCGGATGTTCACCTTGTTGACGGGGTCTATGATGATGCATATCTTGCGGCCAACGCTTATTGTAAAGAGCATAACGGTATTTTTGTCCATCCTTTTGACGATGAGGATGTGATTGCCGGACAAGGAACCATTGCTTTGGAAATCCTGGAACAGTTTCCGGCGGTAGATACCGTCCTTGTTCCGGTCGGCGGCGGCGGGCTGGCGTCCGGTGTCGCATTTACCTTGAAGCAGTTGAAACCGGAGTGCAAAGTTTACGGTGTTCAGGCAGAGGGCGCACCGGGGATGTGCAAGGCTTTTGCCGAAAAACAAGCCGTCACTCTGGAAAAGGTCTCCACTTTTGCGGACGGAATCGCAGTAAAAACCCCTGGCATACTTACCAGAGCGCTGTGCTGTAAATATGTGGATGGCATTTTGACGGTAAGTGATGATGAGATCGCTGCTGCCATTTTGGCGCTCATGGAAAAACAGAAGCTGGTTTCCGAAGGAGCCGGGGCTGTCGGCGTCGCAGCAATATTGGCGAATAAACTTGACCTTGCCGGGAGAAATGTTTGTGCGATCGTTTCCGGGGGAAATATTGACGTCAACATCCTTTCAAGGGTGATCAACCGCGGGTTGCTGTCTTCCGGCAGGATGGCGGAGTTGAAAATCTCTCTGCTTGATCAGCCGGGGCAGCTGCGGGAAGTATCGACCATCATCGCCGATTGCGGGGCAAATGTCATTCAGGTGCGTCACGATCCCGGCGGTGAAAATGCCGATATCATCGGTTGCTTTTTGCATATCAAAATGGAAACCCGAGACAGGGAACAACTTATGCATATTCGGGATACTCTGGCGAAAGCCGGCTACAAACTCTCAAGTTAGTTGATGCGGCAAAGACAACTCCATTGAGAACGGTTTATCTCACCGGTGGGTAAACACAACAACATGATACAGGAGCACTGAAATGAATGTTCAGTTACGGGGAATCGGGGCCTATTCGCCGGCAAGGGTGCTGACAAATTTTGAATTGGCAAACATGGTGGAGACATCCGATGAATGGATTCGCACCCGAAGCGGTATTGTGTCCCGACACATTGCCGCACCCGGGGAAACGGTCATAACCATGGGATGCGCCGCCTCCCGCGAAGCCTTGAAACGCGCGGGAATCGCACCGGATCAAATCGACTGCATCGTCATGTGCTCGACTTCGCCCGCCCAGATTTTCCCGGCCGGAGCTTGTCTGCTGCAAAAGGCGTTGGGATGCCATAACGCCTTTGCATTCGATTTGCAGGCGGCATGCAGCGGTCTGCTTTTTTCTCTGCAAACGGCGCGGGGGTTGATGAATACGATGCCGAAGGTCAAAACCGCTCTGGTCACAGCTTCCGAGAAAATGTCGACCATGGTGGACTGGGCGAATCGGGAAACTTGTGTTTTATTCGGCGACGGCGCATGCGCCATAGTGCTTGAACGCAATGATTTTCGCCCGGAAAGCATTCTCGCCTGCGAGCTTTATTCCGACGGGACGTTTGCCTCTCAGCTGCAGATCAAGGCCGGCGGTTCACTTTGCCCCGCCTCCCCGGAAACCGTGGCTGCGCGGGAGCATTTTCTAACCATGGACGGAAAAACCATATTCCGACAGTCCGTGATCGTCATGACGGAATGCGCGAAAAAAATATTGAAGGAACAGCGGATCACTCCGGATAAAATCAAATACCTCGTTCCGCATCAGGCGAATCTCAGAATCATCGAATCGGTCGCGGAAAAACTTCAAATGCGCGACAAACTTTTTGTCAACATCCAACATCACGGGAATACTTGTTCGGCCACCATCGGACAGGCGCTTTATGAAATGGATCGTCAGCATCTTCTGCGGGAAAACGATCTGCTGCTGTTGATCACTGCCGGGGCGGGACTGACCTGGGGCGGCATGCTGTTGCGCTGGCCGAAATTTCGGGAAAAGAGAAAAAATTCGTAAATCGACGGTACAGGGGGGCTGTTTATAAAACATGCGGCACTGCTGTTTTGGCAAACAGATTCCGATGTCCAACGGCGATCTCTCCCGGGAGTCTCTTTTTTTTGCCTCTTTCTCAAAAGCATTTCATAAGGTAAATGAAATCTCCCACTTGACTTTTTAAGTCTGGCCATGTATATTAAGCGACGAGCAAAAAGGATGAAAGCAATTTTATGGATTCGCGCATTCAACATACGGAACCATGGCGGCTTGATATGCAAGGCTTCGATCTTTGTGCCTCCGCATGTTTCCCCTTATGGATTCACGCCAGTGAATCCGCTTGCGCGAACGAAGTGAG
>JAZMZH010000012.1:0-4526 GCA_045585875.1 Victivallaceae bacterium | reverse complement strand
CCCGGAAAAGGCCCGGGCCATGATGTCCAGCCGCATCTACTTCGGCGCCATGATGTCCCGTCGGGACATGGTGGACGGTCTGGTGGCCGGCTCCATCGCCTCCACGCCGGACATGCTCCGGGCGGCCTTTCACTGCATCGGCACGGCGCCGGGGATGAAGATCGCCAGCAGCTGTTTCGTCATGGATCTGGTCAAGCCCACCGCCGCCGGAGATTCCACGCTGCTCTTCGCGGACTGCGGCGTGAATCCCAATCCCGACGCGGCCCAGCTCTCCGACATCGCCCTGGCCACCGCCAACACCTACCGGGCGCTTCTCGGCCGCACCCCCAAGGTGGCGTTTCTCTCCTTCTCCACCTACGGCAGCGCCAAAAACGAGATCCTCGACAAGATCATCGAGGCCACGCGGCTCTTCAAGGAGCGCATCGCCGCCGAAAAACTTGACATCATCGCCGACGGCGAACTTCAGCTCGACGCGGCCATCGTGCCCTCGGTGGCGAAGAGCAAAGCGCCGGGAAGCCCGGTGGACGGCGAAGCCAATGTGCTGATCTTCCCGGATCTCAATGCCGGAAACATCGGCTACAAGCTCACCCAGCGTCTGGCCGGAGCCGGAGCCTACGGTCCGATCCTGCAAGGTCTGGCCAGGCCGCTGAACGATCTCTCCCGCGGCTGTTCCGCGAGCGATATTTTCGGCGTGGCGGCGATCACCTGCTGCCAGGCGGGCAAATAAGTTCCCCCGAGGGAGGCCGGAAACGGCCTCCTTTTTTTTAGGGGGCACTGCACCTGCGAAACGGCCCCCTCCTCTGCGTGTCCCCGGGATGCCCCCTGACGCTCCGATGCGGCCCCATTCCTCTCCGTACCCATCCGTACTTATCCGTACTGCCACTGCATCCTCATACCCGCTGAGAACGCGAAACCGGGCTTACAGCATCGTACAGGTGAATCTGGAAAATCTGGATTTCGAGGCTCTCTGCCGTCCGTCGGCGCTTCATGACTACATCAAGGAAAGACTTTCCCCCGATGAAATGACTTACATACTCATTGATGAAATACAGCTTTGCGAAAATTTCCCGCGAGTCGTGGACAGCCTCTACATCCGTCCGAACACCGACATCACCATCACCGGTTCCAATGCGAAGCTGCTCTCTCACGAACTGGCGACGCTGCTTTCGGGCCGATATGTTGAAATCCGCATGCTTCCCCTTTCCTTCCTCGAGTTCGCGCAGGCCCATCCGGAAATCCGGGAGCGGCAAAGACTGTATATGGAATACACCTCCACCAGTTCCTTTCCTTATGCTCTGAAACTCCCCGGGGAAAAACGTGAACTGGACAACTATCTGGAGGGCATCTACAACACCATCCTCGTAAAGGACGTTATGACCCGTCATCAGTTCAAGGACCCGATGCTCCTGAACAGCGTGACAAAATTTGTTTTTTCAAGCATCGGCAGCGAATTGTCCATGAAACGCATCGCCGATACATTGACCTCCGGAAACCGAAAAACCGACAGCAAGACAGTCGCAAAGTATATTTCTGCTCTCCTGGAGAGTTATGTCATATACGGGGCGGAACGTTATGACATCAAGGGCAAACAGCTCCTGAAAACCCTGGGAAAGTATTATGTCGTCGATATCGGGCTGCGCCTTCATCTGCTTGGCGGGCAGCATCAGGGCGCGGGACATATTCCGGAAAATGTCGTTTTTCTGGAGCTGCTGAGACGCGGCGGCATGGTGCGCGCAGGTAAAATCGGCGGATATGAAATTGATTTCGTTGTGGAAAAAACCGACGGTACGGAATACTATCAGGTAGCGGAAACCGTGCGCGACGCTTCAACTCTGGAGCGCGAACTGGCGCCGTTCGGGAAAATCAGGGATCATCATCCCAAATTTCTTCTTACCCTGGACGAAGACCCCGCCGACAATATCAACGGCATACGCAAGCTCAATGTACTGGACTGGCTGCTCCAATC
Source organism: Victivallaceae bacterium (assembly GCA_045585875.1). Classification (GTDB taxonomy): domain Bacteria; phylum Verrucomicrobiota; class Lentisphaeria; order Victivallales; family Victivallaceae; genus JAVBQJ01. Next base: position 2,560 of record JAZMZH010000012.1, on the reverse strand, counting down.
ATTCCGCCCCGAAGCGCCGTATCATCCCTGACGCTCCCTGCGGCGCGTCCTATCTCCAGGAGAGCAGACCGGCGGCCATCAGGATGACCAGCACCGCGGCCAGCAGGATGCGGTACCAGCCGAACACCTTGAAACTGTACTTCCTGATGAAGCCCATGAGAAAGGCGATCACCCCCCAGGCCACGAAAAAGGAAACCGCGAATCCCACAGCCAGCGCCGCCCATTGTTCCCCCGACAATCTGCCGCCGTGCTTCAGCAGGCTGTAGCCCGACGCCGCGCACATGGTGGGAATGGCCAGAAAGAAGGAATATTCCACCGCCGCCGTCCGGGAAGTTCCCAGGAGCAGTCCGCCGAGAATCGTCGACGCCGAGCGGGACATCCCCGGGATCATTGCCAGACACTGGATCGCGCCGATGGCCAGGGCCCGGCCGAAACCAAGCTCCTCGACCGTCTCCACCTTCACCTTGTGGCGGACGGATTCGATGACGATCAGCGCGACGCCGCCGGCGGCGAGAGCGACGGCCACCGTGAGAGGATTGTAAAGAGCCTCCTGGATGTGCCCGCCGAAAAGGCCGCCCACGACCAGCGCGGGCAGGACGCCGACGGCGCTCTTGAGCCAGATCATGAGGGTTCTGCGGCGCGTGAGGTCGTCGCGCAGGGCTTCGACCGGAATCAGTTTCCGGTGAAAATAAACCACCACCGCCAGAATCGATCCGAGCTGGATCACCACATCGTACATCCGGCCGAAGTCCTCGTCGGCGAAATTCAGGAAACGGTCGAAGATAATCAGATGCCCGGTACTGCTGATCGGCAGAAACTCGGTCAGCCCCTGGACGATCCCCATCAGAACGGATTTCAGATACAGCATCGCATCACTTCACGTTTTTCAGGAGCGCCATCATGGCGTCCATCTGGGATTCGATGGAGCGCACCAGCTGGAACTGCGAGCGGCAGCGCTCCAGATTGTGATTGAAGCGCCTGATCTTGAAATAAATGTCGCCGTTGATGTAATCGGTGAGAAATCTGGTCCCGATCTCCAGAGTGATGATCTTGCCTGCGTTGGCGAGATTTTCCATCTCCGAACTGGTCATGAAGCATTTGGCCGACGAGCAGAAACCGAGGAACAGCGCTTCATACATGTCGAACCGCATGAAGATTTTGTTCAAATCAGTCTCATCCTCCTCCGCCGGGCTGGTGCAGGTGCGCACCATGTCGCCGAAATCATAAAGGGAAAGACCGGGCATGACCGTGTCCAGGTCGATGACGCAGATGCCCTGTCCGGAAAGATCGTCGATGAGGATGTTGTTGCTCTTGGTGTCATTGTGGGTGATGCGCTCGGGGATGTCGCCGGCAGCGTTGAGTTTCACAAGTTCCCCGGCAGCCTCGCGGCGGCTCATGACGAAATCAATCTCGGCGGACACCTCCCGGGCCCGGCCTTTGGGATCCCGGCGGATCGCTTCCTCAAGCTGCTGGATGCGTTTGGGCGTGTTGTGAAAATCCGGGATGGTGTCATGCAGCCGCGGTCCGGGCAGATCGGTAAGCTGCTGCTGAAATTCTCCGAAAGCCTTGGCAACCTCATAGGCCTGTTCCGGACTTTCCAGCACATCGTAGCCGCGGGCGCGTTCGACAAAAATGTAGGCACGCCAGCAATTGCCGTCCTCGTCAATGGCATAAGAGAGGTTGTCGTGGGTACGGAGGAGACGCACAGTGCGTTTGACGGTCTCCTGGTGGTTTTCGCGGATTTTTCTCAGGATATGCCCGGTGACCCGGTCCATATTCTCCATGACCTTTACCGGTTCTTTAAAGACCTCGCTGTTGATGCGCTGGAGGACATAATTCAATCTGGCGCCGCCCTGATCGTAGGTGACGATAAAGGTATCGTTCACATGACCGTTGCCGAAAACGGTTCCGGTCAGGAAATCGCCGTATACATTAAAGTACGACATCAGCTTGCGCAGACGCTCTTGAGTTTTCGGCATTTTTTATCGTCCCTCAAGGTTAGAGTTAAAACGCTAAATTCTTGATTAATTTAGCACCGATTTGCAAAAATACAAGGGATTTATGCACTTTTTGACATGATTTTGAACAAAATTAACCGGGATCGGGTTAAATCAGGTAAATTTTTTTACTCGCGTATCGGGAAAACTTTATCAGCTTTCACCAAGGCTTCCTCCTTCGCGCCGGACGGGCTTCCTCCGTCGCACTTCGTGCTTCGGAGGACAAGACGGCGGACAAGTCGGAGGACAAGGAAGTGAAGCTTTCCTCCTTCGCCGAAGGCTATGGAGGACAAGTGCGGAGCAATACTTCATCCGCCGTCGCCGAAGGCTATGGCGGGACAAGTCTGTCAAGGCGAAGTTATTTATGAAGCAGCGCTTCGCGCTATGAAGCGCGGCTTGCGCCGCATGAAGCGCTTTGCGGTCCGCAAAGCATGAAGCGAAGCCTTGACAGGCTTCATGTTTTTTTGCCTTTTTTGGGAAAAAGGCAAAAAAATGGCTCCGGCGACTGGATTCGAACCAATGACCCGGTGGTTAACAGCCACCTGCTCTACCGCTGAGCTACG
>JAZMZH010000011.1:0-3641 GCA_045585875.1 Victivallaceae bacterium | reverse complement strand
AAGATCACCGTTCTGGGCGAGGTTGACTCTCCCGGGTGCTTCCCCTATCAGCCGAATTTGACCCTGGTGCAGTCCATCGGCATGGCCGAGGGGCTGAAGGAAACCTATTCCTCCTCCATCAAGATCATTCGCGGCGGACTGGTCAATCCCACGGTGTACAACATCAATATCAGGGATATTCAGATGGGCCGGACGATGGATTTCATGCTTCAGCCCAAGGACATCGTTTTTGTCCCGCGTGACGGTGTCAGCGATTGGAACTACATTGTCCGTCAGATCACTCCCACGGTGCAGTTCCTCAATGGTTTGGCCGGTCCGTTCGGGAATCCTTCCATGCTCTATAAGAATTGATTCCATCTGTAATAAAATTAATGGATAGATATATAAACAGGAGATCGAAATGAAAAAAGTGTTGATTTGGGGAATGGCCGCAGTGTCTCTGCTTTGCGGCTGCAAGACCCAGGTGGTGACGGTGGATGTGATGCCGTATGATGCCAGGGTGATCGCCAACGGCGTCGAGTACAACAACAAGTCGCCGCTTTTCATTGAGGCGAATACCGGCCGGCAGCTGCTTATCACCGCCTATAAGGAGGGGTATCGCGACCGGAACTACGTCATCGATTATTCCCTGAGCACGCTGGGGAAGATCGAGGCCTGGACGTCGATTCTGATCCTGCCCGCCGTCGGTCTCTTCTTCGACAACGCCTGGACGCTTAAGGAGAACAATGTTTCTCTGGTGCTTGAGCCGGTCTCCGAAGAGGCCAAGGCCGAATCTCTGCTCATGGCGCCCCGGGTCATCCCCTACGGGGTCAATCCCGACGCCACCCAGGATTCCAATGCAAGAGAGCTGTTTGATCAGCTTTAATATAGAATCGTCAATCAAAGTTCCAAAAAAAAGGAGAAAAGAAGTATGAAACGTTCAAATTTGCTGTTGTTGGCTGCGGCAGTTGCCGGTTTCGGTATCTTTGCTGCCGGTTGTTCAACGAATCTTTCGCCCGAGCCCTTTGATTCGAATCTGCGCCTGACCGCCGGTCAGGTCAAGACGACGGTCAAAGTCGGTGAAACTACCCAGGCTGAGATTTTCACTTCTCTCGGCGCGCCCAATATCGTCGCTCTTGACAGTGAAGCCGGTGAAGTTTGGACTTACGATCAGATCCGCGTACGCCGTACTGCTCAGGGATATGAGGCCGGTGCGTTTTTCGCCACGGTGTTCGGTTTCTCCGATTTCCATAAGACCTCAGGCGGTCCCCGCACCGTCGGCAAGGGCGCCGGTGAAGCCGGAGCCTCTGTTTCCGCCGGTATCGACACCATCACCACGTCGGTCAGCACTGCCACTCTCATCGTTCGTTTTGACGCCAACGAGACCGTTTCGTCCTACAAAATGCTGGTCACCTCATTCTGATCAGGGAGGATCGCATGAAAAAGTTTTTGAAATCAATCATGGCGGTGTTGGCCGTTTCCGTTGCCGCGGGCGGGTGTATTCAGCCTGAGCCTCCGGTCAACACCACCACCGGGATGAACGGTTTGCAGCAGCGGGCTCTGACCGTCCGGAACATCGGCGAAGAGTTCGGGGCCACCTACGACGACGTGTGGTACAGCACCATCGCCGCTCTGCAGTTGAACGGGTTCATGCTCCGTCAGGCCGACAAGAACAGCGGTTCGATCTACGGGGTGTGGCTGAACACCTATGAAATGCAGAGCGAGACCACCGAGGGCGGGTTTTTCATGACCCAGCTCAGCGCCAGTCCCTCTTATTATGCCGGCAGTTACGCCAGCCGCACCCAGGTGTTCAAGCAGATTGAAGTCTCGGTCACTCTCGAGCCCCTTGCCGAACACCAGACTCTGGTGCGTCTGGTCGCCCGTTTCGACAGCGATGGCGAAGCGGTTGCCGAGGGAGTGTTTGCAAACCGCTTTTTCGGGGTGCTCCGCAAGGAGATTTTCCTGAGGAAGAATGGTGGATCGATCTATACTGCGTTTGCTGAATAACTAAAATAAAGGATTACAAATTATGAAACGTTCAGCTTTTGTTGTCTGCATGGGTTTCGCCGCCATGCTTCTGGTTGCCGGATGCTCCGGCGCCAGGGAACTTTCCTCCTCCCTGGGAGATGCGTCCGGTCTTGATGGTGTTACCGCCGGGTCCCTCAAGGTTGTGAAGAACAAGACCACTCAAAACGAGGTGCTTGCCGCCCTTGGCGCTCCCAGCCTGGTTTTCAAGAACGAAATCGGCGGGGAATCCTGGGTCTATCAGCGCATCGCCGTCCGTCAGAGCAATGTCGGGTTTGCCGCCTCCGCTAATTTTGAGGCCATTTTCCCGTACAAGGCCGATACCAAAGGCCATGGCGGCGGTTTCGCCGGAGTTGGTGCTGCGGCTGCCCTTAATTCCAATCGTTCCACCTACAAGAGCGCCGGCTTGCTTATCAATTACAATGCCGAGGGCTGTGTGAACAACTACGAGTTCACCGCCACCAGCTTCTGACCTTTCAGAATCCGGTCGCTGACCTGAAATACCCTTCGCTTTCGGGCGGGGGGTATTTTTTTGCGCCCGGCAGGGTGTGCGGCTGACGGGAGAAAGGGCCCGCCCGGGGGAACGTCGCAGCGCCCGGCAGGGTGCGCGGCTGACGGGAGAAAGTTCCGGGACGGCCCGAGCGGGGGAACGTCGCAGCATCCGGCAGGGAAAGCCGCCGAGAGAGGGAAATCTGAAAGAAGCCGCAGCGAACGCCTGTACGGGATCGTGTCAGGCAGGTCGACCGGACCGTGTGAACATCGTGCGCAATTTTCGGGGAGGTCTGTGTCCTTCTTCGGGAAGACGCCGCGGAAACGCGGCGCAGCGGGCTGCGGAAGTCCGCAGAGGATATCGTGCCGCAGGGGAGGGCCCGACTCGGCAAAAGCAAAGGAGGTGACCTTTTGCGGAAAGTGCGGAAATCGGAAAATCCGGCTGAGATGCCGGAAGCCCGCCGAATGGAACATGCGCGGAACGCGCAAGGCATCGGACGGGATGCGTCAACCTGCACGTCCGGAACAGGGGGCCGGAACGCCGGGTTCTTTTTCCCCGAAAGAACCGCCGACCGGTCGAAGATGCGGCAGGCTCGCTGACAGGTCGAGGCGGACAAAGACGCGGCCGGAGCTGACGGCATGAACGTCGGGGAGAAGAAAATTTCCCATCTCTTTTTTCCCCGCACATCCTTCGCAATGAAATGTTCGGGAGCAGTCGTCGGAGACCATCGGGCGTTTCCGGGAAAAAGGCTCCGGCTTCCTTCTTTCCGGCGTTGCCGCTCTTCGGTTATGGTATTTTGCTCCTTTGCCGTCAGTCTCGGGTGAGAAGCTCCGGGATGCCGGGACCTTCCCCGGGGCGGAATTTTCCGTTTCGACGGCATCAGGGACAGTTGGGCCCGTACTCATCCGAAATGCGGAGAAGCCGATTATATGGATAAGTTTCAGAAACTATAAAAATATTTTTCAGATTTTCTGGCGAATTTTTCATGAAGAGACTTGACTTTTCGGGAAAAATGAAGTATAATATATACAGAAAACATCATAGTGCGATGTTTTGGAGACTTTTCGGGCCTCGGGCCCCCGCCGGATTCCGGCGGAGTTTTCCATCGCGGCGAAATCGGAAAGGGGGCTTGAGAGCCGCCGCGGTC
>JAZMZH010000010.1:0-10507 GCA_045585875.1 Victivallaceae bacterium | reverse complement strand
CCAGGGAGTCCATGAGCGGAGATCCCAAGAGCGAGTTCGCCAAGTTCTTCGCCATCGCCGACAAACAGAATCCCATGGTGGATAAGCTCTCCGATAAATAATTTCGGAGCAAAAGCTGATTTCGGCGCATCCCGGTTTCGCAGGCGTCATTTGCGGGACCGGGGTTTTGTTTGAAGGGCCTGCCGGAGACCAAAGAAGCTCCTTTCGGCAGCATATCATATTTTTTCACAAAAAAAAACAAAAAAAACTTGAAATTTTGCCGGAGAGGTTCTAAAGTAGATAAAGAAGGCTCTGCCGAAAGTCCGGAACGGCGAAATGGCAAAGCCTCTGTTTCGGGCGGCGCCGCCATGCGGACACCGTCTCGGGGACTTTGAAAACCAACCCGCGAAAGGAGAACGATATGTCACTGCAGGGAGCAAGTATCATCGCTTTGATCGTCATGATCGCCGGATTCATCGGCCTCAAGGTCATAAGCAACAAGCAGCAGACCCTTAAAAACGCCAACCTGTACGCGATCCTCGACCTGGTGGTGATCTTCGTGTGCGCCGGCACCCTGATCTGGAACGAGTTTCTCTACGATCTGGTCGTCGACAAGGCATCCCTCGCCAAAGACCGGCAGATCAATTCCTTCAAGATTCAGGGATACGGCGTGGCCGATTACATCAACTCCAAGGGGATTTCCAAGGACGGCATCCTGCTCATCACCACCGCCGCCATATCGGACGAGGAGCTGGAGAGCTTTCAGAAGGGCATGGCCGCCGGCGGCATCTCCGGACCTTTTGAAGTCACGAAGATCGGCAAGGAAGTCGCGATGCCCGGACCCGGGATAGGACCGGCGGGCGGTCCGGTCATGGTCACCTTCACCGATAAGGACATCAAAAATGCGATGAAGGGCAAAAAGGGCGGCGTCGTCATCCATCTGGCGGGGATGCCCTCCAACATGGCCATGTCGCAGATCACCCGCGCCGCCAAGGCTTTTGATCTGAACAAGGACTGTTCGGTCATATTCGCCGGACAGGGCAGCTTCCCCAGCCCGGCGCTCGGCGGCATGGTCTCCTGCGAATTCATCGACGCCGCGGTTTATGCCGTGGAGATCGCGGACGCCAGGGAGTCCATGAGCGGAGATCCCAAGAGCGAGTTCGCCAAGTTCTTCGCCATCGCCGACAAACAGAATCCCATGGTGGATAAGCTCTCCGATAAATAATTTCGACATCAATGCATATTCCGGCCCGGGTCGTCCGCGCCGCTTCCCGGTTTCGAGTCGTCATCTGCGAAACCGGGATTTTGTTTGAAGGTCCTATGAAGAGAATGATTCTGAAATCCGGTCGGGAGCGCTCCCTGCTCCTGAAGCACCCCTGGATCTTTTCGGGCGCGGTGGCGGATGTGGAGGGGGACCCCGGCAACGGTGAAGCGGTTGTCGTATGCGCCTCTTCGGGAAAGGCTCTGGCGACGGCTTCCTGGAGCAGCTCTTCCCAGATCGCGGGACGGGTCTGGAGCTTCGATCCGGAGGAAATGCCCGACGGCGAATTCTTCCGCCGCCGGGTCCTGGCGGCGTGGAGGTATCGCGAACGGCTGGGAATGACTCCGGATGCGGGGATGCGCTGCATCGCCAGCGAAGCCGACGGTCTGCCCGGGGTCGTCGCCGACATGTACGGCGGGTGGCTGGTGCTGCAGCTTTTGTCGGCCGGGAGCGAATATTACTCCGGACTGCTGATCCGGGCGCTGGAAGAGGTGATAAAACCGGAGGGCATTTACGAGCGCAGCGATTCCGGAGTGCGCACGATGGAAAATCTCGAACTGCGCCGCGGATTGATTTCCGGAGCGGAACCGCCGGAGGAGATCATCATCTGCGAAAACGGACTTCGCTTCGCGGTGGATGTGAGACACGGCCACAAGACCGGATTTTACTGCGACCAGCGGGACAGCCGCCGGATGGTCTATGAGGCCGTCTGTCCCGGGATGCGGGTGCTGAATGTATTCAGTTACACCGGCGGCTTCGGAGTGGCGGCGGCCGCCGCCGGCGCCGCACGGGTGGTGAATGTGGACTCCAGCGCGCCGGCGCTGAAGATGGCCGGACGCAACTTCGCCCTGAACGGCATTTCGGACGGCGTCGCGGAAAATTTAAACGGCGACGCCTTTGAGATCCTCCGCCGTCTCCGGGGGAGCGAAGCGGAGCGTTTCGACGTGGTGATCCTGGATCCGCCCAAACTGGTGGACAGCCGGGGAGCGCTGCCCCGGGGGGCGCGGGCCTACAAGGATCTGGCCATGCAGGCGTTTCGCCTCCTGAAGCCGGACGGGCGGCTCTTCACCTTTTCCTGTTCCGGGCTGGTTTCCCGGGAGCTTTTTGAAAAAATCACCTTTGAGGCGGCTTTGGACGCCGGGCGTCAGGCCTGTGTTGTCCACCGGCTTGCCCAGGCCCCGGATCATCCGGTGCTGCTGACCTGTCCGGAGGGATTTTACCTCAAGGGTCTGGAGGTGATGCTGTGCGGCTGACCATCATTCTCGACCGGCTGCGCAGCGCCCACAACACCGGGAATATTTTCCGGCTGGCCGAGGCGGTGGGCGCCGACATTGCCGCCTGCGGATACACCCCCTGTCCGCCCCATCCCAAGCTGGCCAAGACCGCCATGGGGTGCGACGGGATGGTGAAGTGCCGCCACTATCCGGACGCCGCCAGCGCCATCAAAGAACTCAGGGCCGAAGGCCCGGTGGAGGTGCTGGCGCTGGATGTGCTCCCGGGGGCGGCGGAGGTTTGGAAGCGTTCCTACTCCGGGCGCATCGCCATTGTGGCCGGAAACGAGGCGTTGGGCATTTCGCCCGAGGCGGTGGCGCTTTGCGACGGAGCGATCAAACTGCCGATGTTCGGACAAAAGGCCTCCATCAACGTGGGGAATGCCGTCGCGGCGGCGCTCTTCGCCATTCAGGCCAATTACAAGGGAGAAGAATCATGAAATACCTTATCACCGGCAAGGAGCCGGGACGGCTCCCGGATCTGCTGGCCGGGTGCGGATGCGCCCCCGCCGCTTCCGGGGAATCCCCCGACATTGTCATCGCTCACGGCGGCGACGGGTCCCTGCTGCAGGCCTGCCGTCAGTACCGCGATCTGCCCATTCTGGCGCTCCGCGACACCATTCATTCCCGTCTGTGCGGCAGGCACACTCAGGAGGGGATCCTGAAGCGTTTTGTCTCCGGGGAGATGAGCCCCCGGCGCATGCCTCTGGTTTCCGGAGAGGTGCGGGAGACCGTGCTTTACGGCCTCAACGATGTCTTCGTCCACAACAGCCAGCGGGGCAACGCGCTGCGCTACAGCGTGAAGATTTCCGGGAAACCCTACGCCTACGGCGTCATCGGCGACGCGGTGGGGCTGTCCAGCGTTCACGGGGCCACGGCCTATTACCGGAGCATAACCCGGAGCATATTCCGGGTGGGGCTGGGGCTGGCCTTCAGCAACTCCACCGAACTGGTCAATCATCTGGTGGTCCCCGAGGATTCGGTGATCGCCGTGGAAATTCTCCGCGGCCCCGGGGTGCTGATCGCCGACAACGCGGCGGAATCGGTGCCGGTGACCTCCGGCGAAACCGTGATTCTGAGGCAGAGCGACAAGAGCGTACTCCTTTACGGACTCGAGGAATTCATGTGCCCGATCTGCCGCGAACTCCGTCACCCCAGGCCGCTGGAATTATGAAAAAGATCCTCGTCACCGCCGGGCCCACCCGGGAAGCCATCGACCGGGTCCGCTTCATCACCAACGCCTCCTCCGGGCGCATGGGCTATGCCCTGGCGCGGGCGGCGGCGCTCCGCGGACACGCGGTGGAACTGATTTCCGGGCCGGTGGAGCTGCCGCCTCCTCCGGGAGTGACGGTGGAGCGGGTGGTCAGCGCCGGAGAGATGGCGGAGGCGGTTTTGGGATGTTTCCGGGAATTCGACGCGGTGATCATGACCGCGGCGGTGGCGGATTACCGTCCGGCGGAGGTTTTTGACGGCAAAATCAAAAAGTCTCCGGGCGGCATGTCCCTGAAACTGGAGCGGACCGTGGATATTCTGGAGAGCATGGGGCGGCTGCGGGGAGAGGAGAGGACCCCTCTGCTGGTGGGTTTCGCCGCCGAATACGGCGGCGGCGAGGATGAGCCCCGGGCCAAACTGGCGCGCAAGGGCTGCGACTGGCTGGTATTCAACGACGTGTCGGTCCCCGGCATCGGGTTCGGGGCCGCGGCCAACCGGGTGATCGTTTTCGGCGCTTCGGGCGAACGGGTGCCGCTGGCGCTGGCGGACAAGGAGGAGATCGCCCGGGAAATCCTTGAGATCACGGGGCTGTAAATGAAGAGAGTCCGAGCGCTCATGGGCGGTCTGCTGCTGCTGACCGGCTGCGCCGCGGGCGACGGCGCGGTCATGCGCGACGGGGTGGTGGACGGCGCCTACTTCGCCATGCCGGAAGAGAATCTCTTCTCCGAAGGGGATTTCCCGGAGCCCGAGTCGTGTTTCAACGGGGCATACTCCTCCGCCTGGGAGGCGCTTGCCCTGCCCGCCATCGGCGGATTCGCGGAATTTTTCGCCGCGAGGGACATTTACTTCGCCGTCCTCGTTTATCCGGATCCCTGGGAAGTGGCGGGGCGGATGCTCGCCGGAGAGGACCGGGTCCTCAACAGCTCCATCGCGGTCCGCCGCATGATCGCCTCCGGGATCAACGCCGTCGACCCCCTGCCGGAGATCATGAAGATCCCTTCCGGCGGGTTGTGGTTTTACTACGACCGCTTCTCCGATCCCCATCCCGACGTGCCGGTGCAGGAGGCCGCGGCACGGGTGCTGGCCGCCGAACTGAGGGAACATCTGTCCGGGCTTCCGGAGGGGGATCCCGGGCGTTATTCCGTCTCCTCCCGGCCCAGTCTCTCCGGCCGCCGGGACCCGGTTTCGGGCGAAGAGATTTACGACGAACTGCTCCTGCTGGACGGAGATATCGTGCCGCTCCGCGCGCCGGACTCCCCGGTGCTGATCATCGGCAACAGCCTGTGCGCCACGCCGTCCGGCAACGAACTGGCGGCGCGGCTGGGGCGCGAACTGGGGTTCCCGCCGGATCTGATCCGGGTGGACGGGCACGGCACGGCACGGGCCATGGCGGGATTTTTCACGCCGGGGCGCGAGGCGGTGCTGACTTCGCGCCGGGCGGTGATCCTGGCGATCGGCTACAATCAGCTTTTCGAGCGCTGGACGACCCCGGAGGAGGTGAATCTCCGCAGCGGCGGCGAATTGCTCCCGCTGGCGGAGACACTTCCGGAGGTCTGGCAGAAGAATCGCCGTTATCAGGAGGTTTCCGACGGCTTCGCGGCCCGGCTCTCCCGGAGCTGGCGGAGCGCCGGGTATCTCAACGACGAGGAGCGGGCCGCCCGGGAAGAGTGGCGCCGGAGCGGTTCCGGTCTGGAACGCATGCCGGTGCTGAAAAACACATCGGCCGGGAGCCGATGGATTTTTCCGGCGGCGGCGGCTCCCGGAGAGGGGCGGCTGGCGGAGGTGCGGTTCTTCACCTCGGCGCCGCCGGGGTATGTGAATCTGTACGTCTCCGGGGACGGCGGGGAGGAGTTCTTCCGCACCGTCAACACCTCTTACGGAGAAACCATCCGCTTCCCGGTGCCGGACGGAGCGGGCGAAATCACGATCACCGCCGAAGTCATGCTGCCGGAGAAGATCATCGCCCTGGGCGTCCTGATCATAAGCGGCCGCTCAGTTCCTCCAGAGTCCTGACCGTCTCCTCGAAAACATCCAGACTTGCGGCCACGCAGCTGCCGTCGGCGAGTTCCAGCCCGGCGGTCCGCATGATCTCCAGCACCGGCCGGGAGGCGCCGGCAGCGAGAAATCCCCGGTAGGCCTCCGCCGCTCCGGGACTTCCGGAGAGGATCCGGGAGGAGGCTTCCACCGCCGCGGCCATGCCGGTGGCGTATTTGTAAACGTAAAAATCGTAGTGAAAATGAGGGATCCGGGCCCACTCCACCTCCACCAGTTTGGAGTTGCGCACCGCCGGACCGGTGTAGCGGTTTTTCAGCTCCAGATACACCCGGTTGAGGGTTTCGGCCACCAGCGGCTCTCCGGCTTCGGCCATGCGGTGAACGGCCAGTTCGAACTCCGCGAACATGGTCTGACGGTACAGAGTGGTGCGGAACATTTCCGCCAGATGCACCGCCAGAAACATGCGGAATTTTCCGTCTTTTTTCGGAGTTTTTTTCATCAGGCTGCGGATGAGCAGCATTTCGTTGGTGATGGAGGCGGTTTCCGCGGCGAAGATGGAGTAGCCCGCGTAGTGGAAGGGCTGGGCGAGGCGGGCGAAATAACTGTGCATGGAGTGCCCCATCTCGTGGGCGAGCGTGAACACGTCGTCCAGGGTGCCGTGAAAATTCATCAGAATGTACGGCGCGCTGTCGTAACATCCGGAGGAGTACGCTCCGGAACGTTTCCCGACAGACTCCATGACGTCGATCCAGCGGCTCCCGAGGGCTTTTTCGACGACTTCGCAGTAGTCTTTCCCCAGCGGCGCGAGGGCTTCGAGGATCATTGCTCCGGCCTCTTCAAAGGTGTATTTTTTGTCCGGAGCGTCCGCCAGCGGGGCGTAGAGGTCGCAGGCGTCCAGATGATCCAGCTTCATGATCCGCCGCCGCACCATGAGGTAGCGGTGCAGCACATCCAGACGGGAATTCACCGCGTCGATGAGGCCATAGTAGACGCCGACGGGGATGTCGTCGTCAAAAAGGGCGCTCTCCAGAGCGGAATCGAATTTGCGCACCCGGGCCGAAACCGTATGGGTGTTCACCGTGGCGGCCAGAGCGGCGGCAAAGGTGTTTTCCAGCCTCTTATGGGCGGAAAACATGCTCAGAAAGGCTTTCCTCCGGACGGAGCGCGCCGGATGCTCCATGAGCAGATGGTAGGAGCCGTGGGAAACTTCCATCCGGTTTCCGGCTTCGTCCCTGACGGCGCGGAAACGCATGTCGGCATCGGAAAGCAGCGAAAAAATCCGGCCTCCGGTCCCGAAACATTCGGAAAAAGCCCCCAGCAGAGTCTCTTCGGCGTCGGAGAGCAGATGCGTCCGGGAGCGGGCCAGTTCGTCCAGTTTGAACCGATATGCCGCCAGTTCCGGAGCGTTGCGGAATCCGGCGAACTTTTCCGGCGGCAGCGCCGCCAGCTCCGGTTCGACCCACGCGGTCCGGGCGGCGGCGTCGGCGTACCGGCGCCGGATGCGGGAGATGAGCTTCTGGGCTTCGGCCCCGGCGGTGTTTTCGTCCGCCCGGAGGTGGGCATAGCAGTAAAGCCGCTCCAGGGTTCGGGACAGCTCCTCCTCGCTGTGCAGAAAATCCCGCAGCGTCGCCGGGGAGTCTCCGAGGCGGCCTTTGAACGCCTCCGCGGCGGCGATTTTCGCCTCCAGCGTTTCCAGTTCCTCTTCCCAGGCGCCGGCGTCCGGATAAAGACCGGACAGGTCCCAGGTGTATTGCTCCGGAATCTCCTCCCGGCGCGGCACGGAATTGCCCTCCATGATCTGAAACTCCTCTCCTTTTACAGAATCTTACTCTTCGGCTTTGCGCAGGGTTTCGATGGCCTTGCGGACGTTGCCGAAGGGCGCGCTGATCTGCACTCCGGCGACGAAGGGACGGATGGCGCGGATGATTTCCGCGGCGATGTCGATGCCGCAGGCGCTCTGGCTCTCTTTGCTGTCGCACGCCCGCATCCGCAGGATGACGCGGTCGGGGACGACCACGCCCGGGACCTCGGTCTTCATGAATTCGGCGTTGCGCAGACTGGCCAGCGGCCAGACTCCGGCGATGACCGGAAGTTCGGGGAAATCCTTTCGCTTCATCGCCTTCAGCAGCATTTCGGCGTCGAAAACCGGCTGGGTGACGATGTAATCGGCTCCGGCGGCGGCCTTGGCCTTGAGATGGTTCATCTCCCGCTCGATGTCGATGGCGTTGGGGTCGAATCCGACGCCGACGACGGCGCAGGTGGGTTTGCCGATGGGAGCGCCGGAAGCGTCCACACCGCGGTTCAGCCGCTTCTGCATGGCGCACAGCCCCACGGAATCCAGGTCGAAAACCGCGCTGGAATTGGAGTAGTTGCCCAGCTTCGGCGGGTCGCCGGTGATGACGAGGATGTTGCGGATCTCCGCGGCGGCGGCGCCCAGAAGTTCCGCCTGGAGGCCGATCATGCTCCTGTCCCGGCAGCAGCAGTGAAGCACCGGCTCCATGCCGGTCCGCTGCCGGATGGTTATGGCCGCCACCAGCGGAGAGATGCGGGCGCTGGCCCTGGGGCCGTCCGGGAGATTGATGGCGTCGATCCCGGCATCCCGGCATATCACGGCCTTTTCGATGGTGCCGGAGAGGTCGTATCCGGCGGGAGGGGTGATTTCGACGGTGGTCACCCACTCGCCCCGGGCGAGTTTGGCGCCCAGGCGGGAACGTTCCGCCAGGGGGAGTTCCTCCTGCATCTGCACTTCGTCGGCGGGACGGAGGGGCGGAAGTTTCCGGGAGAAGCTCCCGGTGAAGCTGCGGATGCCGGAAGCCATTTCCCGGATGTGCTCGGGGCCGATGCCGCAGCATCCGCCGATCCCGGCGGCGCCCAGGGTGGCGTAGCGCTGGGAATAGGTGGTGAAGTATTCCGGGGTGCACATATACATGGTGCGGCCGTCGATTTGCCGGGGCCGCCCGGCGTTGGGCTGCACGATCACCGGGGCGTTGACGCACTCCAGGAGCTTCTCCAGAGCCTTGAGGGTGCTCTCCGGGCCGTCGCCGCAGTTGATGCCCCAGGCGGTGGGACGGAGTTTTTCGGGCACGGATTCCACCAGTTCGCGGACCGCCGCGCCGTCGCCGATGGCCCGGCCGTCGGCGTCCAGAGTCATGGAAAAGATGTATTCTCTGGGGAGGCCGCAGGCGGCGGCGCAGGCGTTGCGGAGGTCCGCGAGGGAGGAGACGGATTCGAAGATCACGAAGTCGCAGTCGGCTTCGCAGCACGCCGCCGCCGCTTCACGGAGCACCTCTCCCGGATCGCGGCGGCAGTTGGCCTTTTCTCCGAAGGGGCCGACGCTGGCGGCGACGAGGATGTCGCCGGCGGCCCGGCTCCGGGCCAGAAGCACGGCGGCGCGGTTGATCTCGGCGGTTTTGTCGGCGAGGCCGAAGGCGGCCAGCTTGTTGGCGTTGGCGCCGTAGGAGTTGGCGGTCAGCACCTCTGCCCCGGCCCGGACGTACGAATCGTGGATCTCGCCGATGACCTTGCTGTTGGTGAGGTTGAGATTTTCAAAGGAGGTGTTGATGAAGAAATGGCGTTTGTAGATCTCCGTGCCGACGGCTCCGTCGAAGATCAGCAGCCCCTTTTTCAGCCGTTTGGCGAGTCGGTTTGTAAGTCGCATGGGGAGATCCTCCGGCGCCGGTCAGAACAGAGAGTCCGAGTTTTGGTTTTCCTTGTCGTCGGGATTGGCCTCCTGATAGTTGTCGGGGGCGTGCTTGACGATGCCGGAAGCGGTGACCGAATCCACCACGCAGTTCACATCCACCCACTCCTGGTCCGGTTCGTTCAGGCTGCCGGGGACGAAGTCGCCCACCCAGACGCCGTCGATAAGCATGATGAGGGGGGTCTCCTTGTGAAGCTGATAGAGGATCTGCCACTTCAGGCGGCCCTGACGGTTGAGCCGGAGCTGAAGCGAGCAGAGTTCGGGGCGGTCCTTGATGGGCACGGCTTTGGCCTCGCGGATGTCGTTGGAGCTCAGCGCCGGATGGGATTTGTACCAGATCTCCTGTCCGGTGTAGGTGACCATGCGCTGTTCCAGACGGTTGACGCCCCGGGGATGGCGGATGACCTCGTTGAAACTGATGAGGTAGGCGGGGCCTCCGCTCACGATGGATGAACCCAGCGGGTCGAAAGCCTCCCTGAAGCCCTCCGAACACCCGCCGGCCAGCAGCATCGCGGCGGCGGCGAAGATTCCCGAAACAAAACTTCTCATGATGATCCTCCTTTAACTCCTGCCCTTGAAACTGATTCTGGGATCGGCCCATGTGTATAATATATCCGTAAGCATGATTCCTGCAAGCGTCAGCGCCCCGGTTATCACGAAAATTCCCATTTGGAGCGGATAATCCCGGCTGGAGAGCGCCGTCAGCGCCAGACTGCCCATGCCGGGGATGCCGAAGACGTATTCCACGATGACGCTCCCGGCGATGAGGCCCGGCAGCAGGCCGGAAGCCAGACTCAGCAGCGTTATGAGTTCGTTGCGGAATCCGTGCTTCCAGAGGATGCTCTCCTCGTCCGCCCCCTTGGCCCGGGCGGTGCGGATGTAATCCTGCCTCAGGATCTCCGACATGCCGCTTTTCACATAGATGGCCAGCACCGCCACCGAGGAGGCGCTCAGGGTGATCACCGGCAGAAACCAGGCGCGGACGTATTCCCGGACCGCCGCGAAGCTGTTCATGCCGTCGGTGTCCGGCGCGGCCAGGCCCCGCAGGGGGAAGATCCCCCAGACGCCGCCCGTGCAGAAGAGCGTCTG
>JAZMZH010000009.1:0-5620 GCA_045585875.1 Victivallaceae bacterium | reverse complement strand
GGATGAAATATTTTCCGGCATCCCGAATGCGCGATCGTACATACTCCGACAGCAGATGCGGATCCCGGTATTTTTCGTTGAGGTCGTCGTCCAGGGCGATCCGGATGATGTGATCGTCCGGGATCCCGATGGACTTCAGGTAGTCCGTGAACAGAGTGAAAAGCAGAAAACTTTTCCCGCAGCGGCGTATGCCGGTGACGACTTTGATCAATCCGTTGTCGATCCGGTCGATCAGTTGTCTGAGGCAACGGTCTCTTTGAATTTTCATGAAAAACCTCCCGGAATCCGATTTTAAGTCGACATGTCGACCTGATTCCGGATACAATATACCACCGGATGCGCCGTGTTTCAAGTCGAAAAGGCGGCGGGAAACCATTTTATTCGGAATTAAGTCGACATGTCGACCTGATTCCGAATAGCGGCATGGGATCCGGAGACAAACCGGAGGGCGGCGGGTCAGGGCAGCTTCGCGGCGGGCGGCGTCATACACTTCGAGCCGCTGCCGGGGCTTCGGGCACTTCCGTCGTGAAGGCTTCCCGTTCGGGAGGGCGGATCGAACGGGGGGCGGGTTACGTTCAAATTACCCGGGCTGTCTTTTGGGGCGGGCACGCCGAAATGCCGGGACGGGACCGTCGGAAATGAAAAAATGTATAAAATTCGAAAATTCCGCGCCGGTTTCTTTACTTTTCCGGAAGTGGAATTATATTTAGACGGCCAAGATCAAACTTTTCCCATGCCTTTCGACCGCAATGAGGCCGCCGGGCGATATCAAAAGGATATGCACCATGACGCTTTCATCATCATCCGCACTGATCCCCGTGCATCTGAAAACCGACAACATGACCAATCCTTTGGGCTTGGGGAAGGGCGTTCCGGAATTGTCCTGGTCGTACGAGGACAGCCGGACGGAGGCCCTTCAGACCCATTGGCAGATTCGCGCGGCCGCTTCCGAGGAGGCCCTGGAGGAGGGGCCCTGGCTCTGGAATTCGGGCTGGATGGAGTCCTCCTCCTCCGTCGGACACCGTTACGGCGGCCCCGAACTCCGGAGCCGGGACCGGGTCTGGTGGCAGGTGCGCATCCGCGACGACCGCCGGACGGAATCCTCCTGGAGCCGCGCCGCATGGTTCGAGCTGGGGCTCATCGACTGGCGGGAATGGGATGCCGACTGGATGGGCTTCCCCGCGGGCTGGTGCGGGCACGCCGCGGACTGTCTGGTCGCATTTCAGGTACAGATGCCGGTGACCCGCGGGCGCGTCTATGTGGCCAGTCCGAGCTGGTGCGAAATCCGGCTGAACGGGACGCGCCTCGGAGGAGTTGACGAACTCCAGCCCGCTCAGTGCGACTTCTCGAAAAGCGTTCATTTTCTCACCTACGACGTGGATTCTCTGCTGGTCCCCGGCGAGAACCGTTTTATGGCGCGCACCGGCGCGGGCTGGAACGGCACCCCCGTCCTGAAATACCGGGTGGAGTGCGACGGCCGCCCGGTCCTGCGCTCCCGCTATCGGCAGCCGCCCATGGCTCTCCGGGCGCCCGTGACCCGCAACAGCGTCTTCGGCGGGGAAACCTATGACGCGCGCCGGGAAATGAATCCGGACTGGCTGCGGCCCGACGGCGATACTCCGCCTTATGCGCGCGCCCTCATGCGCGTCTCGGGACCGGCGGGACGGCCCCGCGGGCTGGAAGAGGAGCCGATCCGTCCCCAGGGCGAAATCAAACCGGTCTCGTGGAACCGGATTGAAAACGGTCACTGGGTTGCCGACTTCGGCCGGAATTTCGCCGGCGTCTGCCGCCTCCATGCGACCGCTCCGGCGGGGAGTTCCATCGTCATGAAATTCGCCGAAGTCCTGAATCCGGACGGCTCGGCCAACCAGGACAATCTCATGGGCGACGAGGCCATTGACGAATACATCGCCAAAGGCGATCCCGGGGGCGAAACCTGGCAGCCCCATTTCACCTATCACGGCTTCCGCTTTGTGGAGGTCGGCGGCCTGCCGCAGGCGCCGGAGGAGGACACCCTGGCCGGAATCCCCCTCCGTACGGACTGCCGCCCCGTCGGAGAATTCTCCTGCAGCAATCCGCTCCTGAACCGGATCTGGCAAATGATCCGCGACACGGAGGCCAGCAATCTTCACGCCGTGCCCACGGATTGCCCCCAGCGGACGGAACGCATGGGCTGGCTGAACGACATGATGGCCCGGTGCGAAACAGCCATGTACATCTTCGACGAATCCAACCTGCTCGCCAAATGGCTCCGGGACATCGCCGATGCGCAGGACCCCGAAACGGGCGAAGTCCCCATGACCGCGCCGCTCTACTGGGGCTTCGACATCGACCCCGTCTGCTCCAGTTTCGTGGAGGCCCCTCTGCTGAACTACATGTTTTACGGCAAACGCGGCCTGCTGGAGGAACTTTTCCCGAATATGAAGGCATGGATTCTCCGGATGCTATCCTGCCGCGATTCGGACGGAATCCTGCGCCGGGGAGGCGATGTGGGGGATTGGGTGCCGCCGGTCTACGACAGAGGCATGGGCGACGCCCGCAATCCGAATGTGCCGCACGGACTGGTTTCCACCGCGCTCATGCACTACGCGATCGTCCTGCTGACGAAAATCGCCCGCATCCTCGGCAGGGAGGACGAGGCGGCAGGCCTGGAGGTTCAGGCCGCCGCCGTCCGCAGGGATTTCCTCGGCGCGTACCGCACCGAGCCCGGACGGCTGGCCCCGGAGAGCCAGTCCGCATACGTTTATGCCGTATTCTGCGGCCTGCTGCCCCGGGAAGAGGTTCAGCGCGCGGCGGACCGGCTGGCCGAAATCTTTCTGGCGAACGGCTGCAAGCACACCACGGGCAACATCGGCACCAAATATCTGCTGGAAACCCTCTCATCCTTCGGACACGCGGATCTGGCCTGCAGACTTGTGGCCTCCGAGGATTATCCCGGCTGGGGCTACATGCTGGCCAACGGCGCCACGACGCTCTGGGAACGCTGGGAAAAGGCGGAGGGCTACGGGATGAATTCGCACAATCACCCGATGCTGGGCTGCCCGGGCGTCTGGTTCTTCAAGTATCTCGGCGGCATCCGATGCTCGGAGGATTCCGCCGGATTCGAACGGTTCATCCTTCAGCCGCAGTTCGTGGAGTCTCTGGATTACGTCACCGTCTCCTGTCGTTCCCGCGCCGGTCTGGTGCGTTCCGAATGGAGGCGTACGGCGGAGGGGGCCATCGAATGCACCTTTGAGATCCCGGCCAACTGCATCGCCGATCTCCGGCTGCCGGGGCTCCCGGAAAAGGCCCTCGGAGCCGGAATTCACACCGTTTCCTGCCGCCCGAGGTGACGGCGCCGCGCGGAGCGGGACCGGTTGCAGACACCGTGCAACGAAGAGGATTTCTGCACAAAAGTCCGAGTTTGCAGCCGGGCATGGAGACGATTCCGGCAAAAGATGACACGAACTTTATGCCTGCTGAAAAACGGAGAAAGCGCGGCGGCTGATCGGAAAATTTTCAAAACGAATAAGAAATCGGCATACCCGCGAGTTCCGGGTATGCCGCCTGACGTGCCGCGATGCCATCCGAAGCAGAGTTACTGCACGGTGAAGTGCACCGTGAACTTCTTGGTCCCGCACGTGAACACCACGTCGGTACTGCCGGGCGAGAGCGCTTTCAATTCGATTTCGGCTTTGTCCGGCATCACGAGGTTATGGTCGTGTTCGAGTTCGACCCGACATACCGCCGCATTGTAACTCACAACCCGCCAGGAAATACCGTTGAGGGGATCCTCGCCCAGATCGAATTCGATCTCCGAGCCCGACGGCAGTGAGGCCGCGTAATGCTCGTCCTCGCCCAGAATGTTGTAGGAGTAATATTTGTCATCCACGAGCATTTCGGCGGCCGCGGGCCGGCCCGCCGGCGCCGGCGCGGCGGCAGGCGCAGGGGTGACTTGTGTCTCCGGAGCGGGCGCCTGTATGACGTTCGGAGCCGGCGCGGTCTGTGGCAGCGCGGGAACCGCCGGTCCGGAGACTTCGGCGTCGACGTCGCGAAACACTGCTGTCGAACCGGCTTCGGCAGTAAGCCGAATCCGAATGTACGCTGCCGGAACGGCCAGAGAAAAGGCGTGCTTGTATTTTTGGTCGCCGGTCGAAAGCGTGACGGCCCGGCGGTCGGCGGCGACGACGCGGCGCGCGGCGTCGAACGCTTCATAACCGAATGCCGCTGTTCCGGTGCCGCGTACTTTCAACTCCAACTTCAGGATGCTGCCGGGCAGGGCATGCAGTTCGGTCACCACCGACTGCGACCGATCCGGCGTCGCTCGAAGCTCAAGGGCGAAATCGTCGCGATCGTTCGTCGGCAGGATGCTTGCACTGCCGCCGTCCGAGGTCAAGGTCCAACCGGCAGCGGGGGACGCCCCGTTCGGCGCACCGCAAAAATCGCCGTTGATAGGCAGATCAATGTCGTCATCAGCCATGGCGCCGACCGCGCCGAGCAGCAATGCCGCCGACAGCGCCAACATCCAACGTCCTGTTTTCATAGACACCTCACAAGTTACGGTTTTCATTACAATAGTGCGGATTCCGGCAAAAATCAACCCCGAAACGCCAAAAAAAAGGTAAAAAAAAGGGGGTATGTCGTTTATGGCAATTCATAAAATTCCCCGTGCCGTACAAGAAATCCCTTCCGCACCAGATCGTCCAATTGGCGTTGACAGGCAGTATCCCCTAAAAAAGGATACTCTTCAAAGGCGCTCAGACCTTTGAAGATTGCCGGAAACGAATGTCGGCCTCCGGCGACAAGTTTCAGGATTTGCCGGTGCGTTCCGGTCAGACCGTTTGGAGCGGGGATTTCATCGACGCAGCGCAGCAGCGCCGTTTTCATTTTCGGCAGACGTTCAAAGGATTCGCGCCCCAGCAGCCGCATGATCCCGGAAACGTCTTTCCGAATGAAAAGATTCCAGGCTTCTCCGGCGATTGCCCGGTCATGAGGCTGCAGCGGAAGCGGTTTCCCGGTCATGAAATCAGTTTTCTCCAGACGGCAGCCGTCGCAGCAATACAGAAAAACCTTTATGGCGTTCGGATTCCGGTTGAGCAAAAACAGGATCCGCATCAGGATGGTCTGGTCGAACATGCAGGCATCAAACCAGAGCACCAGCGACGCGTCCTCCGGCAGAGACAGAACTGCTTCGTCCA
Organism: Victivallaceae bacterium; assembly: GCA_045585875.1. Classification (GTDB taxonomy): domain Bacteria; phylum Verrucomicrobiota; class Lentisphaeria; order Victivallales; family Victivallaceae; genus JAVBQJ01. The sequence continues at coordinate 443 of JAZMZH010000009.1, read as the reverse complement.
TTTTCAGCAGGTTCCGGTAAAGACGGGCTTTGCCAATGCCGGAAAGTTCGGCGAAATGGGAGAGGTATTCCGCTCTGGCATCGCGGAAAACGTGCAGGTCGTCCGTATCGGGCAGGGGGCCCTCCAGATAGGTTTCCCGCCAGACCAGACTTTGCCCCTGAAACCCGCATTGTTCCCAGAGTGCCAGTGCACAATCCCCGTTCAGAATATGAAGTACGGTTCCATCCATGAAAAATCTTTCGCGTATTTGCCGAAACCAGCCTCCTGACCGTCTCCGGCTTCGGGGCTGATGTTCACCGGGACTGCGGCGTGCGTTCAACCGAGATTGATCGGCGCACCGCCATCATCCGTTCGCAGATCTCCGTCCTCGATGATGCGTTTGACCATGTTGGAGAGTTTCGCCTTGGTAAGGGGCTTCAGGATGACGGCGTCGAAATGCGACA
>JAZMZH010000008.1:0-15159 GCA_045585875.1 Victivallaceae bacterium | reverse complement strand
TTTCTCAGGCGTCGGCGGAGTTTTCCAGCTCTTCGAAGACGGCAGCGCCGTCATCCGAAACGCCTCCGGACGGACGGCTCTCGAGGGTACGATCGATCCCGATCAATGGGAAATGGTCGGCGCAGGAGATTTCTCAGGCGTCGGCAGTGACGGCCTCCTCTGGCTGGAAAAAGACACCGGGTACGTCTACATGCAGTATGACACGACGACCTTTGACGAAATCGATCAGAAAACCAACTGTCTGGGCGTGGTCGGCGAGGGATACAGCCTGAAGGCGGCCGGAGACTTCACCGGCAACGGCATCGGGGGAGCCTTGCTCCAGGGCCCCGCCTTCGGAGATCCCGAGATTTCGCTGAACTACGGTCTGCCGGTGTGGGCGCGGAACGACGACGGCTCCACCTTCAACGGTTGGCTGGGAGCTCTGGTCAACACCTGGCAGCCGGGGGATCCTCTGGAGGGCGATCCCGACGATCCGGCGGACATCAACGCCAGAAACTACAAGTACGACGTCATCGGGGTGGGCGACTTCAACGGGGACGGAGTGGACGACGTGATGCTTCAGAACACCATGCCCGGTATCGTGGACGATGTCGTCATCACCGGTTCGGGAGACGTCTTCACGTTTCTCACCGGGGACAGGGATGCGATCACGGCGGGCGATCCGCCGACGGTCTGCTACGCGGGCTGCGCCACCGGCGGGTGGTCGGTGTTGGGCTTCGGAGACTTCGACGGGGACGGGACCGACGACGCGCTCCTCTCCGACGGCACCGGAGTGGCGGGCTGGTCGATGGCCGCCGGCCAGCGTCAGAGCGACCTGTGGTTCGGCAATCTGGGGACGGGGGATGAGATCGCCGGGATCGCGGACTTCGACAACGACGGCACCGACGACATCCTGATCCGGAACACGGCCACCGAAAACCTGACCGCATGGCTGGTGCAGGCGGGTTCCGTGACCGGCACCCTGGCCATCGCGTAAAATCGCGGCGATCCGACAAAAACCGGAGGCGGCGCGTCGCTCTCAGCGCCGTGCGCTGACAGCCGACGGCATAAGACCGCGCACAGCTCCTGCAATATGGCCCTTCTGCTCCGGCGGAAACGGATCGTCCCTGCCTCTCCGAGACGGCGCAACCCTCTCCGTACCCATCCGTACCGCTCCGCAATGATCCCGAATCTACTTTCTTGTACAAAATGCTGCCGCGGAGGGCTTTCTCTCCCTTGAAGCGCCGGAGAAAAGGTCACAGGACCGGATTTCGGTGGCGCGGCGGAGGCCCCCAACGGCATCTTCTGCGACCGGGTGATCTTCGTGAAACCGTAACCCCGCCCGCGGGCCCGCACGTTTGCGCGGGCCCGCGTCGTACCGGCATGAAGACCGGCCGGGAGGACGACAGGGAATCGTAAGGAGACCGGCCGGAAATAAAGCCGAGCCGCCGCCCGGGGCGGTTGCCCGTGCCGTCTACTCCCCGCCCTTGGCGAAGGAAGCGGCCGAACGCTTCCGGCGGACCAGGTATTTTGCGGAAACCAGTTTGGGATTCCCATGCTTGTCGGCGATCACGGCTTTATAGCCCAGTTTCGCCTTGCGCTCCAGTTCCCGATCAACGGCCATCTGAAGCGCGATGCAGGCTTGTTCCATCTCCTCACTCATATCCCAACCCTCCTTTGCAGTATTGCAAAACGTTCGGCAAATCCACTGATAATATACCACTCTTTATGGTTTTTCAATTTTTCTTTGGCGTCCCCCCGGGACATCCGGCGGTGCGAGGTCGGCAAAGCCACTTCAAATCCATTTTCCTGTATAAAATGCCGGGACGGTCGTTCCGGGGCCCTTGCACTCCCGGGTTCCCGCATTATATTAACGACCGGAACGGCAAAACGCCGCGCCGAAAACTTCTGAAAAACTTCGAGGCGATCATGACTCCCGACAACGAACATCCCCTTTTCTCCACCATCACCGTGGCATTGCTCATTGAGCCCGCGCGGCTCCTCTCCGAGACGCTCGTCAAAGACGCCGCCCCCGACGACGCGGTCCGAAAAGTCCACGAATTCATCCACCTCCGGATGCACCTCCCCGTCACCTGGCTCGTCTGCCCCGAATCCCTGAAGCGCTACGGCGAACAACTGCGGGAGTGGCACCGGGAATACGGCGACGAAATCGGCATCCTCGAGATGTATCTTTTGGGCAAACAACTGGCCGAACCGGGATTGCAGGAGTGGCTGGAGGAGCTCGGCATGGAACGCCCGGAAGTGAACAACAAATACGGATTTCTCTGCTGGGCCGAGGTCCCCGAGGAGCAGCAGGTGAAAATCTTCCGCCACCTGAAACAACGCTACGACGAGGCCCTCGGACAGGACACCCGCCTCATCTACGCCGCCAACGGCGACGCCTCCACCGTCCGCGCCATGAAGGCCGCCGGCCTCCCGCTGCTCTGGGGCTGCAACTGGAATCTCTACGGCGACTGCGTGGATTCCACGGGCATGGGGGTGCCCCCCTACCCGTTTTACGCGGGCGACATCCACCTCAAGGCGGCTTCCTCCTCCGGCGAACCCCATGTCCTGGCCTTCCCCTGGGGCACCGGGGACCTGCTGAACGCTTTCTGCATCTCCCGCCAGAACCGGATCGCCATCAACCGCACCTGCCTGAACGCCCACGAACTCGCCAACCGCTCGGGCGTCCTCCCCAAACATGAATTCATCGAACGCTTCTTCCGGCAGGTCCGCGAAAACCTCGCATGGAACCCCTTCATGTTCGTCCCCCTCCAGTGCGAGGGCTTCTGGCTCGACGAGGGCGGCGTCTGCTTCGGCCAGTACCCGACCTTCAACAGCCGCTCCACGGAGATATTCTTTCACCTCATCGAGACGGCGGTGCGGTACGGCGCCAGGATCGTCACCCACGAGCAGTTCGACCGCTGGTACACGGAGCGCTTCCCCAAAACCCCGGAAATGCTCCTCTGGCACGAGGACCTGCTCCGGGACACGCCCATCTCCGGCAAGGATCAGAATTTCGCTCCCATGGTCATCGCCTGCGGCAGCCGCCGTCAGAGCATCTTCCTGAAGAGCAGCGGATTCAACCCCGTCCGCACCTACCGTTACGAACCCCAGGCCGTCACCGACGACCCGAGACTCTCCTACCCCTTTGAGCACGAACCCGACGTGGAGCTGAAAGTCAAGGAGTGGACGACCCCGCAGTTCGGCGTCCGGATCGCCCCGGACAAAACCGAGTACGGCACCGACGGCTGGAGCCTGACCTGCCATGATGACTATCCCGAATACGAAACCATCCTCTGGCACGCCAACATCCCCTCCTACATCCGCGAGGAGGACCTCCGACATTCCCCGGAAATCACCGGGATCCGCATCCTCCGGGAGAAGAATCTGGCCCTCGTTTCCGCCTCCCTGACCAAAGGCGACCACGACATGAGCCTGCGCAGCGACCTCCCCTCCCGCTACATCTCCATGGAGGGACCGCACAAAAGCGGGCGGCGGCTGGAATTCTTCCTCCACAATTCCGGACCCGAGGTGCAGGTGGCCAGCATCGAGTGCCATGTGGGACCGTGGCTCCGTCTGGGAGGATTCTGGTACGACGGGGAGTTTTTCGAGACGATCCACCAGTTTCATCACAGCTGGTACGACTACCGTCAGGGCATTGCCTGGATCTTCACGGCCTACCCCCTCTCCCTGACTCTGCGCGAGGGGACCACCCGGCTCAGCATCGAGCTGCTGGGCGCCATCGAACACTGATCCCGGACGGGCGCTCCGCCGGAAACGAAGCGCCCTGTCCTCAGCGGTTGAAGGTCAGAAAGGGTTCTTCAAGCCCTGACGCGGCCTCTTCGCGGCAGCGGTCCAGATACTCCGCGCCCCGCCGGATCTCGGCGGCGACGCCGTCGGCGTCCCGGACGGTGAATTCCTCAAAGGAAAACCAGCCGTCCCGGTGATGCAGCTTCAGCGCGAACATGAGTTCCGTATAATCCAGCATCCCGGCGTCCGCCGTCCGTTTTTCCCAGACGAAAACCGGACGGCCATCCGCGCCCGCCTGTTCCGTGCAGGCGACATTTTTGACATGAATATAGGCGATGTAATCTTTCAAGACCTCCACGGCGGCGCGGGGCCGCAGAAACCCCTCCATCAGCGTGTTGGCAGGATCGTAGATCATCCCGCAGTAACGGGGATCGAACTGCCTCAGCACCAGCGGCACCATCAGCGGAGAGGCGAAGCAGGAGCCGCTGTGGGTCTCCAGCACATAACGGATCTGATATTCCCGGCCCAGCTCCATCAGCCGGGCCAGACCCTCGCGGCACATCTCCGTCAGTTTCATGAAACCGTCCGGCTGGTGCACCGATTCCCGGTAATCCCAGGCGAACCAGGGGTGCTCCACCCGGAGGACGCGGCCGCCCCCGGCCAGAACCGCCTCGCTCCAGCGCCGGATCAGATCCGTTTTCCAGAGCTGACCGCTGTTCAAAAAAGAGACGATCTCCAGACCGGCGTCCGCGGCGGCGGCGGCGGCTTCGCGCGCCTCCTTTTCCGCCTGTTCCAGCGGACCGAGGCGATGCTGACCAGCTCAATCTCCGGATCGGCCAGAAACCGGCCGCCGTCGGTATAGCCCCGGGCCTGAGGAAATTTCGACTGGAGGATTTTCACGCGTTCTTCGACCGGATCGCATCCGGCGACAACTTCAAACTCGCCGGGGAACCGGCTGATCTCATCGGCATGCATGTTGTTTCCGGCGCGGCCCAAACCCCATATCCCGACTTTCACAGGACTCTTTTTCTTTGCGGCAGGCATATTCTTCCCTCCTGAATGTTTTGCAAATATATCGTCGCGATCGCAGAAAAACGGTACCGCCCGAAGTCCCGTCCGAAAAGACGTTACCCTTGGCCGTCCGGAGAAAAATTTAACAATCTGTCCCGAAAAATCAAACACCGGCGGCCCGGAAGGGGAAATTCTGTACAACTTTATGCAATCCGGGAGATCCCATGGGGTTTCCCCTTTCGTATTCCGCAGAGAGGGAAAAAAGTTTCTCTGGCAAATTTGTGAATTTTTACAATTTCCGGGATGCCGCGGCTTGATTTTTTCCGGCGGGCGGTTAAATTACTCCTGCGAACCTCCGGAGTGTGAGGCATAACATCAGTCCACCGTCCTATTTCATTAAGGAGAATCATGAAACCGCTGCTTGACCAGGATTCGCTGGCATTTTTGAAAACAATGACCCGGGACCTCGTGGAGGCATCAACCCTGCACCCCGGGGAGCTGGCCTGCCGCACCTTTCGCGAGGACATGCCCGATTTCGTGAACCATCTCGGGATCGACGTCATCCGGCCGGGCGGGCGTTCCTGCTATCCGGCGTTGTGGATGCGGGATTTCGTCATGTCCCTGGAATCGGGACTGATCCCCTCCGACACCGCCCGGGACAACTATCTCGTGCTCGCCCGCCATCAGGCCGAAAAGCGCCTGCAGTTCGCGGCCGGAGGCGTCGTCGAGCCCGGTATGATGCCCGACCACGTCAGCCTCGACGACGAACCCATCTATTTCCCCGGCACCTACTACTACGCCGAACAGGGCGTCTGGGGAAACCGCGCGGCTTTTGACGACAATTTCTACTTCATCGAGGGCGCGTGGCTGATCCCCGGACTCCCGCTGAAGGAACTCTTCCCGAAACTGATCCGGGCCTTCGAGGCCGTGCCCTCCGACAGGGACGGCGTGCTGGTCGAGTGCACCGACGAAAACCGCGGCGTATCCTTCGGATTCACCGATTCCATCGTGCACACCGGGAAGCTGCTCTATGCCTCGCTGCTCAAGGGGCGCGCCGCCCGGCGGCTGGCCGCCATCGCGGAGTCGCTGGGAGATCCCGCCGCCGGAAAACGTTTCGCCGCTCTGGCGGAGAGGATCCGCGAGGCGATCGCCGCGGTCTTTCCGACGCCGCGGGGGATGCTCAAGGCCAGCACCGGCAAGAGCTGCCAGACGGACGTCTGGGGCAGCGCCTTCGCCGTCTACGAAAACCTGATCCCGGAGAAACTTCACGGCGTCATCGCCGAATCCCTGACCGAACTGCTTCAGGCCGGAGAAATCTCCCACCGCGGCCAGATCCGCCACATCCCGAAATCGGAGGGACATTGGGACGCCGCCCTCAGTCAGCCCGAGCGTTACCAGAACGGCTGCTACTGGGGCACCCCCGTCGGATGGGTGGCCGCCGCCGTCGCGAAACACAGTCCGGAGGCCGCCGCCGCCCTCTTTGACGAATTCATCGCGGAACTCCGCGCCAACGACTTCCGCAAAGGAAGCGAATTCGACGCTCCGTATGAATGTGTCGGTCCGGACGGCCATATCGAAAATCCCGTCTATCTGACGACGGTGGCGTGTCCTTACGCGGCCGCCGTGCGCAGCCTTTAAAAGGGAGGAATTCATGGCGACCGACGACCTGAAACGGAGGCACGGCTTCCACTATCAGCCGAGCCGGGGACGAATTCTTCAACGATTTCTGCTGACGGTCCCGTAAACCATGAAAAACAGCAAACTGAAAATACTCCTCGGCGGCGTCCCCCTCGGATGCGACAATATCGGCGATGAAGCGATCGTCGGCTGCGTCGTCGAGCTGCTCCGACGGCTTGTGCCTGATCCCGGGATCACCGTCTGCACCCGCGACCGAAAGGGAACGGCGGCACGCCTCGACGTCGAAGCCGCACCGCTGTACGGCTTCGGCAGCGATCCCGATCTGCGCGGTTTTGCGGATCAGCTGCGGCATCACGACGTCTACATCTGGTTCGGAGCGACCGGATTGTCGGATTATCCGGAAACCGCGCTGCGCCTGCTGAAAACGGCGCGCCGAAGCGGAGTGCCGTCGATCGTCTGGGGCGTCGGAATGAATTCGGAACTCAATCCCGCCTTTTACCGGGCCTCCGGGAAGCGCCGGAAACTCCTTGATGCCCTCTCCCCATGGCATACCCCCGACCTCACTGCGGCCTATGAGAAGTTTCTGCGCCGCCGGACGGAGCGGCACATCCGGCGCGAACTTTCGGCGTGCGCGCTGGTGATGCTGCGCGACGCCCCGTCGCTGGACGAAGTGCGGGCCTGCGGCGTCACCAACGCCGAAGTCGGAGCGGATACCGCGATCCTGCAGACCGCCGCCGCAGCGCCGCCCCTGCCGGAAATGCCCGATGCGGCCCGGATCGGATTCTGCGTCTCCGAACAGAGCGTCGTCAGCGACCTCGACGGAGTGGTGAAGCTCTGGGACGAACTGCTGACCGCCCCGGACCGCCGTCTGATGCTGATCCCGATGAACCCCGTAACGGATAAGCGGCTGATGCTGCAGCTCGCCGTCCGTTCCCGCCATCCGGAGCGGATCGAGTGTTTCGAGAGCTCCGACCCCGCCGACGTTCAGGCGTGCGCGGCGCAATGCCGGGTGCTGGTGAGCAGCCGACTGCATCTGCTCATCCTGGGGGCAAATGCCGGTACGCCGGGAATCGGGATAGAACGCGGCAGCAAGATCGCCAACTGGCTCGCCAATTTCGGGGAAAGTCCGGCGGGAAACGTGGAAAACTGCGACTTTTCCGGAATCGCCCGGCGAATCGACGCGGTGCTCCGCCGCCCGGATGCGGAGGTTCGCGCCGAAGTGTCTCAAGTCATGGCGGCAATGCGCCGCCGGCTCGATGCGGCGGCGGAAAAACTCCGCATCGTCCTGACCGCCATCCGCGATCCGTCCGCCGCTCCGCATCGCCGCTGAAACGTCGGGCATCCGTACTGTTCTCCCGGAGCTTTCAGTTTTTTTGCTTTTTTTGGGAAAAAATCCTTGACTTTCCGGTTTCCGGCACTACATTTACCACGATCCTGTGCTCATCATCCGTTCCGAACGTCATGGTCTGCACGGACATGAAAGAAGGATGCGAACAAAAAAAAAGAACAGGAGAGTTGTCATGTACAGCAACAGCATCATCAAAGCGGCATTGGGAAGCTGCGCCGGTCTGCTCGTCTGCGTCGGCGTACAGGCGGCATTCGGCTCCGGAATCTTCGGCGAAGCCGCGGACAAGGTCGGGGACCTGGGCGGCAAAGCCGCGGACAAGGTCGAAAACCTGAGCGGTCAGGTTGCGGAGAAAGCCGATGCCCTGACCGGCAAGGCGGAGAATAAGTCCGAGGCTCAGGGCGGCGCGGCGGGCCCGGAGACCGCCCTCCCCGCCGAATACCGGTACGAGAATCCCTGTCCCTGGGTCCTGGAAAAGGATTACGATCAGGACAGCAAGCCGATTGACGATTATATTGAGAGCCTGGGCACGACCACCGACAGCAAGGTGGTCGGGAAATTCCGCGAGGAGCTGCGTGCGCGCGTGGCGGAGGATGAAGCCATCCTCGCGAAGTGGAAAGACGACAGCAGCATGGATAAGCTGTGCTCCCAGGCGGAGGCGGAGCTGGACCGTTATGACTCCTTCCTGGGCCGTATGGGGCATCGGCTCTGGTTCATATTCCATGGAAACGTGGATATGGAAAAGAACAACGTCGCTTTTGACTACGCGATGCTGAGGACCACTAACTCCAATGTCAAGGTGATGAGCACCGACGGGGAAAACGTATATTTCTTCCAGAACGGCGACCGGGTATTCGTGGAGGGAGAAGACCTGGCGGAGGTGCAGAAGCAGTTCCGTCAGATGTACTATACCCTCTATTTCCTGCAGGGATTGGATGATCCGGAATACAAAAAGTACCGTGCCATTGCGGACGCCTGCCTGAGGTACACCAGCATGGCGCTGCAAAACAACAAGCCGGAAAATGTCGATTATCATCCGATGCCCACGCCCGGGAAACTGAACCATCTGGCTCCGAAAGCCCTGGAGCTTGCCAAAAAGAGCGACAGCTACCAGGACGCCATTGAGGTCGTCATCGACGCCGACGACTGGACCGTCGAACGCAATTCCATCGGCATCATTCTCCGCCGCAAGGTCGGAGCCTGGGTCATCAAGCAGATGCCCGACTGCAAGCGGGCGTTTCGCTGCCAGTTCGCCGAGCCCTACGACGGCGAAGGCTACGGAGAGCTGATCCTGTACGGCGTCGGCGGAGGTCAGTTCAATATCAAGTGACCGGGAAATCCCGCCGCCGAAACGGGCGGTATTGCCCGAAGCCTGTCGCGGAGCACTCCGCGGCAGGCTTTTTTGCGAACGGATCCTCCTCCCGGGGCCGGAGAGCGCATCCGGCATCGCCCCCCCGCCCGAAGCGGGAGGCCGGACCGTCCGGGCAGCGGATGCTTACATGTTTACGAAGAACTGAAATCCGGGATAGGCCTCGCCGCCGTGTTCGCAGAGATCCAGTCCGCGGAGTTCCTCCTCTTCCGACACGCGGATCCCCGCGGTTTTCTTCAGTACCCCGAAGATCAGAAAGGAAGAGCCGAAGGATACCAGCCCGACAACCGCCGCGCCCAGCAGTTGCACTCCGAAGGAGTATTCCGGCGAGAAAATCCCCACCGCGAGCGTCCCCCAGACGCCGTTCACGAGATGCACCGAGAGCGCGCCCACGGGATCGTCCAGGCGGATCCGGTCGAAAAAGACCACCGCCGGCACGACGATCACACCGGCGATCAGTCCGATGACGACGGCGGCGCCGACGCCGACGCAGTCCGCCCCCGCCGTGATCCCCACCAGCCCCGCGAGACAACCGTTCATGGTCATGGAGAGATCCGGATGATGGAGCATGATCCCGCTGGTCAGCATGCTGGACACCACCGCCGCGCTGGCCGCGATCATGGTGTTGACGAGGACCAGACTGACCTTTTGCGGGTCCGCGTTAAGGGCGGACGCGCCGTTGAATCCGAACCAGCCGAGCCACAGCAGAAAAACCCCGATCGTGACCAGCGGCATATTGTGTCCCATGATCGGCATTACCTTGCCGTCCACATATTTGCCGATGCGCGGCCCCAGCAGAAGCACTCCGGAGAGCGCGGCCCAGCCGCCGACGCTGTGGACGAACGTGGAACCGGCGAAATCATGGAAATTCAGAGCGCTGAGCCAGCCGCCGCCCCAACCCCAGGAACCGATGATCGGATAGGCGACGGAGACATAGACCGCGGTGAAAATCAGATAACTGGATAGTTTCACGCGCTCCGCCACCGCGCCGGAAACGATCGTCGCGGCGGTCGCCGCAAACATCCCCTGAAAGAAAAAATCCGTCCAGTAGGTGTATTCGCCGTTGTGATACGCGATCGGGTCTCCCGGAGGGAGGTGCAGGCCGAAACCGTTGAATCCCAACCAGTTTTCAAAAATCCAGTGCGCTCCGGGATACATGAGGGAAAATCCGCAGACCGCGTAGGAGAGAAACCCGATGGCCGGAGTCATCGTGTTTTTAAAGAGGATATTGCTGCAATTCTTCGCCCGGGCCAGACCGGACTCCACGCAGGCGAATCCGAGATGCATGAGAAACACCAGCATACCGCCCAGCATGACCCAGAGATTGTTGACGGCGAACATCGCCTGCGCGGCGGCCGGAGACGCGGCGGAAACATTCTCCTCCGCCCCGGCGCAGACGCCGCACAAAAAGAGACTGATTGCAATGGATGCGCATAACTTTTTCATCATGACCGATACCTTTTTTTCAAATTATCCGATCGCCTCGGGACCGTGTTCTCCGGTCCGGATGCGGATGCAGTCCTCGATGGGAAGCACGAAGATTTTACCGTCTCCGATGCGGCCGGTACGGGCGCCCTCGCAGATGCCTTCGATCGTGGGGGCGACGAAATCGTCGTTGACGGCGATCGCCAGACGGACTTTTTTCAGCAGATTGACCTCCTGAAGCGCGCCGCGCCACATGTGGACGTAACCTCGCTGCTGTCCGCATCCGAGCGCATTGGTGACGGAGATCTTGAAGATTTTGCGGGCGTAAAGCGCCTGCTTGACGGGATTCAGCCGATCCGGCTGAATGTAAGCGATAATCAGTTTCATGCCGACAACCTCCTTTGGTGGCGATATCCGATGTACGGCAATTCGCGTGCCAAAATGTTTTTCCGGCGGGGAGGAGCGGATGATTCCGGAAAGGTTTTACAGATTCCGGATGCGTCGTACATAAAATGTAAAAAAAAAGGGATTCCCGGGCCCCCTCCCCCCGGGCTGAAATCACTGCGTCCGGAACGGACAGACCGCGTCAGGAGTGTCCGATCCGCCGCATCTCCAGAGAGGCGCGGTAGGCTTTCGGGCTCTGCTTCATCTCGCGACTGAAAAAACGCGAAAAGGCGAACCCGCTGCTGAATCCGAACCGCGCTGCGATCTCATTGATCCGCGCCCCCGGCTCGGAAAGTTCCCGGGCCGACGCCTGCGCCCGGAGACGGTTGAAGAAGCGTTTCGGGGGGATCCCCGCCGCCGCCGTAAAGCGTTTTACAAAATTCTCCCGTCCCATCTTCATGACGGCGGCCATCTCCGCAACGGAGCAGTCACGGCATACGCTGCGCCCGAACCTCTCGAAGAGCGGCCTGAATTCGGAAAAACGGTCGAATTGTCCCGTCAGCAGCTCCGGAGATTTCATGAAAACCCCCGCCAGCAGCGAATTCATCCAGTTCCGCAGCCGGAACGCGTCGGACGGGGACGGCGACGGCCCGGCGGCACGTTCCAAAAGCGGCCGCGCGCCGGGATCGTCTCCCGAACGGATTCCGCCGAGCCCGCTCAGCACTTCGACGCGCGGAAAAATTTCGACATTGAAGTGGAGGCTGATCAGCTCCAGCCCCGGTCTCTGAAAGTGTTCCGATTCGCACCCCGCCGGGATCAGCAGCCAGTGACCGGGCGCGAGCGGGTGCCGCCGGGCCGTGTCGGCGATGTATCCGGCCTCCGCGCCGATTTCAAAGATGTAGATCAGCCGGTCAAGCGGCTGACGGGTTTTCCAGTGCCCCTCGAAATGACCGCAGTACACCCCGGACATCACGATCCGCGGCTGTCGTCCGAGGAGTGCGAGCAAAACCGGATTTTCATGCCCCATATTTCACCTCCCTGGAGACGGTACTGCCGGAAAGAACGGATCGGCGGTACCGTCTATATATTTAAAGTAATGCTTATCCAGCAAAAAATCAAGTGATTTTTACAGAATAAGGTATGTTTTATACCGTTTTTGAAATTTGTTTTTTCTTCCGACGGTGTATTGTAATGATAGCCCGAAAGACAGGGAGATGATTTCATGGACACGGTCTTCGATTTTGAATCCCGGCGGGAACGGATCGCGCGCCAGTTCGACGACGCGGTCTGGCCGCCGGAGAGCGGGATGAAACTTGAGGAACTCAACCGGGAGCTCCGCCGGATCGCCGAAGCAGGCGACGCCGAGGGCGCTCCGCTGCCGCTGATCCGGGCGCGACTGCTCGCCTTTGCCCTGGCGAACATCCGCTGCGCGGTCAACGATTTCGATCCCTTCGCGGCGATTCTCGAACGTCAGCGGCTGAACGGGACGCACCCGTCGACGATCCACATGCTCCGGGAAGAGCGCAGGCATCGCCTCGGGAGCGAACGGATTCCCCCGCAGCGGCACGACACCGGCTTTTACATTTCCCAGGTGGATGTCAGTCACACCTGCCCCGACTGGGAAGCGGTGCTGCACCTCGGCGTGCCGGGACTGCTCGCCCGTGCGCGGGAGCGTTTCCAGGAAGCGCCCTCGCCTTTCTCGGAAGCGGTGGCGACGGTCTACACGGCCTTTCGCGGCTTCCTGCTCCGTTACGCGGCGGTCGCGGAGAGTTCGGCGCGCGCCGATCTCGCGGAAATGCTCCGTTTTCTGGCGGATCACGCGCCGGAGACGCTCCGGCAGGCCCTCCAGCTCGGCCTGCTCTACCGGGAAATTCAGGAACTCGAGGGCGAATGGGTGCGCTCCATGGGGATCTTCGACCGGCTCTACGCGCCCTTTTACGAGGCCGATCTGGCGGCCGGGCGCCTGACGGAGGCTGCCGCCGGGGAGCTCCTCACCTGTTATTTCGCACGGTTTCAGGCGCAGTCCGGCGGGCTCGACGCCGGGACCCCGTTCACCTTCGGCGGCTGGCTGCCCGGCGGCGAAACCCGTGACGGCTGCAACGTGCTGACGCGCCTGGCGTGGAAGATTCTCCGCAGACTCGGCTATGTCGATCCGAAGTTCCAGCTCCGGGTGAATCCGGCGACGCCGGAGGATCTGCTGCTGCAGATCGCGGAGTGCATCAAGGAGGGGAAAAACGCCACCTGTTTCTGCAACGAAACCGTCGCCCGGCGGATGTTCCTCAAACACGGCAAGTCGCCGGAGGATCTCTCCGAGTATGTGCTGATCGGCTGTTACGAACCGGCGATCATGGGCAGGGAGCTGTCATGCACGATGACGACCATCTTCAATCTGGCGAAACCCGCGGAGCTGCTCTTCGCCGACCCCGCCTTCGCTCCGGAAACCTTCACCGACGTCGAAACACGCTATTTCTCGCTGCTGCGCGAGGGGCTCGCCGCCGCCCTGGAGCAGACGCGCCGCTGGGAAACGCTGTGGCCGGAGATCAACCCGGCCCCCTTCCTCTCGGGGACGATGGCCGACTGCATGGCCTCCGGACGCGACGTTTCGGAGGCGGGGACCAGGTACGCCGCCAGCGGCGTGATGTGCGCCGGGATCGGCACGGCGGCCGACACCCTCGCGGCAATCCGGCATCTCGTCTTTGAGGAGAAACTCGTCGGGTTCGCGGAGCTCGGCGGGATTTTGCGCGGCAACTGGAGCGGCGCGGAGGAGCTCCGGCTCGAGGCCGCCAACCGCGCCCCGAAATGGGGCTGCGGCGACGACCGCGCCGATGAAATCGCCGTCCGGATCGCGCAGGCGGCGGCGGGACAGATCGACCGCACGCCCAATGCGAAAGGCGGATTTTATCAGATGGGGCTCTGGTCGATCGACTGGTCGGTGACGTTCGGATGCGCCACCAAAGCGACGGCGGACGGACGCTTCGACGGCGCGACGCTCTCCAAGAATTCCGACAGCACCATCGGCTGCGACCGCGAGGGGATCGCCGGACTGATCGCGAGCGTCACCAAGCTCGACCACGCCGATTTCGCCGACGGCGCGGTGCTGGACGTGATGCTGCTGCCGAAGAGCGTCGCGGGCGACGAGGGGACCCGCTTCATCGTCTCCCTGTTGAAGACCTTTTTCGCCCAAGGAGGCCTCTCCATCCAGTTCAACGTCGTCTCGCCGGAGACGCTCCGGGACGCGCAGCTCCATCCGGAGCGCTATCAGCATCTTCAGGTCCGGCTGTGCGGCTGGAACGTGCGCTTTGTCGATCTGGCGAAACCGCATCAGGACTGCCTGATCCGCGAAGCCGAAAGCAAAGAGGAGCCATGACGGCGAAGCCCCCATGTGCTCCGGTGGCGGCGATCCGGCGGCTGACGATCCACGACGGGCCGGGAGTGCGCACGACGGTCTTTGTGAAGGGGTGCCCGCTGCATTGTCTCTGGTGTCACAATCCGGAGTCGATCCCGGCGCGGCCGGAGATCCTCTTTCACGCGAAACTCTGCGCCGGATGCGGCAGGTGCTTCGCGCTGTGCCCCGCCCACCGCCGGACGGAGGATGGCGGACACGAGATCGACAGATCCCGCTGCACCCTCTGCGGACGCTGTGTGAAAACCTGTCTTTATAACGCGCTGAGCATCTGCGGGCGGACGATGACCGCGGCGGAGGCGTTCGCTCTCGCGATGCGCGACGCGGCCTTTTACGCCGACGGTGGCGTGACCGTATCCGGCGGCGAACCGCTGCTGTACCCGGAATTCGTGCGGGAGCTCTTCGCCGAACTCAAGGCGGCGGGGATTTCCACGGCGCTCGACACCTGCGGCGCCGTGCCCTTTGCCGCCTTTGAAACCGTGCTGCCCTGCACCGACCTGATCCTCTACGACCTGAAAGGCATGGACCCGGAGCGGCACAGGCTCAACACCGGACGCGGCAACGAAGAAATTCACGCCAATCTGCTGGCGCTCGGCGAACGGCGAATTCCTCTTGAGATCCGCTTCCCGGTCGTACCGGGATGCAACGACGGCGATGGGGAATTTGAAGCGGCGGCGCGGCTGCTGCGGCGCGTCCCCTCCCTCCTCCGGATCCGTCTGCTCGCCTACCACTCCATGGCCCGCGGCAAATACGCCGCCTGCGGCAGACCCGACACCATGCCCCGTGTCGATCCGCCCTCCCCCGCGGCGCTGCTTCACGCGGCGGAAATCCTCCGGGCCGCCCTCCCCGGCG
>JAZMZH010000007.1:0-4243 GCA_045585875.1 Victivallaceae bacterium | reverse complement strand
CCTTTCAGCTGGCCGGAGACGCCCTGCGGGACGCGCTCGATCCCAAGGGGGAGTGAATCACTCTTTTGACGGCGCCGTTTGATTTCCGGCGGCGTATTCGCGGAGCCTGCGGGCCATCTCGTCGGGCAGGACGGCGCAGAGATAACGGACGGCTTCGAGAAAATTCCGGATCTGGCCTTTGGTGCCGCAGAGGGAAACCGCTCCGGCGGCGCCGCCGTCGGCGGTCGGGATCTCCATGTCACCCACGGTCATGAATCCGTTGCTCTGAAATTGCGTGATCGGGCTGACAAACATTTCGGCGCCGCGGATAATGGACACTCCGACGGTGCCGACGATTTCCTGAAGTTCCCGGCGCATCAGAAACCCGGCGATGCGGTAAACCAGCGGGTGAAGCATGGTGCACAACTCCAGAAATTCCCCGCTCTCGCTGCGGCCCGAGCGTATATTGCGGAGTTTCTTGTCCATGGCCCGGTGAAAACGGATGAAATCGGCGATTTCACCGGTTCCCTCCCGGTAAATTTCCGGGCGGATGACCATGAGTCCGAGCCCCCCCGGATCGTCGGAAGAGCGGGTGTCCACCGGCAGCAGAATCTTTTTTCCGGAGAATCCGGGGCAGCGGCTGAGCCCCCACAGAATCAGTCCGGCCAGAGAGACGCTGCCGCCGATCTGATGTCGGAGCGCCTGGTTCAACTCCCTGCGCACCCGCAGGAGCCCGCGAAAGTCGGCGAATACCCGGCAGCGGAAAACCCCGTCGCCGCAATACACCCGGTCCGGCCTGGAAATGATCCCGGGGAGTGCCGGATAAACGAGTTCGCCCGCCCTCCCCCATTGGAGCTTGAGTTTCTCCAGCACCTCCTGCATCGGAGACCCGTCGGCGGCGGCGTGATTGAACTGGCACCAGAGATCCGCCTCCCGGAATCCGTCGTAAAATCTGGCCGCGATGCACAGCATGCCGCCTCCCGGATGGCGGAAGCGCTTCATGTCCGGCATGGCGAAGCGTTTTTCCGGAGAATCGTCGTCGGGCACTTCGCAAAAAATAAAGGCGGCGCTCAGCACCCGCTCCACGATCGTCTGCATGCTGCGTCTTTCGCTCCGGCTCAGACCTCTTCCGGAACGGACCCATTTCTTCAGTTCCGCGGCCACCCGTCTGGGGCGCTGGGCGCCGGACAGCTTGCGGAAACGGTTGCAGACGGCGATGATCCGGTCCAGCGCGATGTCCAGCTGCTCCGGCTTCAGGCCCAGCCACTCGGGGTGACGGGGGTCGAAGTGAGGGACAAGGCCGGTCAGATGTCCGAGGGCATCGGTCCTCGCCTCCACCACATCGCAGAAAAAACTTTTGCTCAAGCCGAAGGAATACCGACCCGGCGTGACGTGCCAATGCAGGCTCGGCGTGCGGATCAGAAAATCCGAAAAGCGTCCCGCCAGCAGCGAAAACGCCGAATCCCGGTCGCTCGGTATGCCCCAGGCCGGAGCATAGGCGAGACGGAAAGCGCCGAGCATGAATTTGGAATATTCTCCGCCGAGAAAGACCTCCGTCAGCTTCCTCCATCCGCTGGCCGTCACCGGCACCACCGCCCTGCCGCGGATCCGGCGCACGACATGCAGGATCCTCAGGATGAAGATGACGAAAAGCGCCCCGAGACTCATGCGGTCGAAAAGACGGTGAAACCGCATTCGCCTCCATGCCGGTCTGGCCGTCGGAGAGGCCGCGCTCTTCTCCGATGTTTTCGGAAGTTTTTCGATCAGACCCGACACGGCCCGCCAGACTTCCGCGGGATCATCGGGATTTCCGTCGATCACCGAAAACATTTCCTCGTCCGGCGAAGAGGGGTCTTTCTCCGGGATCGCGCCTCCGGGAGAGAGTACCGCCACCGGCGCCCCGGGCGGACGGCTGCGGGGACGCCGTTCAAAACCGCAGCCTCCGCCGGCAAGAAAAACCCCTCCCCTCACGCCGTTTTTTCCCGGAGCTTCCTCCAGGAGCCTCATGGCGGTCCCGCATTCCTCGCCCGCGGCGACGATGATCACATCCCGGAGTCCGAGGATGGTGATGAGATTCCGGATCCCGTCGGTCTGCATGTCATTGTCCCGGCCGGGAGCCTCCCATCCGGTGACGAAGCTGGGACAGTTGGGCGCGATGCACCGGCATCCTTTTTCGGCAAGCGCCGGCAGATACCTCCGCCAGAAATCGGCCATCCCGCTGCCGTGAATCAGAAGCAGATGGATCGCTCCGGCCGCCTCCTCGCCGCACTCGAGATAGGAAATTCGCGGCAGAGCCGAGCCGGTCGGGAGTTCACGCCAGCGGCACGAAACCGAGGGGGCCGCCGTCATCGGATCTTCTCCCACAACTCCCGCAGGGAACGGTTCGGCCAGGCCATCAGGATGTAAAGCAGATTGCTCTCAAATGCGGGAGAATTCATGATGCCCATGTGTCCGCCCTGGAGGTAACAGACGCTCTGCCAGTTGATCGGGCTCTCTACAAAAGGCGCCCATTCGCCGCCGTCCCGGAGATCGTAACGGGCGCTGGCGGCGGTGATCTTGCCGTCGCCGGCTTCGCGGTTGACGACGGAGATGGAACCGTCGCTGCCGACGGCCGCGGTATGATTGGTTTCCAGAGCGTCTCCGGCGATGAGGAAAAATTTCACGTCGTCAGGCTGCTCCTCGGGCGTTATCCGCATGAGCCTGCGGAATATTTCGGCCCGGAGCAGGCATTTGCGCAGATGATCCAGAGCGATGGCGCGCCGTTCTGCCGGGTCGGAAACATCCGGGAGCAGAGCGGCCAGCTCTTCCTCCCCGGCGGGATCCGCCAATCCCCATTGCATCTCCGCCCATACATTGACGTCCCACAGATCCGGCACGCCGCCGTCGGCGGTCACGATGGCGCCGGTTGCCGGGTCCGGCAGCATCTGATACATGCTGGGAAAGGTGGCGAAAACCGCCGGCGGTATGACCGGAGCCCCGCTGGAGAGCTTCACGCCGCCCGTAATTTCCAGGACCGTGTCCAGGTAACCGGCGTTGGGGGTGCCCACCATGATGACCTTATCCACGTCTTCGCTTCCCGCCCAGGTGACCGGAAACTCCGCCCGGGGATCGTCCGGGAAACGGATCCCGCCGTAGCGGACATAATAACCGGCGACCAGTCCGCCCATGCTGTGCCCGATGAGGTCGAACTGGATGTTGTAATCCTCGAGACCGTAAATTCTCCGATATTCCTCCTGGAGCAGCCGGCGTTTTTCGGCGATGAAGGCGCCCAGAGCAGCCGCATTTTCCGAAATGTCTCTGCGCCAGTCGTAGAAAAAAACGAAGAGCGTGGGGTATCGGATCCCGTCCGGCAGGGGAGCGTTTTCCGGGACGTATCCGGCCCGCTCCAGGATCTGTATGAGTTCGGCGTAATTGGAAAAGTTGAAGCTCATCCCCATCACCTGAATCTCCGACTGTTCCAGCAGTCCGGCGGGTTTCACCTGGTTGCAGAGTTCGTTCAGCGGCACCTGCAGCCCCATGGGATGGGCCAGCAGCCGGTCGTTGGCGCGGTTTCTCAGGCCGGATACGGAAAAGATCCCCCAGACGTTTTCGCCGCTGGCCGTGTCGGTCAGGCGGGCTCCCATGAGACCGTGGATGACGATGACCGGATTGCGGGCCGGAGACTGGCTCGCAAAAGCCCGGCGCGCCACGCTGCCGTAGAGGGCCCGGCCGTAAACCCGGCTGTCCTGATATCCGCCGCGGTCCATAACGCATCCGGCCAACGCCAGAAGCCCCAGAACGGCGGCAATCGGGAATCGTTTCATCATCAGCCTTTCCTCCCTTCCGGAAGGGTTTTCCCGAGCAGTTTCATGACCTGCTTCAGGTCCTCCCATACCGGACGTTTCCGCGAGGGGTCCCGGAGCAGATAGGCGGGGTGAAACGTCGGCATGACCGGTATCTCGTGATATTTGAGCCACCGGCCGCGGTTTTTGGTGACGCCGTCGATTTTCATGAGATAACGCAGCGGCACCGACCCCAGAAGCACGATCGCCCGGGGACGTACCGCGGCGATCTGACGGGTCAGATAGCCGATGCAGCAGGCGGCCTCGCCGTCGCCGGGATTGCGGTTCCCGGGAGGACGGCACTTGACGATGTTGGCGATGTAGACCTCCTCCCGGGAATACCCCATGGCGGAGATCATTTTCGTGAGCAGCTGTCCGGCCTCGCCGACAAAAGGCCGCCCGGAGGCGTCCACGTCGGCGCCCGGCCCCTCGCCGATGAGCAT
>JAZMZH010000006.1:0-6922 GCA_045585875.1 Victivallaceae bacterium | reverse complement strand
GTCGATCCGGAAATCGCCGGACTCATCGACCGGGAAGCCGCCCGCCAGCGGGACGGCATCGAGCTCATCGCCAGCGAGAACTTCACCAGCTGCGCCGTGCGGGCCGCCCAGGGCAGCGTCCTGACCAACAAATATTCCGAGGGCTACCCCGGCAAGCGTTACTACAACGGCTGCGAATTCGTGGACGAGATCGAGACCATCGCCATCGAACGGGCCAAAAAACTTTTCGGCGCCGAGGCCGCCAACGTGCAGCCCCACGCCGGCAGCCAGGCCAACATGGCGGTGTATTTCGCCCTCCTCAATCCCGGGGACACCGTGCTGGCCATGAGTCTGGATCACGGCGGGCATCTGACCCACGGGCATCCGCTGAATTTCTCCGGGAAACTCTACCACATCGTCCCCTACGGGGTTTCTCCCGAGACCGAAATGATCGACTACGACGAGGTGGAAAAGCTTGCCGTCGCCAACCGGCCGAAGATGATTCTGGCCGGAGCCAGCGCCTATCCCCGCATCATCGACTTCCCCCGCCTCCGGGCCATCGCCGACAAGGTGGGCGCGAAACTCTTCGTGGACATGGCGCACATCGCCGGTCTGGTCGCCGCCGGAGAGCATCCCAACCCCGTGCCCTGGTGCGACGTGGTGACCACCACCACCCACAAGACCCTCCGCGGGCCCCGTTCGGGGCTGATTCTCTGTCGGGAAGAGTATCTTAAGGCCATCAATTCCGCGGTCTTCCCGGGCCTGCAGGGCGGACCGCTGGAGCACGTCATCGCCGCCAAGGCCATCTGCTTCGCCGAAGCGATGACCCCGGAATTCAAGGCCTACCAGCATCAGGTGCGTCTCAACGCCTCGGCGCTGGCCGGCGAACTGGCCCGCAGGGGCTTCCGGATCGTTTCCGGCGGCACCGACAATCATGTGATGCTGGTGGATCTGAGACCCAAGCACACCACCGGCAAGGTCATCGCCAACGCCCTCGACAAGGCCGGGATCACCTGCAACAAGAACATGATCCCCTTCGACCCCGAGAAGCCCTTCGTCACCAGCGGCATCCGTCTGGGCACCCCCGCCGTGACCACCCGGGGGATGAAGGAGGCCGAAATGGCCCGCATCGCCGATTTCATCGACCGCGGCGTGGCCGCGCGGGAGGACGAGGCCGCCCTCCGGGCCATCGGCGAAGAGGTGAAGGCCTTTGTAGCCGACTTCCCGCTGCCCTGTTTCCGTTAGAAAAATGAGGAAAACATCATGATCGACATAAAGATTCTCCGTGAAAATCCGGAACTCATCCGTCAGAACTGCATCCGCCGCCACGCGCCGGTGGACTTCGACTCTCTGCTGGCCACCGACACCCGGGTCCGCAATCTGCTGGCCGAGGTCGAGGCCCTCCGGGCCGAACGCAACCGCCTGAGCAAGGAGTGCAAGGACAACCCCGCCGCCCGCAACGAAGTCAAGGCGCTGAAGGTGAAACTGGCTTCGCTGGAGGAGGCCTACGCCAGATCCGAGAGCAAGCTCACCCAGATGCTCAGCTACATGCCCAATCTGCTGGCCGACGACGTGCCGGACGGCGACAGCGACGCCGACAACGTGGAGATCCGCAAGGTGGGCGTCATCCCGCACTTCGATTTCCCGGTGCGGGACCATCAGGAGCTGGGCGAACTCCTGGACATCATCGACACCCAGCGGGGCGCCAAGGTCGCCGGAGCCGGTTTCTACTACTGGAAGGGCAAGGGGGCGCAGCTGGTCCAGGCGCTTTTTTACTGGACGCAGATGGAGCTGGTGAAGCGCGGCTTCACCCTCTTCATGACCCCCTGCATGGCCAAGGAGCGCACCCTCTACGGGACCGGATATCTGCCGTTTTTCGCCGACCAGACCTACAGCATCAAGGATCAGGATCTGGCCATGATCGGCACTTCGGAGCAGACTCTGGTGGGCTACCACGCGGACGACGTGCTGGACGGGGAGCGGCTGCCCCTGTGCTACACGGCCTTTACGCCCTGTTTCCGCACCGAGGCGGGGAGCTACGGAAAGGCGGCCCGGGGGATCTTCCGGGTGCATCAGTTCCACAAGGTGGAGCAGATCATATTCTGCAAGCCGGAGGATTCGGTGAAGTATCATGAATTCTGTCTGGCCAACGAGGAGTATCTCCTGCAGCAGCTGGGGCTGCCCTACCATGTGGTGAATGTCTGTCTGGGCGACCTCGGGGCCCCGGGGTACAAAAAGTACGACATCGAGGCCTGGTTCGCCGGATTCAACACCTACCGGGAAGTCACCAGCAATACCAACCTCACCAGCTTCCAGAGCCGCCGCCTGAACATCCGTTACAAGGACGCCGACGGCAACCGGGATTTCGTTCACACCATCAGCGCCACCGCCATGACCGACCGGTCCGCCATCGCCCTGCTGGAGAACAATCAGCAGGCGGACGGATCGGTGATCGTGCCCGAGGTGCTGCGTCCCTTCACCGGATTCGACAGGATCGAACCTGTCGGCAAATAAGGAGTCATACCATGGCCAACCCAGTCGTCGTGATGAAAACCTCCATGGGGGAGCTGGAAATCGAGCTTTTTGAAGCCGAGGCTCCCGTTACCGTGGCCAATTTCCTCTCCTATGTGGACAGCGGCTTTTTCAACGGCACCATTTTTCACCGGGTCATCCCGGGATTCATGATCCAGGGCGGCGGATTCACCGCCGATTTCGTCCAAAAGGAAACCCGTCGGCCCATCCGCAACGAGTCCGACAATCAGATCTCCAACCGCCGCGGCACCATCGCCATGGCCCGGACCAGCGTCCCGGACAGCGCCACCTGCCAATTTTTCATCAATCTGGTGGACAACGACTTCCTGGATTTCAAATCTCCGGCTCCGGCCCTCTGCGGCTACTGCGTCTTCGGCAGGGTCGTCAAGGGCATGGAGACGGCGGACGCCATTGCCAAAGTGAAAACCGGCAACCGTCCTCCCCACGCCGACGTCCCGGTGGAAAACGTGGAAATCATCTCGGCGGAACGGGTCTGAAATGGGTCTCTCCGGCATATTCAGGATCGGTCTCGCCCTCTGGGCGCTCCTTTCGCTGGGAGCGGCGGCGTGGCTGGCGACCCTGAATCCCGGAAACATCGCCGTCAGAGTGAGGGTCTTCCGCAGCCGCGTCGTCGGCGCCGTGACCGGATTTGCGGCGCTGGCGCTCACGGTGCCCCAGGCCGGGGCGCTGCTCTGGGATTGGCTGCTGCCCTGGTATGTTCCGATCATCGCGGTGTTCGGCATCCTCTGCGTGATTTACATCGACTGCGTCGGGAGCCGGGGCATCGCCGGGCTGGTCATGATGGCGGCATACTATTTTCTCCACTGCTCGTTCGCGCTGAAAATCCCCTTCGCGCTCATCGGCTGCTGCCTGAGCTGGCTGGCCGCCGCGGCCGCCGTCGCCGTCGCGGCCAAACCCTGCTGGATGCGCGACGGGGCGATTTTTCTGGCCGGGCACGGCCGGAGCCGGATCGCGGCCGCGGCGGTTACGGTCGCCGCGGCGCTGTACTGCGCGTATGAAAGCGTGGTCCTATGATCGGAATCCGGGCGGAATGGTCCGACAGGTTCGAGCGGCTCTATGAACTGCTGACCCGGGCCAACGAAGCATTCAATCTGACGAGGATCGAATCCCGCGAAGCCTTTGACATCAAGCATGTTGCGGATTCGCTGGCCCTGCTGGAGCATTTCCCGGAACTGCCGGAGGAGGGCCTGACTCTGGCCGACGTGGGCACCGGCGCCGGGTTTCCCTCGCTGGTGCTGGGCATCGCCCGCCCCGGGTGGCGGATCTGCGCCATCGACTCAACCGCCAAGAAAACCGCTTTCGTCCGGCGTGCGGCCGCGGAACTGGGGCTGGACAACGTGGAGACGGTGACCGCCCGGGCCCGGGAATTGAACCGCAAGGTCGAATTTCAGCGCCGTTTCGACATCGTCACCGCCCGGGCGGTGGGCCCGGCGGCCGGGATCGTCGCCGAAACCGGGCGTTTCCTGAAACCCGGCGGCCGCTATATTTTTTACAAGACCCCGCACTCCCTCGGAGAGGAACTGGACGCGCTGCGGCGCAGGTTCCCGGCGGTCTCCTGGCGCAGCTGCGCCCCCTTTCAGCTCCCGGAGGATTCCGGCAGCCGCATTTTTCTCTTCAGCTGAGTCTTTCCCGAACAGGGAGCCGCCGCATCGGGGCGGCAGGGGGGCTTGAAAAAACGCGGAAAAATGCTATATTAATCTTATGATGAAATTCCAAAGGAGGAAATTATGAACCAGCAAACCAAAAAATTCAAAACCGAGGTCCAGCAGCTGCTGCACCTGATGATCCACTCCCTTTATTCCAACCGGGACATCTTTTTGCGGGAACTCATCGCCAACGCCGCCGACGCCATCGACAAGGCGCGCTTTGAGAGCGTCACCGATCCTTCACTGGCCCGCGAGTGGGCGATCCGTCTGGCCATCGACGAGAAGAACCGCACCTTTACCATCACCGACAACGGCATCGGCATGACCCGGGACGAGGTCATCGACAACATCGGCACCATCGCCAAGAGCGGCACCCGCGCCTTTATGCAGGCTCTGGAGGAGAAGAAATCCTCCGAGGCCGACCTGCCGGAACTCATCGGCCAGTTCGGCGTCGGATTTTACTCCTCCTTTATGGTGGCGGAAAAGGTGGAGCTGGTCACCCGCCGCGCCGGGAGCGAGGAGCCGGCGACCTACTGGTGTTCGGACGGCACCGAGAGCTACACCGTCCGGGACGCCGAAAAAGAGGACAGCGGCACCGTCATCACCCTGCATCTCAAGGAGGACGCCTCCGTCTATCTGGACGACTGGAAGATCTCCGAGATCGTGCGCCGCTACTCCGACTTCATCGAATATCCCATCATCCTGCCCATGAAGAAATACGTCCCGCCGGCCAAGGAGGGCGAGGAAGCGCCCCCGCCGGAGATCGAGGACAAGGTGCTCAATTCCAAAAAGGCCATCTGGCTCCGCAAGCCCTCCGAAGTCACGGAGGAGGAGCACCAGAGCTTTTTCAGCCACCTGGCGAGAGGCGGCAAATATCTGAAGGCCATCCACATGGCGGCGGAGGGCGCCAGCGAGTTCAAGGCTCTGCTCTATCTGCCGGAAAAGATGCCGATGAACTTTTTCTTCCCGGATCTTCAGAAAAAGGGTCTGCAGCTTTACGTGCGGAGGGTCTTCATCACCGACGAGTGTCAGGAACTCATCCCGGATTATCTCCGCTTCCTGAAGGGCGTGGTGGATTCCAGCGATCTGCCTCTCAATGTCTCCCGGGAAATCCTTCAGGAAAATCCCCAGCTGGCCAAAATTCAGAAAGCCGTGGTGAGCAAGGTCCTGAGCGAACTCAGGAAGCTTCTGGAGACCGAGCCCGAAAAGTATGCGGAATTCTTCCGGGAGTTCGGCAAGATCCTCAAGGAGGGCATCCACACCGACTTCTCCAATCAGGAAAAGATCAAGGATCTCGCCATGTACGAGAGCATGAATTCCGAACCCGGCAAGCTCATCACCCTTGCCCAGTACGTCGCCGCCATGCCCGAAGATCAGCAGGACATCTACTACATCACCGGCGAGAAGCGTTCCGCCCTCGAATCCAATCCCGCTCTGGAGCATTACCGCACCCGGGGCTATGACGTCCTCTTCATGACCGATCCCATCGACGAATGGGTCATGCAGAGCATGATGCAGTACGCCAAAAAGCACTTCAAAAACGCCGTCAAGGGCGAATTCGAGGCGGACAAGGATGAAAAGGAGGCCGTCGAGGCCGAACTCAAGGCCGCCGACGCCAAATTCGCCTCCCTGGTCGAGGTGATTTCCAAACAGCTGGCCGACACCGTGGAAAAGGTCCGGTTCAGCGCCCGTCTCACCGACAGCCCCTGCTGCCTGGTGGGGGATGCGGGCTCCATGAGTCCCCATCTCGAAAGACTCTTCAAGGCCATGAATCAGGACGTGCCCGTGAACAAGCGGGTGCTGGAGCTGAACCCCAAACACCCGGTCTTTGACCTTCTGCTGGAAAAGCTGAAGGGCAACGCCGACGATCCGGTCATCGCCGATTACATCGGCATGCTCTACGACTCGGCCCTGCTGGCCGAGGGCAGTCCCATCGCCGATCCCGCCGTTTTCGTCAAACGGGTAACCGCTCTCATGACCGGCAAATGAAGGTCATCTCCGCCGACACCATGCGCGGCTGGGAGGCCGCCCTGATCTCCGGAGGCGTCGACGCAGATGCGCTCATGCTTACTGCGGGGCGCGGCATCGCCTCCGTCATCCGCCGCAGGCTGGAAACCTCGTTCCGGGGGAAGCGGTTTTCCCGGATCGTTTTCGTCTGCGGCGGCGGCAACAACGGCGGCGACGGTCTGGTCGCGGCGGCGGAGCTTGAGAAAATGATGCCGGTCGGCAGGTTTCTGCTGACGCCGCCGGAGCGGATGCGGTCTCCGGCGTGCCTTCACGTCACCGGCGACGCGGTGGTCCGGCCGCTTCCGGCTCCCGGCGATCTGCCCGCGGACGCGCTCATCGTGGACGCGGTCACCGGCATCGGGCTGAAGGAGCCGCTCCGGGAATCCGCCGCCGGCTGGGTGCGGGCCATCAACGCTTCGGGCTGTCCGGTCATATCCGTGGATATTCCTTCGGGGCTGAACGCCGATTCCGGAGAGATGCCGGATTCGGAATTCGTCCGGGCCGATCTCACCATCGTCACCGGCGCCTGGAAAACGGGAAATTTCGCCTCGTCCGCCAACGGGGAGCTGGAGCTGGTGCCGATCACGGACCGTCCCGACGGATTCGAGGCGCTGCCCGGAATCTTTGAGGCCGCCTGTGCGGCGGAGGCCGCCGCCGTCTTTCGCCGCCGCCCCGCGGACAGTCATAAAAATCTCTGCGGCCGGGTCGCCGTCGCCGCCGGTTCGGCCAGGTACGGC
>JAZMZH010000005.1:0-92049 GCA_045585875.1 Victivallaceae bacterium | reverse complement strand
CGACGAGCCCGGCGATCCGCTCCGCGAGGCCGTCCAGCTTCATGCGCTCGCTTTCGGCGGCATCCCGGCGTTTGAATTCGGCCTCGCCGTCAGCCAGAGTCCGGGGCGAAATCACGACCCGGAAGGGGATCCCCAGCAGATCGGCGTCGTTGAACATGAATCCCGGCTTCTCGCCCCGGTCGTCGTACAGCACCTCGACGCCGAATTTTTCCAGTTCCCGGCAGAGCGCGGCGGCTCTCTCCCCCGCATTTTCCTTGTCGGGAGTGATGGCGATGACCTCCACCTCCCAGGGAGCGATGCTGATCGGCCAGATCGGGCCGTGATCGTCGTGGGCCTGCTCCATGACCGCGGCCATGGCCCGGCCGACGCCGATGCCGTAGCAGCCCATGACCATGGGACGGCTGCGGCCGGAGGCGTCCAGATATTCACAGTGCATGGCCTCGGAATACTTGGTGCCCAGCTGGAAGATGTTTCCGACCTCGATGCCCCGGGTCTCCTCCAGCGGCTCGCCGGTGAGCGGACAGGGATCGCCGGCCCGGACGGTGGCGATGTCGGCAACGATGATGCCGGGTTTGGCCAGGTCGCGCCGGTAATTGAAGTTTTTGCAGTGAAATCCCTCTTCGTTGGCCCCCACCACGAGATTGGAGGTTCCGGCGATGGAATTGTCCACGATGATTTTCGCCCGGGCGGGATCGACGCCCAGAGGCGAAGCGAATCCGGGGACGCTGCCGACGGCGGCGATTTCCTCATCGTTGGCGAAGCCGATTTCCGGCGCCATGGCGATGTTGGCGAGCTTGCTCTCGTTCACCTCGAAATCCCCGCGGATGAGGGCGAAAATCAATTCGCCGGTGACGTTGTTGCGGTAAAAGACCGCCTTGCCGGTGTTTTCGGGGCCGACGCCGAGAAATCCGGCGACCTCCTCGATGGTGCGGCATCCCGGAGTGGCGACCTTTTCCATGGGCAGTTCGGGGGCGGTTTCGTAGACCCACGCTGCCCGGGCGACCTCCCGGTTGGCCCGGTAGCTCTGATCCGGGGAGACGAAAATGGTGTCCTCGCCGCAGTCGCAGACGGCCATGAATTCATGGGAAATCCGGCCGCCCATCATCCCGGAATTGGACTCGATGGAGAGCACCCGGCGCATCCCGATCCGGCGGAAGATCCTCTCATAGGCCGCGTGGGCCCGGGCGTAATATTTCTCCAGGTCCTCCTGATCGGTATGAAAACTGTAGGCGTCCTTCATGGTGAACTCGCGGACCCGGATGAGACCGGCGCGGGGCCGCGCCTCGTCCCGGTACTTGGTCTGGATCTGATAGAGCATCACCGGGAGCTGTTTGTAGCTGGTGACCTCGGTGCGGCAGAGCTGGACCACCGCCTCCTCGTGGGTCATGGCCAGGATCATGGGCTTGTCGTTGCGGTCCCGGAAGCGGAGGAGTTCGCTGCCGACGGTTTCGTAGCGTCCGGATTCCTGCCACAGGTCGGCGGGCAGGACGACGGGCATCAGGACCTCCTGACCGTCGATGGCGTCCATCTCCTCGCGGATGATGGCCTCGATCTTCTGAATGATGCGTTTCCCGGCGGGGAGCAGGGAATAGATCCCGGCGGAGACCATGCGGGCGTAGCCGCCGCGCAGCAGAAATTTATGACTTACGGTTTTGGCCGCGGCGGGATCCTCCTTGATCCGCCGTCCGACGAGTTTGCTCATGAGCATGGTTGACAGCCTCCGGCTTTATCCCGGGAAACGGGCCCGGGGTGAAAATATTTAACACCTTGTTTAATAATATACAACTTTCGCCGCGTATTGTCAACCGAAACCGGGCCGTCCGAAGGTTGAAAAAACACTCCGTCCTGCCGATAAAACTGTGTTTTTTGCGCAATAATCCATCATAAATGATTTTTTTCATTAAGCAAAAAGCCAAATCTATGCTATCTTAAAGGATGTGAAATCAACATGCGGCTAAGCTCCCGGCCGGAGCCGACAGCCGTTCTCTGAGAAAGGCAGCTTATGAGCAGCAAAACATTGGTCGTCCTTGCCGCCGGCATGGGCAGCCGCTACGGCGGCCTGAAGCAGATCGACCCGGTGGGTCCCTCCGGCGAAGCCATTATGGATTATTCGGTCTACGACGCGGTCCGGGCCGGCTTCGACCGGATCGTTTTCGTGATCCGCAGGGATTTCGAAGCCCTGTTCCGGGAAAAAATCGGCGTCAAATACGCGGGCAGCGTCGCCGTGGACTATGCCTTTCAGAGCCTCGACGATCTTCCCTCCGGCTTCGCCGTGCCCGAGGGCCGGGAGAAGCCCTGGGGGACGGGTCAGGCCCTCTACGCCGCCCGAAATCTGGTGAAGGAGCCTTTTGCGGTGATCAACGCCGACGACTTCTACGGCCGGGACGGCTATGAGAAGCTCGCCCGGCGGCTGGACGCCTCGCAGCCCGGGGAATACTGCATGTGCGCCTTTGAAATGGACAAAACCCTCTCGGAAAACGGCACCGTTTCCCGGGGCGTCTGCCGCTGCGACGAACGGGGATTTCTGGTCAGCGTCACCGAGCACACCAAACTCTCGCCAGCTCCCGACGGCTCCGTGGACAGCCTCATGCCCGACGGCTCGGCGGTCAAGTTCACCGGCCGGGAACCGGTCTCCATGAACATGTGGGGATTCATGCCCGACATCTTTGAAAAGATCGAACCGGTCTTCCGGGAGTTCCTCGCCGGGCGCGGCGGGGAGCTGAAGAGCGAATTTTACATCCCCCTGCTGGTTTCCGAACTGATCGGCTCCGGGCGGGCGGTGCTCAAGGTCGAGACCAGTTCCTCGTCATGGTTCGGCGTGACCTACCGGGAGGACAAGCCGCAGGTGGTCGCCGCGATTGCCGAATTGGTGAAGTCCGGGGCCTATCCGGCCAGACTTTTCTGAACTCCGGCACGGAGCCGAAATCACCTTTTAAACTTGAAAGAAGTGATCTCATGAATCTCGGTTCGCAATATTACAGGGCACCCTTTCCCAATTCCAAATACTGGGAAGACGATCTGAAAAAAATGCGCGACAGCGGCCTCAATACCGTTCAGATATGGATCAGCTGGGGGTGGGTTGAGGCCGTTCCGGACAAGTTTGATTTCAGCGACTACGACCGGCTTGCAGAGATTTCTCAGCGCGTCGGCATCGGACTTGTATTCAGCACGATCGCCGAAATCCACCCGAATTGGATCCACCGGGTTGTTCCGGACAGCGAGCTCATCGACTGCGAAGGGCACAAGGTCATTTCCGTCGGCCGCAACGAACATCATTTCGGTCTCACCCCCGGCGGATGCTTCGACCACCCGGAAATCTGGGCGCGCATGAAGCGTTTTATTCAGACCGTCGGCCGGCGCTATTCCGAACTTGACAATCTGCGCGGCTGGGATATCTGGAATGAATTGCGCTGGAATGTCAACGCCCGCAGACAGGTCTGCTACTGTCCGCACACCCTTGCGTTGTTCCGCCGATGGCTCCAGGACAGGTACGGCTCTCTGGACCGGTTGAATGACGCCTGGCTGCGCCGCTATTGCGACTGGGCCGACGTGGCCCCCGGCCGGGCCCCCGACCAGTCCCCCTACACGGAAACCATGGCGTTTCAGGAATTCATCACCTGGCGCAGCAACCGCCATGCGGCCATGCGCTGTCAGGCGATGCGCGAGATCGACCCGGTCCATGTGATCACCGCCCACGGCGATGCGCCGTCCCCGTTTTCCGGAGGCACCCCACGGGAATCGTTCGCGCTCGAACGCGGCAACGACTGGGAGCTTGCCAAAAATTTAGACGGGATCGGCTGCTCGAGTTTCCCCCAGTGGGGCGGCATCGACGACGCCGATTTCGGCATCCGCATCGACATGGTGAAATCCGCCGCCAACGGCAAAAAAGTATGGTTGAGCGAATTGCAGGGCGGCCGCGCCTCCATCGGCTTCAGCATCTACGGCGACGTGCGTGCGGAGCAGCAGCAGCGCTGGCTCTGGAACGGCCTGGGCAGCGGCGCCGACACCATCCTTTTCTGGTGCTGGCGGGATGAGGTGTTCGGCCGTGAATCCGCCGGTTTCGGGTTGAACGGCAGGGACGGATTCGCCGAAGAGAGGCTGCGCGCCATGAAGGTTTCCGGCGGTATCATCGCCGAAAACGAGGCGCTTTTCGACCGTTATATGCCGAACCATGCGGAGGTCGGGATCCTTTTCTCGCCCCGCAGTTATTACATGGGCTGGGCGCAGGACGGCCAGAACATGCGGATGGGGGACGCGCTCTCCGGGTATGCGAGGGCGCTGACCAAGCGCTCGATCCCCATGGTCTTTATGGAAGCCGACAATCTCGACCGGCTGGACGCCCTCAAAGTACTGATCATGCCCCATGTGACGGTGGTGGACGATGATCTCGCCGACCGGCTGACCGGATTTGTCGAAAGGGGCGGCACTCTGGTCATGGAATCCGAGTGCGGAGCATTTGACCGGCACGGCTTCTACCGCTATCCGGAGGAGCGTTTCATGACCCGTTTCGGACTGACGGAGACGGGGCGCAGGGCGGCGGATCGGGAATATGCGGATTTCGTGTACCGCGGACAGACTTTCCGGCTGTGTCCCGACCAGTGGACAACGCCGATAGAGGGAGAGGAAAACCTCTGCGTGGAACGACGTTACGGTCTCGGACGCGTGATTTATTTCGGCACATATCCGGCTTACAGCTACCGGCAGAAGTATTCCGCCGCATGGGAAGAACTGCTTTTGCGCATCGTCGATGATTCCGGCGTCATACTGCCCGCCCGGGTGCTCTCGCCGATATCCGGGGAGAAGGATTTTCTCTATATGAAGTGCGGACATTCCGACGGGACGACGCTGCTGTTCATCTTCTTCCCGCCTGAATGGGAAGAGGCCGAACTCAAAATCGCGCCCGGCCTCTTCTCCGGAGGCAAAGCCGTGGAACTTTTCAGCGGCGAAACGATCGAGATCCCCGCGGACCGGCAGATTACCGTGCACCCGGGATTCTGCCACATCGCCGTGTATCGCGGCTGAAACGAAAGACCGTCAAACTTTTTGCAGGCAATTCCTGGAGGTAAACATGGCTGACAAGCAAAAACTGGCCGAGGTCTGCGCGCTCTTCGACATGGACGGCGGTTTCGAGGAGGGCGTCCCCTACGGCACCGGTCACATCAACGACACCAATCTGGTCACGGCGGGCGGCGCGAAATACATCGTTCAGCGAATCAACACCAACGTCTTCCGGCAGCCCGAGCTGCTGATGGAAAACATGGCCCGGGTCTGCGACCATCTGGAGCGGAAATTCGCCGGGAGCGCCGACGCATCCCGCCGGAGCATTCATCTGGTGCGCGGTCGCTCGGGAGAGAACTTCGTCCGGGATTCCGGGGGCGGCTTCTGGCGCGCCTACCGCTTCATCGACGGGGCCCGCACCTATGACGTCATAGGGAAAGCCTCCGATGCGGCCAACGCGGCCCGCTCCTTCGGCGCGTTTCAGATGGCGCTGGCGGACCTCCCCGGGGGGCGTCTGCACGAAACCATCCCGGATTTTCACAACACTCCGAAGCGTCTGGAAGCCCTCCGGGAGGCGGTCAGAGCCGACGTCATGGGGCGGGCCGCCTCGGTGCGCCGGGAGATCGACTTCGCGGAATCCCGTTCCGGAATCTGCTCCCGTCTGATCGACATGCAGCGTTCGGGGCTGATTCCCGAGCGGATCACCCATAACGACACCAAGCTCAACAACGTGCTCATCGACGACGCCACCGGTTCCGGGATCTGCATTATCGACCTGGACACGGTGATGCCGGGGCTGGTCCACTACGATTTCGGCGACATGGTGCGCACCGGCACCAGTCCGGCGGCGGAGGACGAAAAGGACGTGAGCAAGGTCTTCATGCGCTTCGAGATGTTTGAAGCCCTGCTCCGGGGCTACCTTAACGGCGCGGGCGGGGCGCTGACTCCGGCGGAACGGGAGATGCTGCCCTTTGCCGGGCGGCTGATAACCCTGGAGATAGGCATCCGCTTCCTCGCCGATTACCTGGCCGGGGACGTGTACTTCCGCATCCACAGGCCGGAGCACAATCTCGACCGCTGCCGGACCCAGTTCAAACTGGTGGAATCCATTGAGGAGCAGATGCCGGAGATGGAGAAACTCCTGGCCTCGCTCTCCTGACCGGCCCCGGAGTGCGCGGCGGCTCCGCTTCCGTCCGTCCTGATCCGGACGGCAAATGCCTGCTGTCCGGATCAGGATTTCCGCCGGAGCGTCACTCGCTCTCTCTCAACACGATAATCCCGCCTTTGGCTTCCTGAAACGGGATGGCTTCGCCGACCTTGTAACGGGCGGCATCCTGAAAATGTTTGATCTCAGGCTGCTCCACCGTTACTTTGGACGGGTCGAGGCCGAGGGCTTCCCAGTCAATGTCAAATGCGACCTTCCAATCATCGGAATTGACCGGGTTCAACTCCTCCGGCGAAAATGTGCCGACGAGTCGGAACGTGCCGAATTTGGCGCTGTCTCCGTAAGAATTGCAGGGCGACCAGCTGGAGAGCAGGTTCCCGCTCTTGGAAGTGCGGCAGACATTGCCTCTCAGTTTGTCCGGGTTGGTTCCCAGTTCCTCCAGCGGCAGCCGCAGGGTTCCGGTCCAGCCGTCATCAGAGATCGCGGCGGTATATTGCCAATCGCCGTCCCAGGCTGTGCTGCCGTTTTTGGTGTCCCATATATTTCCCATGGAGTCGCCGATGAACTGGATGTTGTTATTGCCGCAGCTCAGGTAGATATCCACGGAATCACTGCTCCAGACTTGGGAATCGCGGCTCATGACCGGCGGCGGCGTCAGCAACGGGGTCCGACACTCCAAAGCGATGTACAGATATTGACCATCCTGCATCATCCTGAACTTAGTACCGTACTCTTCCGGCACCTCGTCTTTGCCGCCGACTATTGTGAAACCGCTCTCCGGGGAAGCTTCGTCCCAGGATTCATCCGGCACGCCGTTCATAGCGGGAGCTGCGAAGACTTTTTTTACCGCCAGTTTGCGGCCGGTATTCATCGGCCAGTGGGCGAAGGCGATCGCGGTCTGTCCATCCCGGCGGTAGACGCTGAGTTTGATGTCGTTGCGGTCGGCGGTCACCGGGCAGTCGTCATCCCAGTAGCCGATCCACTGAGCATTTTGGATGTCGAACGCATCCCAGAAACGCCAGAGCGGGTTCGTGCCGTCATGCATGCGCGAATTCATGCCGTAGACCATGCCGCGATAAAGATTGCCGCCGTTCTGGTAGTTCAGCATCTCTCCGGTCAGTCCGAACGGGATGCCGGAAATTTCCACCAGCCAGTAGGCGGGCTCCCGGTCGTAACTGTACATCTCGCCGAACCAGAGTTTGCTGACATAGGGCAAATGCCCCATCAGTTTATTCATCGGGCTCTCGCGCCTGTCCTGAAAGAAATAATCATCTCCCGAATGGATTTCCACGTAGGACTTGCCGAGTTTTTGATGCATGACATTGTACATCCGCCGGAGGATGTATTTGTCAAACCCGACGCCGTCCAGGTAAAGGCCCTGGACCCCGCAGTTCCCGATCAGCCAATCCCAGCCCTCCACATAGTAATTGTGCCAGCGGGATGAGTACTTTGTCGCGACCGCGGCGTCATTGTAGGAGGCTTTCGGAAAGAGAGGCATCCGCCACGCCGGAGCGTAGCCCTCCCGCAGATGTTCCATCAGCCAGGGATAACCGCCGCCTTCGTCTCTGACGACCGTTCCGTCCGGCTGGGTGACCAGCGCCTTTTGCGCGAAGATCTCGTCCCCGAGACTCCGCAGGACCCACATTTCCGCAACATGGTTGGAGAGTTCCCGGACCGTATAATACAAGACGGGGGTATAGCCCATCGGATGATTCTTTTCCTCCCCCCAGACTTTGAGCTGAAGCCGTTCCGACTGTGCTTTTTTCTCGTCGATGAAATTCTTCATCCTGCGGCTGTTCAGGAAGGGATAGTTTATGAATGCGTTGCCGCAGTCAATAGCTCCGTGAAAGAGCAGAGACATATTCCAGCCGGCGCTGTTTCCGCCCCACTGGGATTCCATCCGCCAGTTCCAGTGCTCCTTATCGATCCGGTGAAACGGGGTGAAAAGCAGCCGGAATTCCAATACCAGGCTCTCTCCGGCCTCCAGCGAGACAGTATCGCTCAGAGCCGTCAGCACCACCTGCTCCTCTCCGACATTCTGAACGGCGCAGTATTGCAGTCCCTCATCGACTTGAAACTGCATCCCGGCGTCGACGCATCCGAGCCAGAAAGCGGGCGTCCCCTTATTGCCTTTTTCCCAGATCCACTGTTCCGGCCGCAGCCCGCCGCGCAGACCCATGCCCATGGCGTAAGGCACCATTTTTTCCGGCATCAGAAAGATCACCGCCGCCGAAACATCCCGGACGGGCTTCACGGCGGTCAGGAGGTATTGATAAGTCACCGTTCCGTCGTATTCCATCGTCCGCAGATATTCAACGGTCATATTTTCGGAGGCGCCGCTGCCGGCAACGGTCGCCGAAACGTCGTCCGCCTTGATGACGTCTGTTTTGAACTCGGCAAAAACTTCTTCGCCCGAAGCGCCGGTCACCGACAAAAGGGCCGGGGCGCTCAACAACGACTTCCCCCGGCTCAGGATCGTCTCCGGCAGCCCCTCTTCCCCGAATTTCACCTGACGGTCCACTATGGTCATCCCGTCCGCCGTTGCCTGCAGCGGGATGTAGGGGGGATACACCACCGGCTCAAATCCTCTGACGGAGTCCAGCCAGGCGATCCGGGACATCCGATAAACGTCGGAAAATCCGTGATCGGGGAGAATTTCTCCGGCGACATTCAGCTCCACGTCAATATCGCGGGGCGCAATGCCGTCGGCGGAGATCCGGAACGTGCCGCGATAGACGCCCTCCGCTTCGGCCGGGACCCGGATCAGAATCCACAGAGGCTGCACCGTACCGGCCGCCACGTCGACGGTTTTGGCAAACGCTTCTCCCATCGGGGATATGCCCGACAGGTTGACGCAGGAGACCGCATCGGCGCCGATGGCGTCGGCCTCGCCGGTCAAATCGGAAAAAGTCAGATCGACATTGCGCACATCGTCTTTGGCGAAAACGCCGATTTGAAAGGCATAATATTCGTCGGGCCGCGCCGTGCCCTGAAAGGAGGTCGATTCGCCGTCAATGACCCAGTGCATGGGCAATTCATGGCGCATTTTGATCGGATTTTCCCGTTTTTCGATAAAAATGGCCCATGCTTCGTTCATACCGGCCAGAAAATCGGCAAATTCCTCCCGGGTCGCCGGGATCTCCATCGGATACATCGAGTCGAATTCGGTCCGGGACTCAATGGAAACGACCTCGGCCGCCGGCAGGCTGTCATAATCGGCGATCCCGTTCAGCCATTTTTCATCCGCTGTATTCTCCGGTTTGTAATAAGTTCCGGGATCGCCGCTCCAGTCTCGAGGTTCGTTATAAGGGAGGTAATAGCAGTAATATTTTCCCGCCCCTTCGGCAGGCTCAAATACTATGCGTCCGAAGTCTTTATCAACGACCAGCGGGATGACATTCGTAATCTTTTTCCCGTTTTCGGCGTAAATAATCACCGCTTTCGTTTCCGGGGCCGTGTCACTGCGGCGCCAGGGGATTTCCGCCAGCACCGCGTCCGACTTGTCGGCGACTTCAAGGACCGCCCGGTGATTTCCGCGGTCATTTTCAGGCCAGTTTCCCACCCCATACCGGATCGCGGCGTTCAATTCGCAGCCCAGGCAGAGCGCCAACCCCGCGCCGGTGACAATTTTTCTGAAATCCATAACCGTACTCCTTAATCTTCGATTGTTTTTCCCGTTCATGCCCTGATCTTCACCAGAGCGCAGGCGGAAGTTGAATTGGAACTGAAAGAAACCGTATTTCCCGCAATGACCGCATCCTCCGGCAGCGAAAGACTGTGCTCATGATCCAGGAGACGGATTTCACATTTTGCCGGATCGACCGGCATATCAAGCGTGATATTGAACTTCCGGCCTCCGGTTTTGAATGCCGAGATCAGCAAAGCCTTATTGCCCGCCCCGTCTTCTCCGGCAAGGACGGTCACGTTTTTTTCCGAACTGAACGCTTCAAGACGGATGGGATAACGGACGATGTCGCCGTATGCCTTCAGCCCGTACCAGGAGGGAGCGGGCGTATTGGTGCCGGGGATATAACAGCCCCAATCGCCGGTCTCGCATGTATAATACCCGCCGCAGGTCAGGGGAGTGTCCTGCCACAGACTCATGGTCGCGGTGATAAACGCGGCGCAGTCAAGACCTCTCATCTCCTGAAGGCACCAGATCCGGTAATCCGTATCGTTTCGCATCCGGTGCCAGTCGCCCGGGAAATAATGCCACTCGTTCAAATGGATTTCGGTGTCGGTGTATCCGTTTTCATCCAGAAACTTGCGGATTTTGAACGGAGTTTCCTGCACCCAGCCGGAGGGCTCGCCGGGATAACTGTGGTAGCTGTAAAAATCCAGGGGCGCATTGTGCTCCGCGCAATACCTGATGAATTCGGCATTGACGAAGGTGATTTCATCCCAGTCGCAGTTGGCCGGTCCGCCGATCTTGAGGCGGGGAAACCGTTTCTTGAGTTCCTTTGCCGCTTTCACATAAAATTCCTGAAACTCTTCCATTGTACCGAGCCACATGAGATTTTTTGCATTCGGATCGAGCTCTTTGTCACCGTGCCCCTCGGGTTCATTCCATATTTCCCAATATTGGATCTCATAGTGAAAGCCGTTCCACAGGCCCTCCGTATAGTGACGGATGATATTGGAACAGATATTGATCCATTTGTCGACATCGGCCGGAGGATTGATCTTGTATTTTTTTACGGAATGGTCTATGGACTCTCCCAAACGGTAGAAAACCGGTGTGCCCGCATCCTCGATGCAATTTCGGATATAGTCGTCGGTGTAACTGAAGTCATAATTGCGCGGATCATTTTCGTCCAGATGAAAAAGCGGAAAGATATGGCTGATATCCACCAGACGGCAGCCGGGATTCACCAGAGGGGCATCGTGCAGACGGGCATAGGCGAGATTCAGCTCCCTGAAGCTTTTGCGGATGTTGCGGCCCGCCATTTCTCCGGAGAGACAGGGCGCAAGATTTCCGCCGTTCAGTTTGCGGATCCTGCCTCCCGTTTTTTTCTTCAGATTCCATGTGATCCGAGTGTCTTCTTTTTTCATAGCGTTTCCTTTTTCACAACGTTTCAGGGGAACCCCCCGGATTCAAAATTGTTTCCGGCAAATCCTGAATGTTCTTATTTCAAAGGGATTGAAATCCAAAACCAGTTCGTTGTTTTCGGGGATGAAGGTTTTTTCCTCCGTCCATTCGATGAGATTTGTTTCGACGATCCTTTCCGCTCCGGGATTGAATTTTATCTTTACCGACCCTTTCCGGCCCCTGCTCTCAACCAGACGGATCACCAGATCATCCGATTTTTCCGCTTTTTTGATGATTTCCAGGCTGACGTTTTCGGACTCGGCGACGACCGGGACCGGCAATCTGCCGGCATAACCGGGGATTGCCGCCGCCGGACGGTTCAATGCCGCCGCTTCCTGCATGACGTTCGAATCTTCAAGACAGTTTTCGTGCGGCAGGTAACTGTATATGAATTCATGCCGTCCCTGATCCGCCTTATAATCGGGGAAAATCGGAGACCGCAGCAGCGCCAGATCGAGTTTCCCGCTCCATGCCCGGCATCCGTATTTGCCGTTGTTCAGCAGGGCGACGCCGTACGTTTTCTCCGAAAGGTCGAAATATTTATGAGACGGCACTTCAAATTTTGCCAGTTCCCAACTGGTATTTTCATGAAGCGGACGCTTCACAAAGCCGTACTGAATATCATAGGACGCTTCGGAGGCGCGGATGTCCGCCCCGAAGGAAACCCGCAGCATGGAGTGCTCCTCCCGCCAGTCGACCTCGGTCACAAAATCAAGTCTGCGCGTGTCTCTGCCAAGCACGCATCTCTGTTTCACGGCGGAATTATTGACCCGGAATTCCATTTCGACAAAAGAGCAGACCTCCCCCTGACACACATCCCCGATCCTTATGATTTCGGGACAGGTTTTCACCTCGTCACGATAAAAAAGCTCGACATCCCAGGCGTCCCAGAAATTCGGCCTGTCCACGTAAACGCACAACACATTTCCCGGAATTCCGGCCGGTACAAGTTCCCGCGCCGCGGTTTTGTCGTAAGCGGAAACCAGCAGACCGTCGTCATTGAAAGCATAGCGGATCAGGGCATTTTCCAGAACTTTGTCTTTTCGGATCGTCGCCGGCATATTCTCCTCTTTTTCCCCCTTGCGCAGGATCAGCGAAGACATTGCCGGTATTTCCGCCCATGCGGTTGTTTTCCCGTTATATGACTGCACGTTCAGGACTTTGCCGTCGGCCAGGATGCGGTGTCCCCGCCAGTCATCCGGCAAATCGACGACGCCGCGGTATGCGTCACCCAGAGTGTTGATCAGGGTGATCGCGTTTTCATCCCTTTCCGAAAATTTTTCCGCCGCCGCCTGAATCATCCGATCCAATTCCGCCTCCGCCTGCGGCATTTCCTTTTCCGTGACCTCATAAACCTCGCGGATCGACGAGCCCGGCAGTATATCATGAAATTGATTGGTCAGGAGCATCTTCCAGATGCGGTCAAGGGCCTCCCGGGGATATTCCGACAGCGGCAGGGAGGAAAAGATGATTTCGGCGCTGCACAAAAGCTGTTCGAGGCGGCGGTTATAAAATTTGGTGCGGCCCTGAGAAGTTAAAGTGCCGCGGTGCAGTTCAAGATACAGCTCTCCATGCCAGTGATTCAACCGGTCGCGATATTTCCCGATGCGGTTGAAAAAATCTTCGGCCCTGCTGAATTTCACTTTCGGCACGCCTTCCAGATCGCGCAGTCTTTCGGCTCGCTCCAGAAACAGATCCGAGGGACCCGAGCCGCCGTCTCCCAGGCCGAAAAGCGAGGCGAATTCATCGATGAAATCCACTTCCGCAAAGCGGTTTTGAGCGGCAACCAGGTCGGCCGGCGTCATGGAGGCATTGTAATTGTTTTCC
Source organism: Victivallaceae bacterium (assembly GCA_045585875.1). GTDB lineage: Bacteria > Verrucomicrobiota > Lentisphaeria > Victivallales > Victivallaceae > JAVBQJ01. The sequence continues at coordinate 78,970 of JAZMZH010000005.1, read as the reverse complement.
GGCGGGAAATGCGTCAGGACGCTGCTGCCGTCAATGCCGCTCCACAGGAATGTGTGATAGGGAAATTTGTTGAATTGATTCCAGGAAATTTTCTGAGTCAGGAAATAATCGCAGCCGCTTTTTCGGATGATTTGCGGCAAATTTGCGGAATAGCCGAACACGTCGGGCAGCCACAGGTTTTTCACCTCTATGCCGAATTCGTCCCGGAAGAAATTTTTCCCGTAAAGGAATTGGCGGATCATGGACTCACCGGAGATGATATTGCAGTCCGCTTCGACCCACATCCCTCCCAGCGGTTCCCAACGTCCGTCGGCGACGGCCTGTTTGACCTTATCGTATAATTCGGGATAATTGTCGCGCACAAAAGCGTACAGCAGAGGCTGCGATGCCCCGAAAATATAGTCCGGATATTTGCGGAGCAATTCGATCTGACAGGCAAATGTCCTCGCCGCCTTGCGCATGCTTTCGCGGACGGGCCAGAACCAGGCGACGTCGATATGGGCGTGGCCGATCGCCGATGCCGTCGGAGCGGAACCGACGGCCGGACGGGAGAGTTCTTTCCGCAAAACCGCCCTTGCCTGCGGCGCATTCGCCGAATTGTAACCGTAAACATTTACGGCCTCGTTCAACGTGGTCAGCAGCTGCCTCGCACGGTAGTGTTCGGGATCGTATTGCCGATACAAATTGTGCAGGATCTCAAAATCGGTGTACAGAGCCCAGGCGTCGCGGTTGAACACGCCCAGCTGCATCTTTTCCAGCTTCGCCTCGCAGTGGGGCTCACGGTCTTTGACGAATTTCGACGGTTCCCGCTTTGACGGTTTGCCGCCGAAGGCGTTTGCAGTGCTTTCGCACCAGAAGTCAATACGATTCCCCTCCCTTATCCTTTCATCGACGATGAAAAAATCCTTCACATAGCCGGGCTGGAATATGCAATTCCCGGTAAAAGCCCAGAACGGCACTCCGTCCCGGTCGAAAAGCAGCGTCTCTCCCGATAAAACGAGAGAAATCGCCAGGGGTTTGTTTTGCCACTCTTCGGGGATATCGCAGGTTATGTGGAGCATCGCGCTCTCCCAATCGCGGCCCCAGACTTCCCCTTCGTGCAGCGGCTTGTATTGCAGGGAATCATGGGCCCGGAAGGGCAGATTGCCGCTGAAAACGGCGTACTCCGCTTTCATAGTGCGGATTTCGTCAAACCGGTCGTCGAAAATTCGGCTGAGAAAATTGCCGCATCGAGTTTGGTACAAATCGAAAACTTCTTTTAACATGACAGAGACGTCGCGATTCAATTCATCGGTCTGCAGGGGCCATCCGCATTATGATCGGCAGGAATCCCGATCACGTCCCCTGAAAGAGCGCTTTGAGAAATGCGGGGCGACAACAGGGCACTGTGCCCCATGAAATATCGCCCCGCAAATCTCCGGATTCACATGCTGATCAGTTGATTGCTTGCATTATGCGTGAGCTCGCTCTCAGCCGCGGAGACATTGACCTTGCCCGCGTGACCGTCGCCGAACAGCACATTGATATGCCCCTCGGAGTGCCGAGTGGAAACCCGATTGGTATTTTGCGCATCGGCTATGAATTCGACGTAACAATCCCCGCTGCCTTCGTTGGCGTCCACCGTCACCAGAGTTCTGCTGAGGTCTTTCATCCTTGAGCGATTACGGGGCACAGCGCCATACTGCTTAAAGCCCAGCAGGCGCATGTTGTACATGTAATCGCCGTAAATAACGGAACTGCGCAATCTGTGAGTCGATGCGGAGGGGCAGAGACAGATGGTGGCAACCGTCTTCGTGCCGTTGTCTTGTATGGCAGCCGTGGTCGTGCCTTGTTCCCTCATCACCGTCTCCCAGGTCATCGAGTAATCAGGCTGGCCGGCACCCCAGGGATAATAATCTCCGTTATCGTTGCAGTACAGCTCAAACGCCAGGCCCTGCTGCTTGAAATTGTTGATGCACTTGATGTTCTGAGCGGCGGCCCGGGCCTTGGAGAGCGCGGGCAGCAGCATGCTGGCGAGGATGGCGATGATCGCGATCACGACGAGCAGTTCTATCAAAGTAAAAATCTTCTTCATTTTTCAATTTCTTTCTTTAGTGTTTTCTGAATTTTATGTTGTTTCCTCCAACTTCAATCTTCAGGTTTTGCATGATTTCATATCTCACTCGCCTTTCTCCCGTTTCGGGATGTTCTGGTTAACGGACCACATTCCGGCGGCAAAACACGATCCCTCCTTTCTTCCGTTTCACCGGCCGTTCCGGTTATAAAGCGAGCCGGACGCACGCCAGAGGGCGCCCCTCCGCTCAACTCCCGATCAAGTCTGTTTCCGTCAAAAATCATCCGCTGTCCTTTTATCATTCACGGGTTCGGATCATCCGGCGCCCGCACCGATATAAGATAGCACATTTTTCTCAAAAAAACCAAGATCCCGACGATCGACTGCCGTCTACTTCCCGGCAAATTGTTCGACCCAGTCCGGATTTTCCGGTCCGAAATGCTTGAGCATCACGATGGGATCCCGGTCGGATTCATTGACGATCCTCACCCCGGCCGTCGCCGCGGCTTCGGAAACGAAATATTCATCGTTGGTCAACTGGCCGTAGCGGATCAGCGCCGGAGTTTCCAGCGGCATCCCGTTGATCGACCCATGCCCCTGCATCATAATCAGTCCGTAGGCGGCGGCATCCCGGATCACGGCCTCGCGCCCCGGCAAAACGGTCAGCTCCTTGGCGGATACCGCGCCGGTTTTATAACAGACCCACCGGTCGATGTATCCGGCGGCGCGCATGGCCTCCTCCGAATCCGCCGGGACAGGCCGCATGAAACGGTGTTTCCCGAACTCCGGATCGACGTTGAGCTCCCAGTCGATAACCTCCATCAGATAATCGAAATCGCCGATCCGGTCTTTCGGGCAATCCTTCCAGAGCAGGGATTCGGGCACGATCTGATCGTCCACGAGGCTCTGGTACATGGCGTAGACGTCGCTGGCGAACTGCGGCTCGTAGGTGCAGAGGCTGCCGGGAGCATGGAGCACGCCCGGCGGCACGTCCCAGCCGGTGCCCGGTTCCAGACGGTAGGCTTTGGAGAGATTGGTGATCTTGTTGTCGCCTTTGGTGAAGTTCTTCAGACATTCCCGGACCTGCTCCCTGGTCGTCCCCGGCTCGAACCCGAAAAAGGTGAAGGGGAAATGACCGCCGTGATTGTTCAGCTGCGGCGGGAAATAATAACATTCCGGTTTGCCGCGCTGCCCGACCAGCCGGGCATGTTCCTCCCGGTGATGGATGTGATGCGGCAGCGGACCGAGATTGTCGAAAAATTTGGAATAAACCGGCCAGCAGTGATACCGGCTCCAGAGACGCTCCCCGATCAGTGCCGCGCCGAGTTCCTCGACGGCTTCGGTCAGGGGGATCAGGGTCCCGTCCGGAGCGGCGATATGGCTGATGCCCTCGTTTTTCGCGGTCAGAGGACCGTTGTCGGCGGGGGTGGTGCAGCCCAGCCAGCGCTCGTCTATGCCGCCGCGCTCACTTCCCAGCGCATAATAATCGTCGGGATGCAGTTTGATCCGCCGTCCGGGGATGCAGAAACTGCGCGGCACCCAGTTGGGCGCCAGGCGGAAGATCCCGTTTCCGGCAGCGAAGAGATCGCGGATTTCAGCCATGGCTCACTCCTTGACGACATTTTGGTTTTCTCATAATTACCCTAATCCTGACTTTCAGTTTTGACAATAGAACGTATCAATCAAATATAGCACAAAACAATCCCTTTCGGCAAAAATTCACTCCAGCAGGCAGAACTCCCCGGCCTGAATCTCCGGAACCGCGAATCGGATCAGACCGTTCTCATTGCCGAATTTCACCTCCGAGCCGTCCGCGACCCGGACGATCCGCCGGACGGGAAACGGCAGGGCGAGCTGCAATTCCACGTCGCGCAGCGGGATCGCCGGCAGTTCGTTCTGGGCGTTCACGATGCAGAGCAGATGCCGGGAGGCGTCCGCCGACGCCAGCAGGGTCACCTCCGCCGATTCCGGCAGATTCCGCGAAGAAACAACGGTCCGCGGCAGAAACTCGCGGAACAGCTTCTTGCCGAATTCCTGCTGGGTATACTGACGCAGCAGAAGCACCGGAGGCGCCAGAAAGACGCATTTCCCCGCTCCGTACCGATGCACGGTCCACGCCGGATAACCGGTTTGATCCCCCGGCGGATCGGAGTGAATGGACGCATAACAGTCGGGATCGTGACAGGGGAAATCCGGAAACGTCAGGCAATCGCGGACCTGAACATCCTCCGCGGCTGCGACCAGAGGCGCCCTGCCCCGGGAGAGAATCCGCTCCTCCCCGAAATAAGTCACGACATCCGAATACCCGCCGGAGAAATCCACCCCGAAGAGATCGGACAACCGGAAATTGCCGGAAGTGTTTCCCGACGGATCGCGCAGAGAGGTCTCCCCGGTGGCGATCAGGGTGCCGCCCGCGCGCACAAACCGGCGCAGCTGATCGCACTCCTCCGCCGACAGATAGACGGCATTGTTGATGATGATCGCGTCGAGTCCGGAAAAATCGCCGCCGCCTTTCAGAACTTTATAAGGGATGTGCATCCGGTTCAGGATCTCCGCCGTCCCGAGGACTTCCTCCAGGATCGGATTTCGGCAGAGCGCCATATTGTCGCCGTGACTGCGGAAGGACGCAAGCTCCTGTCCGTTGAGAGTTTTGTCCACGCAGCAGAGGATGGAAAACCACAGCCCCACCCGGGCGGTCAGGCGGAAACGGGATTCCTCCAGGCACTCCCGGAAGGGTTTGAGCCGCTCGTTCAGCCGATGAAACCGGCGGTAAAAGGATTCCTCCAGAGTCCCGTCCGGATTGATGGCGTCGATAAAGAAATACGCGCCGCCGTTGGCCAGTGTGGTCAGGGCGCTGAGGAAAAGTTCCTCTTCGCTCTTGGAGGAGGTGTGATCCCGCAGGGAAACACAGCGGGAAGTCATGAATTCAAAAGGCGCGTGCCGGGTGTACGCGTCAAACGCCTTCACCGCGAACCGCTGCTGCAGTTTGCCGCCGTAGAAATCCCCGGAAGCATAATCCGAAGCCTCCGCGATGCCGTCGGACTGTCCCAGATACCAGCCGTGGAGCACGGGAGAGAACTGATGCGTCACGGAAATGCCGGGTTTGCATTTTCGCGCATGGAGGGTCAGCTCTTCGGCAAATTCCGCCATGGAGTTCTCCCGGAAGCGCTGAAAAGAGATCCATTCCGGGCTGCTCCAGTCGATCCGTTCGGGAAACGGTTTGCCGTACTTTTTCCGGCACGCATCGCAGAAACAGATCGACGGCCAGAAGGTCATGTCGATGAAAAGCCCGTCCAGGTCATATTGCAGAATTTCCCGGATCTGCTCCCGGTAGAACTCCCGCGCCTGCGGCTGATTCGGGCAGGTGAAATGGTAACGCCCGTCCCGGCTCTCCCCGCAGCGGTTGACCAGGCGGGCGGCGGGGAAACGCTTCGCGCAGTCATTGTTGTAAATGACCGTGTAATAAGCGATGGCGGCGATGCCGTTTTTTTTCAGCAGGGCCACGGTTTCGCCGAAAAAGTCGCGGTCCTTCATTCCTCCGTGGGGATGTCCGACTTTGGTGGGATAATAGCAGTTCCCGTTATGGTCGGCAGCGTAGACCATGGCGCTCTCCACGCCGGAAAGTTTCACCATCCGCACATATTCCCGCGGAGAAAACCGGCTCATGTATTCCGGCTTCTGATCGGAGATGTGACTGTCGATCAGCAGCCGCGAATAGCACTTGAAAAGCTTTTTCGTCATTAAAAATCTTTCTTATGATTTGACTTTTTCTGCGAACATGGTATACTATATCCTGACAGGAAGAAATGTACAATAGGACACATCAATCAATCATAGCATGGAGCAATCATCCGTGATTCAAAACCTGAACATTCACACCGGCGCGGTCTGGGAGGGGAACTGCCCCAGGGGATGGATTGAGCCGAACCGGCAGATCTATGATTATGAACTGGTCTTTTTTACCGGAGGGAACTGCCGGGTGATCACGGAACATCAGACGTTTTTCTGCAAGTCCGGGACGGTCATGATCATCCCTCCCAATCATGAACACTGTTCGATCGCGGATACAGCCTGCACCCGGTGGTGCATCCATTTCGACTGGTTCGGAGATTGTCCCGCGCATCGGGACGGACGGAAGATCTGGGTTTTTCAGGACAGTCCCATCCGCTTCAAACCGGAGGACTCGGCCCGGAGTTACCCCGGAGACGACATTCCCTTCCCGGCATGTTTTCAACTGAACGGGGAGCAGCCGGGCCGGCTTCTGACCTGGTTCCGGCAGTTTTTTGAAATCGCTCCGGACAACCTCGGTTCACAGCTTCAGCGGCTGGGGATTTTTCTCCGGATCCTGGGGACGGTGCTGACCGCCTCCGAACATGCCGAAGGGAAACGGGAAAGGAATTCGACATTCTTTCAGGGCAAACGCCTGCTGGATCAGAGTTTCACCGATTCGGAGGTGCAGATCCGGGATATCGCCGCGGAATTGCAGATCACTCCGAATCATCTGAATAAACTCTTCCGGCATCATCTGGGGACTTCGCCGCGGCTCTACCTGCAAAACCGCCGTCTGCTTCACGCGGAATCCCTGTTGAATGAAAGCCATTGCACCGTCCGCGAAATTGCGTTTCAAAGCGGATTTGCCGATCCCAACTATTTCATCCGCTGTTTCAAGGCGAAAAACGGCGTGACGCCGGAAAAGTTCCGCAATCGGTGACGCCGGATTTCCGCTGAGGGAGCGGAGGGAGCCGGGCTCCCGGCGGATCGACCCTTCGGCGGCACACCGGGCGGTTCGGCTGATTTTTTTTGTTATATTGTGGAGTTTTCGCCTTTTATTTCGGCAATTCTGCGTTATATTAAGCGTTTGTCGTGCCGACCAGTCGGCTTCATCCGATCACACCAAGCGGATTCAGGGAGAAAAATGCTCGATTTACAGGAAACCAGAGGATTCATGGCCGGACTCAGGCCGTCGGCAACGCTGGCCATCAGCGGGAGAGCCAAGGAAATGCGCGCTTCCGGTCTGGACGTATGCAGCATGTCTGCAGGAGAGCCGGATTTCGATACGCCCAAGGCCATCAAGGACGCGTGCATCGCGGCTCTCAACGCCGGAAAAGTCGGCTACACCGCCGCCAGCGGCATGCCGGAGCTCAAAAAACTCATCGCCGAAAAATTCACTGCCGAAGACGGCATCGCCACCACTCCGGACCGGATCGTGGTGGCCCCCGGCGCCAAGTTTTCCATCTTTTCGGCGATCGGCGCCCTCTGCGGCCCCGGCGACGAGGTCGTGATCCCCGCGCCCTTCTGGCTCAGCTACCCCGAGATCGTCCGGGCTTCGGGCGCGGTCCCGGTGGCCCTCCCCACCTCGGCGGAGGCGGCTTACGAACCGGACGCCGCCGCCCTGGACGCCATCATCACCGACCGGACGAGACTGATTATCCTGAATTCCCCCTCCAACCCCACCGGAGCGGTTTACCGCCGCGAAACCCTCGAGGCCATCGCCGAGGTCGCGGTGCGGCGCAACGTCATGGTGCTGGCCGATGAAATCTACGGACGGCTGACTTACAACCCCGCCCTGCCCCATTGCAGCATCGCCTCCCTGAACCGCGAAATCGCCGACCGGACCATCACCGTAAACGGCTTCAGCAAAACTTACGCCATGACCGGATGGCGCCTCGGTTATCTGACCGCCCCGGCCTGGCTGACCAGGCGCATCGCCGCCCTCCAGAGCCACGCCACCAGCAATCCCACCACCTTCGCCCAATACGGCGCGATCGCGGCGCTGGAGGGAAAGGCCGAGGATGAGGTGCGGGCGATGATCCGCGCCTTCGGCGAACGCAGACAGCTCATCTGCGGCCTCCTCGAAAAGATTCCGCAGCTGACCTTTCACAAGCCGGACGGGGCCTTTTACGTCATGTGCGACATCTCCGCATTCGGGCTGAATTCCGACGACTTCTGCGCCCGGCTGCTGGAAAAGGCGCTGGTGGCGGCCATCCCGGGCCGGAGCTTCAACGCCGAGGGCATGATCCGACTCTCCTACGCATGCAGCGAGGACAACATCCGCAAATCCGTCGAGCGCATCGGCAACTTCTGCGCCGGTCTCGGCTCCCGTCAGGAGAGCGCGAAATGAAAGACCTGACCGAAAAGCAGAAACTCGTGCTGGAATTCATCGAAGATTTTCAGGATCGCGAGGGCATGGCCCCCACCGTCTACGAAATCGCCGAACACCTCGGCGTAAAGGCATCCACGGTATTCGCCCACCTCAAGGCTCTGGAACGTAAAAATCAGCTGCAGCGCTCCTCCAAGGCGCGGAGCATCAATCTCCTGGGCAGCCGCCATCCGGCGCGCCCCATGCACATGTCCTTCGCCCTGCCGGTGCCGCTGCTGGGCCGCATCAATGCCGGAGCCCCCGCCGAAAGCCGACAGGAGATCATCGGCGAAGCGGTGATCTCCAGGGCGCTGGCGGAGAAATTCAACGCCCGCGACAACGAAATTTTCGCGCTGCGGGTTTCCGGCGAGAGCATGAGGGAGCTGGGCATCTGCGAGGACGACGTGGTCATCATCAAGCGCACCGCCACCGTCCGTCCCGGCGACGTGGTGGTGGCGCTGGTCAACGGCGAAGTCACCGTCAAGAGCTTCTTCCCCCTGCGCAACGGCAAACTGGAACTGCGCCCCGCCAACAGCGATTACCCGACTCAGGTCTACAGAAATTCGGAGGTCGCGATCCAGGGGCGGGTCATCGCGCTCCAGCGCACCTTCTGAACTCGTCAGCGCAGCGACAGGTCGTAGTACTCGATGAAACGGGTTCCGGCGGGGTCTCCCGGAGCGATCACGGCCCGGGCGGTCCCGCCCCGGCCCGAGACTTCCAGCAGATAGTACCCGGATTCCCGCTCGGGAGCGATCTCCAGCAGCCGCTGAAACAGTTCCGGCTCAAGCGTCATCCCGAGCGGCGTCTGCTCCTCCAGCCACTCTTCCCGGGCCTCGGCCAGCATCTCCTCCTCCCGCTCGCTGAGATCGGCCAGGGCGGCCAGCCGCCGCACCGGAGTGGAGTAAAGATCGGCCTGAAAGGGCATCCCCGGCAGTCCGGCGGGAGCCGCGGGCTGAAGCATCGGGAAACGCCCGTCCGCATCGGCGCCGAGAAATTTCTCACTGTCGGGGATCCAATGCAGCTCCCCGGTGAATTGAAGCGGAGCGTTTCGGGGGAGCCGGTACATTTTCAATCCGGTGTAAAAGTCCGCCTCGGCGCCCTCGGCCGTCTCCATGTCGTCGCCGTCCGTATAATCCCGCATCCTCCCCGCCATCCGGGAGTATTCCAATTTTTCATCAAAATCCCAGGCTTCGCCGCGCTTCATCCACTCCGCCCAGCGCTCCTCGAAACCGGCGAATTCCGGGTCGCCGTCGATGCTGTAAAGCCCCGCCGCGTCCCATATCCGGCAGCGGAAAATTTCGCCGTCCAGCGTCAGTTCGTGCTCCACCCCGTCCGCCTGCCAGCGCTCCCGGCTGAAGCGCGAAGCGTACGCTCCGGAGTCGATTTCCCGGTCGGGATGTTCGCGCATATCGCTGCGGAGAAGAAAAATCAGCGTATTCATCGCGCTCTCCAGACGGTAAACCGCCGCCGCCGAATCCGCGGCGGCCACGGTCTCCGCCGCGCTCACCCGGGAGATCAGCACCGCGGTCATGGTCAGCAGCGAGGCCACGGACAGCAACAGCAGCGCGGAGATCAGCGCCATGCCTTTCTGAGAGGATTCAGGACGCTTCATCATACCGCCCCCAGCCGGTGTAATAACTGTTGCCCCGGGTGCGGCGGATGAAGTGCACCCGGCTGTCGTCCTCAAAGGTCACGGTCCAGGCGATGACCGGCGGGAGCACCGCCGAACCGCCGTAACGCTCCTCGTCCCAATCCTCCAGCCAGACCACTTCGCCGTTTTCCCGGCGTCCGTAGCATATCTCCAGAGATTTGACCCCGGTAAGGAGGGTCTCCTCCCTGAGGGTTTCCGCTCCGATCTCCCCGGGCTTGCGCAGCCAGTAAAGGATCGGTGTCTCCCGATACTGGATGATGATCCGGCCGTCGCGCAATCCCATGGCGCAGAAAAGCAGCCTGCCGTCCTGTCCGCCCTCCGCGGTGCCGGCCAGGATCATGCAGTCCCGGTCGCCCCGGAAAATCTGACGTTCCCGGCCGTCTTCATCCCGCCAGTACACCGGCAGGGCGTTGCGCACCACGGTGTCCGCAAACGCCTCCATGGCGTTCAATCCCTCAAGACGCTCCGCGGCCTCCCGCATGTCGGCGCAGCTGCCGGGGAAGGTGTAGACGATGCTCCCGGCCAGAGCGGTCATCACCGCGGCGACGGCGCAGGCCACGATCAGTTCGAGCATGGTGAAAGGTTTCCTACGGCGCATATTCCGCCTCCGCCCAGCCGGTGATCTCCAGCGTATCCAGCACCTCGCAGGTATCGGCGTCGGAAAGCTCGATATGGTGCGTGACCAGGCGCATGGCGCCCTCGCGGTTGTCCTTTTCAAAATCCTCCGGCACCTGCGCGCTCCTCAGCTCCCGATTCACCCGGAAGCCTTCGCCCGCGAAGCGCTCCGGCAGGGCGCTCTCGCAATCCGGCGCGGAACTGAGCACATATTCGGCGGCATTGGTCAATTCATGGCGGATCTCCCACTGGCGGCGGCTCCCGACAATGCGGGCTCCGGCCAGCGCGAACTGGCTGATGAGCACCCCCAGCCCGAGACTGAGGATCAGCAGGGCGACCACAGCCTCCATGAGCGTGAATCCGCGGCGATCCTTATTCCTCACCGAATTCATCCTTCCGCCAGAGCGGCTTCGGCGGCGCATCCTCTTCCGCCGCCGGAACCATCGCCGCCGCATCCGGTCCCCCGGCCGCCTCCCGTACCGGCAGCAGCACGCCGCTCAGGAGAGAGAGGCGCATCTCCACCCGTTCTCCGCCGCACAGCAGAACCGTCTCCCCGCGAAGCCGTCCCCGTCCGTCGGGCGGGAAGCTCATGATTTCCACCACGTCGCCGTCGGCGGGCCCGATCGTTTCCCCGTCCAGGAGCAACTCCGCATCCCCGGGCAGAGGCAGACGCATTTCACCGCAGACCAGGGAGCGTTCGGAACTTTTGAAACAAACCCGAACCGTTTCGCCGGAGGAGACCGCCCGGAGCCGGGCCGAAGCGGCCAGTTCCCGCCACTTCTCCGCCTCCAGCGCCGCGTCGGATCCCCCGTCGTCGGGACGGAGACGCCCCGCCGCCACCGCCGAAATGAGGGCGATCAGCAGTACCGTCGCCGTCAGTTCCAGCATCGTGTAAAAACGGGTCTTCATGAAGCGCACGTCACTTCCCGAGGCTGGAAATATCGGCGGCGTCGCCCTCGCCTCCGGCCTTTCCGTCCTCGCCGTAGCAGAGGATCTCGTAGCCGCCGTCGCCGGTCAATTTGTACACATATTCGTTTCCCCAGGGGTCGAGAGGCACGGAATCCGAGCTGAGAAACGGCCGCCAGCGGGGATTGTTGTCGGGATTTTTGACCAGCGCGTTCAGACCGTACTCTTCGCTGGGCAGTTTGCCGATGCGCATCTGATAATCCAGCACCGCCTGACTGAAGAGGCGGATCTGATTTTTGGCCATGGTGACCTTGGCATCCTTGAGATAGGAAAAATACATGGGGGTGGCGATCGCCGCCAGCATGGCGATGAAAAGCACCACCACCACCATTTCAATCATCGTGAATTCTCTTTTCATCCTCGGACCTCCGTTCCTTACCTCACTGAGTTCATCTCCCAAATCGCCATGAAAACGGCCAGCACCACCAGCATGACCACCACGGCCAGAACCATTATGATCACCGGCTCCATAAGCGCGAGCAGTCTCTTCACCCGCAGCCGGATATTTTCCTGAAGTTCTCCGGATATGCGCCGGAGCATTTCGCCCACTTCCCCGGACTCCTCGGCGATCCGGAGCATCGCGCCGGTGCCCCGGGGCATGAAGGGATTTCCGCCGAGGGTCTCCGAGAGCCGCTCCCCCTCGCTCAGCCGGGACTCCACCTCGGCAAAACTGTCGAAAAGCACCCGGTTGGCGATGGTCCTCCGGGCGATCCGCACCGCGGCCAGCAAGTGAACATTTTTGCCGACCATCACGGACAGGGATTTTATGAACGTGCTGATCTGAACGGAAACGATCAGTTTTCCGGCGACCGGCGTTTTCAAAACGATCATGTCCCGGAACCTCTGCCAGCGCGGACTGCCGCCGACAACGGCATGCCATATCACCGCCAGCAGCACCGCCGCAGGCAGCACCCACCAATACGAAACCAGAAAATCGCTGATGCCGACCATGGCCCCGGTCAGCGCCGGAAGTTCCCGGCCCATGTCGGAAAAGATCTTGGCGAAACGGGGAATGAACACCGTGAAAAGCAGGACCATGACGCTCAACGTCACGACCAGCACGATGACCGGGTAAATCGAGCTGGTGATGATGAAGTCCCGGAAACTTCTGCCCTCGGAGAGAAACATCCTCAATTCTCCCACCACCTCGGGCAGACACCCGGCCTCCTCGCCGCTCTCCAGCAGACTGGCATACACCGGCGGGAAGCAAGCAATCTCCCGCACCAGCGCGGAAAAACGCCGCCCCTCGTGAAGCCCCCGTCGAAGCTCGAAAATCACCCGGCCCGTCTCCTGATCCGCCCCCTCCTCCAAAACCGCCAGCGCCTTTTCCAGCGGGACGCTGGCCTGAAGCAGCGGAGCCAGCCGGTCGGTGAACACACAGATGTCGAACCTGCGTCCGAGCCGCCGCGAAAAGCGTCCGGAAAATTTCCCGGCGCTTTTCACGGGAATCTCCCGGATGGGCACGACGCCCTTTTCCGCCAGACGCATCCGGGCGTTGCTGCCGGAAAAAGCGTCGATCTCCATTTCGCGGTTCCGGCCGTCCCGGTCCAGCACCAGATAACGGTAGGTGGCTATCTTCATGGACTCAGATCTCCTCGAAATCCGCCTCGGCCATGCGCAGGATCTCCGCCTCGGTGGTGACTCCGGCCTCGACCTTGCGGCGGCCGTCCTCCGCCAGCGGGATCATGCCGTGCGCCAGCGCGATCCCGGTCATTTCATCGGCGGACGCTCCGGCGTGAACCGCCTCGCGCATGGCGTCATTGAAGACCAGCAGTTCAAAGATCCCCGTCCGTCCGCGGAACCCGCTGCCCTGACAGCGGCGGCAGCGGCCCCCGTCGGCGCTGCCGCTCCCGCCGCACACCGGACAGATCGTCCGCACCAGCCGCTGCGAAAGCACTCCGGCCAGCGACGCCGATATGAGAAACGGCTCCACGCCCATGTCCACCAGCCGGGTCACCGCCCCCACCGCGTCATTGGTGTGCAGCGTGCTCAGCACCAGATGGCCGGTGAGCGCGGCATTGATGGCGATGTCGGCGGTTTCCCGGTCGCGGATCTCCCCCACCAGGATGACGTCGGGGTCCTGGCGGACGATATGACGCAGACCGTTGGCGAAACTGAGCCCGATTTTGGTATTCACCTGCATCTGCGAAAGACCGGGGAGCTGGTATTCCACAGGGTCCTCGATGGTGATGATCTTGCGCTGTCTGACGTTGAGCTGACGCATGACGCTGTACAGGGTCGTGGTCTTGCCGGAACCGGTGGGCCCCACCACCAGAATGATGCCGTGGGGTATGGCGATGAGTTTCTCAAAACGCTTCAGCAGTTCGGCGTCCATCCCCAGCTCCCGCAGGTCGAAGCGCATGGCTTCCCGATGCAGCAGCCGGAGCACGATGCTCTCGCCGTTCATCACCGGTATGGTGCTGATGCGGATGTCGATGTCGTAGTTGGCGATCTGAAAATCGGTGCGGCCGTCCTGAGGCAGACGGCTTTCGGCGATGTTCAGTCCGCCCACCAGCTTGATCCGGGAGGCGATGGCCGGATAATCCTGACGGGGCAGTTTCAGATAATCGTTGAGGATGCCGTCGATCCGGAAACGGATCATCAGCGCATTTTCCCCGGGTTCGATGTGGATGTCGCTGGCATTCTGCTCGAGGGCCTGGGTCAGCATCTCGTTCACGATGCGGACGATGCCCGCTTCGCCGGCCAGCCTCAGCAATTCGCTTTCGTCGTCGGGAGCCCGGTCGTCCGGGACGGCGTCCGCGGCCGCGTAAGTCTGCTCCAGCAGACGCTCGATCATGCTGCGGCGGCCGAATTCAAAGGCCACGCTCAATCCGGAAAATGTCCCGATGACGTAGGAGGCGTCAAGGAGATCGTAGGGATCGGCCGCCGCGAAAACCACCTCGCTCCCGTCCCAGCGCAGAGGCAGCAGCTGATGATTGAGCAGATAATCGGCCTCGGCCCCGTCCCACGGTTCAAAGGCGCCGGGACCGTTTTCATCCAGCGGTTCGACCTCCCAGGCCCGGCAGTAGATCTGCAGCATGTCGGTCTCGCTGAGACGGCCGGACTCGAGCACGCTCCGGTCGGCCTCGCGCTGATTCATGCCCGCGGAGAGCATCCGTCCGTAATCGCCGACCCGGGCGGAAATCAGTTCCCGCACCCGGTCCAGTCTGGCGGCGAACACGGCCCGGTCGGTGGTGTCTATTCGAAAAACCATGTATCCAGACTTCCGGAGTGTTTGAATTGACGGGTGATCTTCTTTTTGGGCATATTGTTGTATTCGATGAGGCTGTCGATGCTCTGCTCGAATCCTCCGGTGAGGGCTTCCAGCCGGGTCGGTTCCTTGATGATGGTGCCGGTGATGAGGATCAGCAGTTCGGTGCGGTCGCTCTGAACGTTGGTGTCGCCCAGGAAACGGCGCAGGAAGGGGATGGAATTGATGATCGGCAGCGTGTCGAGATCGTCCACGGTCTTGTCCCGGATGATGCCGCCGCAGATGATGGTCTGACCGTCCCGGAGGCTCATGGAGGTGGAAACCTCGCGGTTCTGGATGACCGGCGAGTCGATGGTACTGGTGGTATTGACCTGGGCCTGGGAGATCTCCTGATTCAGGTCGATGATGATGCGCCCTCCCCGGGTGGCGCGGGGTTTGACGTCCAGCTGGATGCCGGTGTCCCGGTATTCGACCTTGCGGAGGATGGTGTCGCCGCTGGCGGTGTTTCCGGTTTCGGATGTGATCAGGGGCACCTTGTCGCCGACGGTGATCTTGGCCTTGTGATTGTTGAGGCAGGCGATCTGGGGACTGGAGATGACCCGGATGTTGGACTGACTGGCGAGGGCGGTGATGTAACCGAACTTCTCCTCGGGGTTGTCGGGATTGTAGATGTAGAATTTTCCGCCGTACTGCTTGTTTTGCTGGGCGCTGGGGACCAGGGTTTTGTAGTCGGTGCCGCCGGCGGCATTCCAGTTGGTGCTGACCGTGTCCTGGAGCATGAATTCCACGCCGAATTCAATGCTGTCGGTCAGGGAGACCTCGACCACCATCACCTGCAGCAGCACCTGGGCCGGAGGCGTATCCAGACGCTCCAGCATGGCCTTTATCATGGCGTAGGTCCGCGGCCGGGTGCGGATGGCCAGACGGTTGTGCACCGCGTCGCAGAAGATCCGCACCGGGTTCTCGAAGACCGTCCCCGGAGCAGTGGCGTCGTTGGAGGGCAGAGTGCCCGGCGTGCCGATATCGGTGTTCTGAGTGGCCTCGCCGTCGCCGGTGCTGGAAATCTGGATGCCGGAGACGTTGAACATCGAGGAGACGGCGGCGGAGAGTTCTTCGGCCTTGCTGTTGATGACGTTGTACATGAAGAGCTGTTCCTGATCGCCGATGTTGTTCTCGTCCAGGAGCCCGTGCCAGCGGGCCAGTTCCTCCAGCGCGTCGGGGTTGGCGGCGCTGGCCACGATCACCTGCACCCGGGGCAGAGCCTGGAGGTGAATCATGCCCTCCGGCGCCTTGTCCCGGGTGGTGGAAATCTGAAATCCCAGCACCGGCATGATCTGCCCGAGCTCATCGGCGATTCTCTCGGCGTCCACATTACGGCAGGGCAGGACCAGCCGGTGCCAGTTGCGGCGGTTGGGGACGTCCAGCTCCCGGAGGAGCATCTCCACCTTGGCCAGCTCCTCCGGCCGGTCCAGGACCAGAAGCATGTTGGCCGAGGGCAGTTCAACCGCCCGGAGGGTGCGGCCGATGAAAGTGTTCAGCCGGGGGATCATCTCGTTCACCGGCTGGTTGCTGAGATGAAAGGCGGCCACCTCCAGTCCCGGCTCGTCGGAATTCAGACTGAGGCTGCTGCCGGCATATCCCACCGGATAGATGTGCACGACGCCGGACTCGCAGCTGACCCGGGCTCCGGAGATGTTCATGAGCTCCAGAAACGTGTCCCAGAGAGCGCGCCGCGAGAGTTTGGTCCGCAAAGACATGGTGACGGTCCCGGTCACGTCGCCCTCGATCACGTAATTGAAATTGAGGGCGTTGCGGAAAACCGGCAGGACGTCGACCAGACTGGCCTGCGAAAAGTTGAAGTCGCAGTCCACCGGTTCGTCGCTCAGCTCCACCGGAGGGGTTCCGCCGCCCAGAGGCGCGGCGCGGCCGGAAAAGCGGCCGCTCTGATCCGGCGGAGCATCGTAAAACGGCATGTCGGGGTGTTTGCGCATCCCGAAGTTTTCGCCGATCTCAGCCTCGAGGCGTTCGTTTTCCATGCCGGGCTGATCGGGGGACGGGATGCCGGCGGTGGAGGCAAACCAGTTCGCCCGCAGTTCATCCATCCTCACCTCGTCCATACTGTCGATGGTGGCGTCAATGGGCAACTCGCAGCCGCACAGGCAAAGGGCCCCCGCCGCGCACAGTAAGATATTCACGTACCTTGTCATTTCTTGGGTACCTCCGGGGGTTCGACCCCTAATTTTACAGTCAACAGGTCATTGCCGCGGCGCAGCTCGACCCGGCGGTCGTCCACATCGATCCGATGCAGGGAAACGCCGCCTCCCAGGGTGTCTCCTGTCGTATAATGACGGGGAAATTTGTCCCCGCTGGAAACCTTGTAATCCGGCCCTCCGGCGATCAGCGCCGTCAGACGCCCGTCCACCAGCACCACGCCGGTGAGCTTGAACCGCGGCCAGTCGTTGGGATAATTCGGCAGCCGGTTCAGGAGCTCCGGCTCGGGAACCGGAGCAGGATTCCCGACGTCGGCGACCGCGGCGGATTCCGTCGGAGAACGCCGGCCGCGCGACGGCGAAAAGAGATCCCGGACCGTGATGATTTCCCGGTCGGTCGTAACCCCGCCGCCGTCCTCCGCATTCCCGATGCCGATCGCCTCCGGCAGCGGCGCGCTCCATCCGTCGCCGCCGCCTTCGGCACGATCCGGTCGGATCGAAAGGATCATGAGCACCACGGACAGGATGCCCATGACCAGAGCGGCCAGCAGCAGATCGCGGTTTTTAATCATCGTTCCCTCCCCGGCCGGGCAGAACCCCTTCCGTCTCGGGCAGCATCAGCCCCGCCCCGGCGAAATCAAACCCGGTGATCGTCCCGGAAACCGTCACATAGGAGGGAGACAGCTGGGAGTTGGGCCGGATCGTGATGCTCCGCCAGTAGAGCCGGGGCCGCCCCATCTCAAGCTCGTTGAGAAAAGCCGCCGCCTCGGCGGTCGTCCCGTCGGCGGTGAATACCAGATCGTAAAGGAAGATATTTTCCGTGACCTCCACGGTCCGCACCGCGCCCACGGTGCGGCTCCTGAGCCCCGACCGCCGGACGCTGTCCAGGACCCGCTCGCGGAAAATCCCGGCGGCGTCCTCGCTGTCGGTCTTCATGGCGGTCTCGTAGATGCCGAGCAGAGGGCCCAGTGACCTCTCCGCCGCCGCGTTGGTGGATTCCGCCGCACGGATGCGTTGAGCGGCGGCGGCGATCTCCCGACGCCGGTTCTGAATCATGTAATCCGAAAAGGGCAGCTCTCCGGAGGAGACCATGACGATCCCCGCCGCCAGCAGGATGACCGCCGGCAGCAGCGGACGCAGCATCGAAATATGCTGTTTCGTAATCACGGCAGGCTGCTCCTCAGTTTCACCGACTGGATCACGCTCTGGTCCGCGGGATTGACGGTTTTGCTGATGTTGACGAAAGAGTAGAGCCCGGACTCCAGCAGTCTGGGGAGATTCACCTCGTCCCGGCTGGTGATGATGGTCACGTCGATCTGATCGCCGTTCTGACTGTAACCGGCCACCCACATGCCGTCCGGCAGTCTCCGGCTGAGATCGGCCAGAATAGGCGCGATCATGGCACTGCCGAATCTGGTGTCGATGATGTTCTGCTGGAGCAGCATGGCTTCGGCGAACTGTTCTCCGGCGCTCTCCGCCACCCGGAGTTCGACGTCCAGACGGTCCTTTTCGGCGTCAAGAGCCGTGATTTTCTCCCTGAAATCCAGAAATCTGTCCCAGCACACCAGCAGAAAGAGCATGGCGGCGAGCAGCAGCACCGCCCGGCATGCGACCCGCAGCCAGTGATAACGCACCGGCCGGAGATTCTTCGGCACGGCGGCGCCGTCGGTGACAAGATTCTTGCCGGAAGGGTCCCGGGACAGATACTCCAGCAGGGCGGCTTCCGGAGGCTGCGGCCGCTCCGCCGGATCCGGTCCGGTGAAGATCTGCGCTGGCACAAAGGCGTCGCAGCGGAGGCGGGACCGCTCCAGAATTTCAAGCATGGATTTCAGCTCCCGGCGCAGAACGGCAAAGATCCGGAAACTGCGGTTTTCACGGCCCAGCTTCCAATATCCCCAGCTGACCTCCTCCAGCCGCACCGGGAGCAGCCTCTCCAGTTCAAAGGACAGCGCTCTGACCAGCGCGCGCCCGGTGAGCGGCGCGGGCAGCTCCACATCATGGATGATGGTCCTGGCGCTGCGGGCGGTCAGGTAAATGAATTCGAGGCCGGAGACGTCCCGGAGAATATCCTCGGCATCGCGGACGAAACCGCGGCGGGAAACCACGCCCGACACGGTCTTCACCGATCCGTCCTCCTGTATGCTTATGATCCCCAAACGCATGCCCCGATCCTCCGCTGCAATGTCAGTATTCCGCCGAAACCGCTCCGACGTTTCCCACCGGTATCTGACCGGGTTTGAGAGCGGGTTCCATGAAAACGGCTATGGCATTCTCCGGCACATAATCCGCGGCTCTCCTGCGGACGCGGACGCCGCCATGCTCCTCCTCACCGGCGGCGGAGAGGCGTCTGGGTTCCACATTGAATTCCAAAAGCGCGATGTCCGCCCCGGAGGGAGACAGTTCCGAATCCCCGGCGGCGAACACTCCCTCCCCCTCCGGCGCATAGACGAATCCCGAGGCGCTGCCGTCGGCGGCGCCGTCGAAACGAAAGGTGATCTTAACCGGCACCGCATCCACGGGGATCTCCTGATCGCTGAAAAAAAACTCCGCACTGGCGCGATCCCAGTACCCGACGTAAATATCCGTGGGCAGGCCGAATTCGGAGCCGCAGACCGTCTGACCGTTCACCCGGATGCGCAGATTCCAGCTGCTCTCGTCTCCGTCAGAAGCGGAAACCCGCCAGTGAAAGCCCCTGCCGACGGCGGGGACGTAGCCGCGGTCGAGCGTGAGCAGAATCTTCGGCTCGCCGGGCTCCGCGTCCGTGCCGGCTCCCATGCTGCAGCCGCCTGCGGCCAGAACTCCGGCAACGGCGATGACAATCCGGAAAAATTTCATAATATCCCCACGCGGCCCTCTCTTTTGACGGTGCCGCCGGAAGCGACGCCAATGACTCCCGGTCTGTCCGGGAAAAAAGCGGATTCGGAACTCTCGGGGCGACTGCCCGCAAAGAGCTGCCGGAAGCGCAATTTCATCAGGCGCCGAAAAACACGGTGTTCGGGCGGTGCCGTCTTTTTCGTGTACGTGGGTAACATAGCATCAAAAAGCCGGATTTCAAGTTTTTGTCAAGATTTGCCTGACAATTTCCGGCATAAAAAAGCCCCGACGACGACGCTCCCCCCCGGAGCGGCTGCGGAAATGCCTTACGGAGTACGGATGGGTACGGAGTGATACCGAGGGATGGGGCCGTCCCGGAGCGTCAGGGACCATCCCGGTGACGCGCAGGCAAGGGACCATCCCGCAGGGGCTGCGAGCGGCCCCGGCGCATTGGCCGGGAGCACAGGCGCTGTGAGCCCCGCACCGCCCCGCCCGGCCGATCATGGTCTGTTTCGACCTGTCCGGCTTATCGACTCGGATATTCAGGAATTTCCCTGACTCCGTTTCTTGATCGTCAAAAAAAGGATGTCGTCAGAATCTTTATCGCGGGAAGATGCCTGTTTGGAAATCAGCAAGTCGTCCAAGTTCAAGTATTTCACCGGGACTCCGTGATAATCGCAAGTGATTGCTCTCGCTTCAACGATGGAAAACTTCGGCAGGCCGGGCGGAGACAGGTGAAACTGAATGATTCCGGCATCGGTCTGAAAGGTCTGGACAAACCCGGCCCCGGTTCCGACATCCAATTTCTCCAGTTTCATATCAAGTATATCCTCAAGAGCCGCATTGATCCTGTCAAAATTGTCCTGATCCAATGGCGGAACAAAAATATCCCAGTCGAGCGTAAAACGCGGCATTCCATGCTGCCGCATGGCCTGACCGCCGATAACCACATAGCGGGCCCCGGCATCGTTAAGACGTTTCAGCAGTCTTTCCATCGGATTCCGCCCTGTTCGGCGATTGCCTTGAGATATTCGCGTTTCCACGCGTTCATTTCTTCGTAATTGCGAAAGTTTTTTTTGGAAAACGAAGGCAGGTTGAGCGGCTCCGGAAATTTCATTTCCGGCGGATTTTTAAGCCACAGCCGTATCTTTTGTTCGCGTATGTCCATCTGCCGCATTCCTCAGTACTCAGACGGTTCCCTCCCCGGGGACGCCTTCGGATTCCGGATAACCCGATCAAACAGGTTATCGAAGCATGACTGCTCGCAGCTGATGCTCCCGTTTCGGACTTTTGCGCCTCCCGAAAGACATGCCGGGACTTCGGACAGTGCCGTCTGCTTACTCAATATAGCATCAATCAGCAAAAAAACAAGCCGGACGAGCAGAGAAACAACGGTTCAACTTCCCGCTCTCCGGATCAGGCCGTTGATTGGGAGCATACGGCGCTGTGAACCCCGCGCCGTCCCGCACTCCGGAGAGCGCTTCAGGCGTTGTTCCACGCCGCCCGGTAGGCGCGGGGCGTGATCCCCTTTTTCTTCTTGAAAATGCGGGAGAAGTAAAACTGGTCCGGAAAACCCGCCGCCGCCGCGCACTCCCGGGTGGAGGCCTCGGGATGCTCCCTCCAGTATTTTTCGGCGGCCTGGAGACGACGGGCGATCAGAAGCTCCTTAAAGGTGGTGTGATAGCGGCTGCGCAAATACTGGGATATGGACGACACGCTCTTGCCGAGGACGTTGGCCATGTCGGAGATGCGCAGTTCTCCGGCGTAGTACTCGTCGATGTAGCTGTCGATGGCGGAACGCAGGGGATCGCTGCCCAGCGAAGCGAGTTCCCGGGCGGCGATGTAATCGATCAGCATCTGAAAGACGCCGACGATGTCCTCGAGCCGGTTGTCGTCAATGACGGGAAGATTTTGAAACCTTTCGGTCAATTCGGCGCGCTCCGCATCGGTGCGGCAGGCGGCAAGGGCGCACTCGGGCGTCTCCGAAGTGTTCCGGAACTGCCCGAACATCAGAAATCCGGCGATCCTCCCGGCGATAATCACCGGAGAAATCACCTCCCGCAGACCGGCGTGACAGCTGTAAATCAGCGTGCTGCGGGATTCGGCGGCCCGGTTTCTCATGTCCCGGTCGGAGAGGAGACATCGCTCCCGCCGCCCCAGTTCATTCTGGATGTAGGAGCAAAAAGAGGTGTTGATCATCGAATGACCGCGCCGCACCGGAGTGCCGTCCAGCGAATAAAAGGTCACGCGCAGCTCCAGAAGCCCGGCAAAATGATCCAGCAGCCGCTGTACTTCGTCATTGAGAAACAGGACCAGAGGTTCTTTCTTGTTCATGTGCCGGGCTTTCTTTTCCGGAAGTTTCCGGCTCAAATCGCCAAATAAGCCGGTGTATTCATAAATTAACCCGTCCCCGGCGTTTTGTCAATCCGGGAAACGGGATTTTACCGTAATTTTATCGCGGTCTCCACCGGACCGTTGATCGTCAGTCCGTCCGGCGTCACCCGCGAATCCACGGCCAGCACCCGCACTCCGGCCCCGACCGCGTCCCGCAGCGCCCTGCCGAATTCCGGATGGGCGGCGTCGTTGGGGGCGAAAACCCGGACTCCCCGCATCTGAATCACAAATAAAATCCAGGCTTCAAACCCATCCCCGAGGGCCGCCGTGAGTTCCCTGAGGTGTTTGACGCCCCGCACGGTGGGAGCGTCCGGGAAAAGCGCCCTCCCCTCCTCCTCCAGCGTTACGCCCTTGACTTCGCAGAAGATCCGGCGTCCGCCTCCCTCCATGTAAAAATCAAAACGGGAATCCCGATACCGGACTTCCCGGCGGATCTCCGCCCCCTCCGGCAGCAGACCGGAGCCCGGCAGCCACTCGGCCGCAGCCTCGTTGGGCATCCGGGAATCCATGTTTACGAGCAGGGACCGGCCGTCGGGCAGAATCTTGCGCACCGCGACCAGATCGTAAGCCGTCCTGCGGTCCGTACCGGCGGCCTTTTCCAGCCAGACTTCACAGCCCGGGACCAGCAGTTCCCGGCAGCGTCCGGTATTTTTGACATGGGCGGCGATCCGGCCGCCGTCGAGATCGACCAGCGCGACAAAGCGATTGGGACGGCTGACAAACAGCCCCGGCCGGACTTCGGAATACTTCATGACTTGCGGAAGATCAGGAACTTCTGAACCGCAAACCCGGCCAGAAAGAGGACGAAATCCACCAGCGCCTTGATCCACACCGTGTTGCGGCCGGGCAAGAGCCTGCTGAGCGTTTCGGTGAAAAAACAGGAGAGCAGCAGGATCGTCACGCACAGCAGGCAATAACCGGCGATGCTGGTGGGAATCCGGGAGGAGCGCTGCCCGATTTTACTGCTGAAAACCACCAGCAGATTGTAGGTGTAGTTGAATCCCGCCGACAGCACCCGGGCCGGCACCGCCGCCATCGCGATGGCGTAGGCGAATCTGCCGTCCAGCAGCGTGTAAAAGGCGGCGTACAAACTGAGGTCCAGCGCGGCCGAGAGCAGACTGCCGACGATGAAAAGCGAAAACTGGCGGATCAGCCCCACCAGCAGCGAAGCGTAAATCTTCACCCCGTCCACCAGCGGCCGGAAGTGCGTGCCGCTGTTGCCGTTTTCGTAAACCGTGGCGATGGGCAGCTCCACCAGCGGCACTCCGGAGACGGCGCACATCAGGAGATGGCGGTTCTCGAATTCATAGCGGTCTCCCGGCACGGCTCCGGCCCCGGCCATGAGCTTGCGGCCCATGGCCCGAAGACCGGTCTGGGTGTCGGAGCAGTTGACCCCGGAAAAGATCCGGAACACCTTTCGGGTGAGCCAGTTGCCGAATCGGCTCTTGGCCGGAACGTTTTCGGAGGCGAAACTCCGCACCCCCATGACCAGCGCGTCCGGATGCCGCAGGAGTTCCCGGGCCGCCGCGACGATGTCATCGGGCAGATGCTGGCCGTCGGCATCGGCGGTGACGCACCCGACCTGTTCCGTATCCGAGGCGATCTCATCGGCAAAGGCGTACTTGAGCGCCGCCCCCTTGCCCCGGTTTTCCGGGAAAGCCAGCACCTTCACCCCGGGCCGCGCGCCGGCTTCGACGAAAACCCCGGCATACTCCGGAGCGCTCCCGTCGTTGACCACCGTGATCCGGCGGAATCCGCGTTCGACAAGACGGTCGATCAGCTCCGTCAGGCGGCCGTCGGGATTCAAAGCCGGAATGATGACCGTGATCCGGGAAATTTCTCCGTCGGCCATGTCCATCAAAGGCACTTGTCCATGGTTTTATAAAGTTTCTCGCGATGCTCGGCGGTCATTTCGCACAGGGGCAGACGGTACTCAAGGGCAATCCATCCCAGACGCGCCATGGCCTCCTTCACCGGGATCGGATTGGCTTCGATGAAGAGATCCCGGAAAAGCGGATAATAACGGCGGTGCATCGCCGCGGCTTTGGCCGCGTCTCCGGCGCACCAGGCGCCGTACATCTCCGCCATCTCCGCCGGAATGATGTTGCTGGCCACGCTGATGACCCCGCGGGCCCCCACCGCCATCATGGGCAGAAACAGGGAATCGTCTCCGGAGAGCACCGCGATATCGCAGGCGTCGAGGATCTGGGAAACCCGATCCACGGAGCCCGCCGCCTCCTTCACCGCCTGCACCATCTCCAGTTTGGAGAGCCGCGCGATCACATCCACCGGGATGGGCACGCCGCTGCGGCCGGGGACATTGTAGAGCACCACCGGCAGCCCGCCCTTTTCCGCAACCGCGGCGAAATGCCGGAAGAGCCCCTCCGGCGTCGGCTTGTTGTAATAAGGCGTGACCTGGAGGCTGGCGTCGGCTCCGGCCTCCCGGGCATGGCGGGTGAGTTCGATGGCCTCGGCGGTGCAGTTGGACCCCGTGCCGGCGATGACCTGACAGCGTCCGGCGACGATCCGCACCACCTCGGAAATCACTTTGGCATGCTCTTCGTAGTTGAGAGTCGGCGATTCACCGGTGGTGCCGACCGGAATCAGCCCGGCAACACCTCCGGCGATCTGCTGCTCCACCAGTCGTTCCAGGGCAGCCCAGTCCACGGCTCCGTCGCGGAAGGGCGTGACCATGGCGGTGTAAATACCGGCAAATTTCATTTTATCCTCCAATGGTTTTGTTTTTCCCGATCACTTCAGCGCCGCCAGCAGCTCGGAGACCCGGGACTGCTTATCGAGCATCTCCCGGAGTTTCGCCTCCGCGTCCGCCACCACCTGAGCCGGAGCGTTGGCCCGGAACTTCTCATTGCCGAGACGGGCCCGGGCCCCTTTGATCCAGCCCTCCAGCTCCCGATACTGCTTCTCCAGACGGGCGCGCTCCGCCTCCGCGTCCACCAATCCGGCAAGAGGCAGAAAGATCGTGCCGGAGGAGCAGACCCGGTGCGGCGCGGCCCCCGATTTCCCGGCGTCGTAATCGGCTTCGGAGATTTCCACGCCGGATGCGTTGAGCAAACGCTCCAGAGAGGCCAGATCGCCGCGGAGAAACTCCGCATCCGCGGCTTTGGCCTGGATGTAAAACGCCACCTTTTTGCCGTCGGGGATGTTGGAGTTGGACTTCAGAGCACGTCCGGCGCCCACCAGTTCGAATTTCCCCGAAACCCGGTCCGCCGTCGAGGCGTACGCCCCGGCGAAGGCCAGTTCGCCGTCCTCCGGCCAGCGGCTGCCCACCAGAGTCTCGTCGTCTCCGAGGAAATCCAGCTGGTGCGCCAGTTCCTCGGTGATGAAAGGCATGAAGGGATGCAGCAGCCGCAGGATCCGGCAGAGGACGAAATCCAGCACCGCCACGGCGCGTTCCTTTTCGGCGCCTCCGGCGCGCAGCGGAGCCTTTTCCGCCTCCACGAACCAGTCGCAGAAGTCGCTCCACACCAGATCGTAGAGCGCGTGACAGGCGGAGTGGAACCGGAAGTCGTCCAGAGCCGCGTTGATGTTCTTCACCGCTTCAGACAGCTTGAAGAGCATCCATTTTTCATCGTTGGAGAGCGCGGCGGCCGCCGCCGCGGGCAATGTCTCGAAATCCGCGGAAACGCCGCCCTGCATCCGCCGGAAACGGCAGGCGTTCCAGAGCTTGTTGGCGAAATTGCGGCCGAGTTCGCACTTTTCGTTGCTGTAGCGGATGTCCATGCCCACCGGAGCGATGTAGACGATGCTGAAGCGCAGGGCGTCGGCGCCGTACTCGGCGATCACGTCCAGCGGGTCGGGGGAGTTCCCCAGGGATTTGGAGAGCTTGCGCCCCTGTTCGTCCCGGATGATGCTGGTGAAGTAAACATTGCGGAAGGGCACCTCGCCCATGAATTCGCATCCCGCCATAATCATGCGGGCCACCCAGAAGAATATGATGTCCGGCCCCGTCACCAGGTCGTTGGTCGGATAAAAATACCCCAGCTCGGGGGGCTTCTCCGGCCACCCCATGATGCTGAACGGCCACAGCCAGCTGGAAAACCAGGTGTCGAGCACATCCTCCTCCTGGCGCCACTTCCCCGGCTTGTCGGGAGGGGTCATCCCCACGTACACCGAGTTGTCGTCATCGTTGTACCAGGCCGGGATGCGGTGCCCCCACCAGATCTGACGGCTGATGCACCAGTCCTGAATGTTTTCCATCCAGTGAAAATAGGTCTTGCTCCAGCGCTCCGGGTAAAATTTGATCCTGCCGGATTTGACAGCTTCGACGGCCGGGGCAGCCAGGCGCTTCATATTGCAGAACCACTGATTGCTCACCATCGTCTCGATGGGCACGTCGCCCCGCTCCGAATACCCCACCGAGTGAACGATATCCTCCACCTTCACCAGCAGACCGGCGGCCTCCAGATCCTTTACCGCCCGCTCCCTGGCCTCGAAACGGTCCAGACCGCGGTAGGCCTCCGGCACATTGCCGTTGGTGGTGGCGTCGCTGTTGAAGATGTTGATCACCGGCAGATGATGACGCTCCCCCACGGCGAAGTCGTTGGGATCGTGGGCCGGGGTGATCTTGACGCACCCGGTGCCCTTCTCCGGATCGGCGTGCCGATCGGCGATGATGGGGATCTCCCGGTCGGTAAGGGGCAGCTTCACCATTTTGCCCACGAGATCCCGGTACCTGGGATCGTCGGGATGCACCGCCACGGCGGTGTCGCCGAAGAGGGTTTCCGGACGGGTCGTGGCCACGATCAGCGCGCCGCTGCCGTCGGCAAGGGGATAGCTGATGTGATAAAACTTGCCCGGCACGTCGCGGTAGATCACCTCTTCGTCGGAAAGGGCGCTCTTGGCCACGGGACACCAGTTGATCATCCGGCTGCCCCGGTAGATATAGCCTTTGTTGTAAAGCTCCACGAAAACCTTTCGCACCGCCCGGGAGAGCCCCTCGTCCATGGTGAAGCGCTCCCGCTCCCAGTCGCAGCAACAGCCCAGAGTCCGGAGCTGCCGGATGATGGTGCCGCCGTACTTTTCCTTCCACTCCCAGACCCGGCGGATGAACTCCTCCCGGCCCAGGTCGTCCCGGGTGATGTTCTCATGGGTGCGGAGAAATTTGTTGACCTTGGCCTCGGTGGCGATCCCGGCGTGGTCGGTGCCGGGGAACCACACGACCTCGTACCCCTGCATCCGCTTGCGGCGGCAGAGGATGTCCTGAAGGGTGTTGTTCAGCACATGCCCGAGGGTCAGGATGCCGGTCACGTTGGGAGGCGGGATGACGATGGAGTAGGGTTTCCGCCCCGTCCCCGCCGTGCCGTGAAAATCCCCGTGACGCTCCCAGAAGGGAAACCATTTGGATTCAATATCATGAGGCAGATACGCCTTTGCCATCTCTTTTTCGCTCATAAAAAACTCCCGTCAGTATTTCCGGTCGGCGTAGGCCAGCCAGCCCCCGGCCGCGACCAGCTCCCGGTCGAAACCGGAAATTTCAAAACTGTATTCCCGCCGCTGCCCCGAACCGGTTATGACCGCGCGGCCTTTTTCAAAATCGGTTTCGCAGCGGGCCGGAGCCCCCGAAAAAACCTTGAATATTTCGTCGATCTCCTCCGGGGAGAGCGTCGCCGCGATCATGCCGCAGTTGAACATGTTCTGACGGAAGATGCGGGCGAAATTGACGGCAATGACCATCGTGATATCGTTGCACTCCAGCGTCCAGGCCGCGTGCTCCCGGGAACTGCCGCAGCCGAAATTGGAACGGGTGACGATGACGTTCTTGCCCGGGACATCCCGCCGGGAGTCGAATCCCTCCAGCCGGAGATCCTCCAGACAGTAGGGTTTCAGCGCCGCCTTGGTCGCCTCGGTCAGATAACGGGCGGGGATGATTTCGTCGGTGTTGATGTCCGAACGGTCGAGAAAAAGTATGCTTCCGGAAAAATTCTTCATTTGTCTGCCTCCTGTCCCGCTTGCCACAAAGACGAATTGACGATCCGTCCCGCCAGCGCCGTCGCGGCGGCGGTGACCGGACTCATGAGATGCACCATCCCGCCCGCGCCCATGCGCCCGTTGAAATTGCGGTTGGTGGTGGAGGCGCAGACTTCGCCACGGGCCAGCACGCCGTTGCTCATCCCCAGACAGGCGCCGCAGGTGGGATTGGTGACGCAAAATCCCGCGTCCGCGAAGATCTGCAAAATCCCGGACTTCATCGCCCGGGCGTAAACCTCGCTGGTGGCCGGGCTCACGATGGCCCGGATGCCGGGGGCGATCCTGCGTCCGGCCAGCACCTCGGCGGCGGCCTCCAGATCCTCGTAGCGGCCGTTGGTGCAGCTGCCGATGTACACCTGATCCACCGGGGTGTCGGCAAACGCGGCAACCGGCTTCACGCAATCCGGCTTGTATCCGTAGGTGGCCACCGGCTCCAGGAGGGATGCGTCGATCTCCACCACCCGGGCGTACACCGCGTCGGGATCGGGCCGGAAGACCCGCCACGCCTCGACCGCGGCCTCCACGGAGGCGTATTCGTCCCGGATGAAGGGCCAGAGATATTCGGCGGTCACCCGGTCCGGACAACAGATGCCGCTGGTGGCCCCGGCCTCCACCGCCATGTTGCAGAGGGTCATGCGTCCGGCCATGGAGAGATGATCCACACATTCGCCGGTGAACTCGATGACATGGTCGGTGGCGCCGTTGACGGTCAGGACGCGGATGATCTCCAGGATGAGGTCCTTGGCGCAGACGCCTTTCCGCAGACGCCCGGAGACGTTCACCTTGATGGTCTTCTGATCCCGCATGATGGCCACGCCCTTGCAGATGCCCACCTCGAGATCGGTGGTGCCGACCCCGGCGGCAAAAGCCCCGAACGCGCCGTGCGTGCAGGTATGCGAATCCCCCATGGTGATGGTGTATCCGGGACGGACGAAACCCTTTTCCGGAAAAATGGCGTGACACACGCCGTTGCTCCCGATGTCGAAGAAATCCCTGATGCCGTGACGGCGGGCCCAGTCCCGGAGGGTCTTGCCCTGCTCGGCGGTCTTGGAGTCCTTGGCCGGCGAAACATGGTCGATCACCGCCTTGATCCCCTCGGGATCGAAAACCCGGTCGCGGCCCTGGGAAACCAGGTCGTTAATGGCGATGGGAGTGGTGATCTCGTGACAGAAAACCCGGTCCAGGCGCAAAATGGAGACGCCCTCCCCGGGAGAATCAAGCCGATGCGCGTCGAATATCTTTTCGACAATGGTTCGTCCCATAAACTTCCTCCTTGAATCTGATCGGACTGCAAAGTATAATGTACAGCCGGAATGGGGATTTTTCAAGTACAAATATGTTTTTGTCGTTGTTATTCCGCCGATCGTGTGCTATATTGACGGCATGAAGACAAAATCACCGGTTTTTGAAAAGGTCGTCCGCTCCGCCGGACGATGCGTCTGCGAGTATCGCCTCATCGCCGACGGCGACTCCATCCTCGTCGGCCTCTCCGGCGGCAAAGACAGCTTCACTCTGCTGGAAACCCTGCTGGCGCTGCAAAAACGCGCCCCGGTAAACTTCACCATCACCGGAGCCGCCTTCGATCCGGGATTCCCGGGATTCCCGCTTGAGGAGATCGCCGGTTACTGCCGGAAGCGCGGCGTGCCGTTTTATTCCACCGGTCTGTCCATCCCCGACCTCCTCGCCGCCCGGCCTTCGCGCAAACCGCCGTGCGTGCTCTGCAGCCGCCTCCGACGCGGCAAACTCTACGGACTGGCCCGGAAACTCGGATGCGGCAAACTCGCCCTCGGTCAGCACCTCGACGACCTGCTGGCGTCCTTTCTCATGAGCGCCCTGCGCGGCGGCGGTCTGACCACCATGGCCCCGCTCGCCCATGCGGACGCTCCCGACGGCTGCACCGTCATCCGCCCCCTGGCGCTGACCAGCGAAGAAACCATCCGCGACGCCGCCGCCGAATTCGACTTCCCGACGGATCGCCGCTGTCCCTATCACGAGGCGCTCGCGGCTTCCGGAGACCGGGCCCGGGCCGGGAAACTGCTGCAACTCCTGGAAAAAGAATTCCCGGGCGCGAGAAACGGCCTCACCGCCTCCCTCGCCCGGGTCGAAATCCGGCACCTGCTGGATCAACGCTATCTGCCGAACGACGGCAGACTCTGACCCGACAGCAGCTTGGCCGCCACCATCTGCTTCAGCTCCTCGGCGTGCTCGACCACCCGGCGCTGCCCGATCTCTCCGGCCTCCAGAGCGACGCCGGTCATGTCGGCGGAAACCTTGCGTCCCAAATCGCTCCGGTAAAATTCTCCAAGAGCCACCAGCTCTTCGAAGGTGAAAATTTCCGGCAGAGCCGCAGTGATTTCGGCGACTTTGCGTCCGGCGTCGGTATTGTAAAACTCGCTCAGACCAGCGACCTCCTCCGGAGTGAACTTGCTCAGGAAGGAATCCGCCAGCTCCTGCTTCACGGCGTCGTACCCCAGGTATTTATTGAAAAATTCCACCACCACGTCCTCAAACGAGGCGGCTTCGGGAGTTGACGCAAGGACCTGCTCCGCCATGGCGGGCATGAAAGCCTCGATAAAAGCCCGCGTCCCCGCGGCTTCAAAAAGCGCGTAACAGGCCGCGTAATCCGCTTCGCCGCGGGCACTCTGATCCCCCTCCGCTCCGCAGACGGCGGCCGTCAGCGTCAGCGCCGCAAGCAAACAACCGAATATTCTCATCTCCGACTCCTTTTCCTGATGATGTGAAACATTTCGTCAAAAAAAGGCGGCCCGGGCCGCCCTCATGCAATCAATCTTCAAAACGCCGGAAAATCACCGCCGCATTGTGTCCGCCGAACCCGAGATTGACATTCATCGCATATCGGATGTCCCTCTCCCGGGCGGTGTTGGGAGTGATGTCGAGATCGCAGTCCGGATCCGGGGTGACGTAGTTGATCGTGGGCGGCACGACCCCGTCGCGAATGGCGTGGATGCAGGCGATGCACTCGAACCCTCCGGCCGCGCCCAGCCCGTGCCCGGTGGTGCCTTTGGTGCTGCTGATGGCGACCTTTCGGGCCGATTCGCCGAAAGCCCGCTTGATCGCCAGCGTCTCGTACTTGTCGTTCAGCTCGGTGGAGGTGCCGTGCGCATTGATGTAGTCGATCTCCTCCGGATTCACGGCCGCGTGCCTCATGGCCACCCGCATGGCCTCGGCAGCGCCCTCGCCCTCCGGATGGGGACTGGTGATGTGATAGGCGTCGCCGGTGCATCCGTAGCCCACCAGCTCGGCCAGAATCTCCGCGCCCCGGGCTTTGGCATGTTCGAGCTCTTCCAGAATCAGCACGCCCGCGCCCTCGCTCATGATGAACCCGTCACGGTTCAGATCAAAAGGACGGCTGGCGTGGAGAGGATCGTCATTGCGCTGGCTCATGGCCTTCATGGCGCAGAATCCCGCCACCCCCACCGGCACGATGGGCGCCTCGGCGCCGCCGGCGATCATGATGTCCGCGTCGCCCCGGCGGATGATCCAGGAGGCTTCTCCGATGGAATGATTGCCGGTGGAGCACGCCGAAACCAGACCGAAATTCGGTCCCTTCACCTGGAGCCGCATCGAGAGATTGCCGGAGGCGATGTCCCCGATCATCATGGGGATGAGCAGCGGGCTGACCCGGTCCGGCCCCCGGTCGTTGAGCACTTTGATCTGTTCGGCAAAGACCGCCATGCCGCCGATGCCGCTGGAAACCATCACACCAACCCGCTCCGGACGGATGCCGGAATCCTCGAAATTCTCCGGCAGACCGGCGTTTTGGACGGCCATGAGGCCCGCGCACACCGCGAACTGGCAGAAGCGGTCCATGCGCTTGGCGTCCTTGAAGCTCATGTACCGGCACGGGTCGAAGTCTTTCACTTCCCCGGCGATCCGGGTACGGTAACCGGCCGCGTCGAACAAAGTGATCGGACCGATGCCGCACTTTCCCTCGACAAGGGAATTCCAGAAACTCGCGGGATCCTGCCCTGCGCAGGAAATCACCCCGCACCCCGTCACTACAACTCTTCTCTCATTCATGCCAGTCTCGCCCGCTGGTGGTGTGGTAAAATCAAAACGGACCGCTCAGGATAAGATTGTCCCCCGCGGCCCGTTACGCAAAAAATCAATGACCGATCAGGTCGTTCCGATCAGTCCTGGCTCTTGCTCTTGATGTACTCGATAACAGCGCCGACGGTCTTGAGCTTCTCGGCATCCTCATCGGGAATGTCGGAACCGAACTCCTCCTCAAGAGCCATCACCAGCTCAACAGTATCCAGAGAGTCGGCGCCGAGATCCTCCATGAACCGGGCATCATCGGTGACCTGATCCTCGGAAACACCCAGCTGATCGACGACAATCTTCTTAACTTTTTCCGCAACTTCAGACATTTGTGAATTCTCCTGTTTCTTGTTGGCGGTTGATTTCTCATCCATCTCCCGGAGTTCCGGGATTTTCTTCCTCTCTATAAAATACCCGTCTTTTGTCAAAAAGCAAATTTTTTCATCCAAAAAGGCCCAATTTTTTAACAACCGTCCGGGTTTCACCGGGAAATCGCCCCCCGGGCCGATGACGCGTCATCGGCCCGGAAAAGACGGACGGCCGCACAGAGCCATCAGGAAAGACGCCCGAGATCGGCGACTTCGGCGAGCATCCGTTCCGCCAGAGCTTCGGCGGTCATGCCGCCGAGTTCCCCGTCCCTGCGGCTGCGCACCGACGCAATCCCATCGGCGACTTCCCGCTCGCCGATCACCAGGATGTAGTTGATGCGGTCGTTGCGCGCGTCCTTGATCTTGGCGCCCAGACCGGCGCTGCGGCCATCCACCGTCACCCTCAGACCGCGGCTGCGCAGAGCAGAGGCGTACTTTTCCGCGAAATCCGCCTGAGCCGCGGTGATCGGCAGCACCCTCGCCTGCTCCGGCGCCAGCCACAGCGGAAACGCTCCGGCGTAATGCTCCACCAGAATCCCGAAAAAACGCTCCAGAGAGCCGAACAAAGCCCGGTGCACCATATAGGGCCGGTGCTTTTTCCCGTCCTCTCCCACATAGGTCATGTCGAAGCGCTCCGGCAGATTGAAGTCGAACTGGATGGTGGTGGTCTGCCACTCCCGGCCCAGAGCGTCCTCCACTTTCAAGTCGATCTTCGGACCGTAAAAAGCGCCGCCTCCGGCATCGACCTCGCACTCCAGACCGGCCTTTTTCACCGCCAGCTCGAGAGCGCGCAGGGCCTTTTCCCAGCGCTCGGGTTCGCCGACGGCCTTGGCCGGCCGGGTCGCCAGATAGGGCTTGATCTTTGTGAATCCGAAATCCCGCCAGATGGACATGCTGAAGCGCAGCACCTCGGCGATCTCGTCCTCGATCTGCTCCGGCGTGCAGATGATGTGGGCGTCGTCCTGGGTGAATCCGCGGACCCGGAGCAGCCCGTGAAGCACGCCGCTCTTTTCATAACGGTAAACGGTGCCCAGCTCCGCCCAGCGCAGGGGGAGTTCCCGGTAGGAACGCAGGCTGGAACGGTAGATTTCGATGTGAAACGGGCAATTCATGGGCTTGACGTAAAAATCGCCGCCGTCGATGTCCATGGGCGAATACATCGCGTCGCGGTAGAAATCCAGGTGCCCGCTGGTCTCCCACAGGACGGAGCGTCCGATGTGGGGAGTGTAGAGCAGATCGTAACCGTTTTCGTAGTGACGGCTCCGCCAGTAGGTTTCGATGGCGTTGCGGATAAAGGCGCCCTTGGGATGCCAGAGCACCAGCCCGGGACCGACGTTTTCGGAAAAGCTGAAGAGATCCAGCTCTTTGCCGAGTTTCCGATGGTCGCGGCGGGCGGCCTCCTCCATGAGCTTGAGGTACTGATCCAATTCCTGCGCGGTGGCAAAGGCGGTGCCGTAGATGCGCTGGAGCATGGGGTTCTTTTCATCGCCTTTGAAGTAGCTCCCGGCGATGGAGAGCAGCTTCACCGCGCCGATGGCCCCGGCGTTGTCCACATGCGGTCCGCGGCAGAGGTCCACGAAATCCCCGGATCTGTAGAAACTGATCACCGCCTCGTCCGGGATGTCGGCCAGACGCTCCAGCTTGTACTTCTGCCCGGCGGCGGCGAGTCTCGCCTCGGCCTCGGAGCGGGAAAGCTCGAAGCGCTCAAACGGGACCCTGGCGCCGATCAACTTCCGCATCTCCTTTTCGATCTGCTTCAGATCCTCCGGCACCAGCGCGCGGGGCAATTCAAAGTCATAGTAAAAACCGTTGGCGGTGGCGGGGCCGATGTCGAATCTGGCCTCGGGAAAAAGTTTTTTCACCGCCGCCGCCATGATGTGGGCGGCGCTGTGACGAATGGTTTCCAGCTCGTACTGCATTTCTTTCCTCTCTCAAAAGTGAAATCAAATCTGTCAAACCTCCGCCGACTGCAAAGACGATCGGCGGTTCCGGCCCGGGAAGCGGCGCGGAATACCGCGGCCCGCACACCGCAGACAGCCGGAGGCCCGGACGCCGGAAGACACTTCCGTCTCCCTCCGGGCCGCGGGGATCGCGCAGGCGCGGGATGCGGGCCCTCCCCGCCCGCGCCCGTCCGGAGATCCCGGTCAGCCGCACACAGTCACACCCGCGCCGGTTGCGCGGGGAGACCTCCTTACTCTTTCTGCAATTTTCATAACCGCTCCTGTCAAAAAAGCTCGGGCTGCTCCGGCGGCGGCGCGATCAGATCCCGCACCGGAGCGAAACTCCGGCGGTGAATCGGACACGGCCCCAGACGACGCAGAGCCTCAAGATGTCCGGCCGTGCCGTATCCCTTGTGCTCCGCAAAACCGTAGCCGGGGTACACGCGATCGAATTCCACCATCAGACGATCCCGAAAAACTTTTGCGACGATGCTCGCCGCCGCGATGCAGGCGCATTGAGCGTCGCCCTTCACCAGCGAACGGTCCGGAGCGGCAAATCCGCCCACTGGCAGTCCGTCCACCAGCACGAAATCACAATTCGCGAGCCCTCTCACCGCCTCCCGCATCGCCCGGTGCGTGCTCCGCAGGATGTCGGAGGCGTCAATCTCCTCCGCCGTCACCGCCGCCACGGAAACCTCCACGCCCGGCACCGCCCGGACGGCCGCCTCCAGCTCTTCGCGGCAGGCGGCGGAAAGTTTCTTGGAGTCGTTCACCGCCGGCAGCGGGACCCCGGGCGGAAAGACCACCGCGGCGGCCACCACCGGCCCGGCCAGCGGCCCGCGGCCGGCCTCGTCCACTCCGGCGATAAAGCGAAACCCCTCCGCCCGCAATGTATTTTCCAGGCGGAGGAGTTCGTCATCTTCCGACAGATTTTTCATCCCGCGGGACCTTGATACCGCCGGTCGGATACCGGAATCAGTTTTCCCTGAGCTCCTTCACCCGGGCGGCCTTGCCGATCTTCGTACGCAGATAGTGGAGCTTGGCCCGGCGGACCGAACCGCGGCGCACCACCTCGATACGGTCGATCATGGGGGTATGCACCGGGAAAACCCTCTCCACGCCCTGACCGGCGACCACACGGCGCACGGTGAAGGTCTCTTCGATCCCGGCGCCCCGGCGGCGGATCACCGTACCGGTAAAGCTCTGGATACGGTGCGTGTCGCCCTCGACGATCTTCACATAGATTTTGATCGTGTCGCCGACATTGAATTTACCGGCGTCCTCGCGCAACCCCTCGTTGCGCAGTTTGTCCATTATGTTCATCCTGTCCTCCACGTTTTCCTGCAACATGTTCATCTCTCCGCCTCGGCGGAAATCACTTCAACTCTCAGCGCATCCCGGACCGGCGTCCTCTCCGCAGAGATCCGGCCGTCTCTGTCCGGTGATCCGGGCGGCTTCGGCCCGTCTCCACCGGGCGATCTCGCCGTGATCTCCCGACAAAAGCACCTCAGGCACCTTCAGCCCCCGGTATTCCGGAGGCCGCGTGTACTGCGGATACTCCAACAGCCCCGCGGAAAAGGACTCGTCCTCGCTGGATTCGTCGCTGCCCAGCACTCCCGGCAGGAGCCTGGCCACGGCATCCACGATCACCATCGCCGGCAGATTGCCGCTGGAGAGGACATAGTCGCCGATGGAGACCTCCCGCCACTTCAGCAGTTCGGCGGCCCGCTCGTCCACCCCCTCGTAATGTCCGCAGACAATCACAAGGTGGGAAGCCTGTGCGAGCTCCTCCGCCATCCGCTGCGTGAAGCGTTCGCCCCGGGGCGTGGCCAGCAGGACCACGCTCTCCGGACGCCGCAGAGACTCGACGGCCTCCACGAGCGGCTCGACCTTCATCAGCATGCCCGGTCCGCCGCCGTAAGGCTTATCGTCCACCGTACCGCGGCGGTCATGCGCAAAATTTCTCAAATCAACCGCGTGCACATCCAGAATTCCGTTTCGGAGCGCACGCCCGACAACACTGTGGCCCAGAGGTCCCGGGTAAAGCTCCGGGAAAATGGTGACCACATCAACCTTCAATTTCAATCAACCACTTCGACATTGACGCGTCGGCGCATACGGCCGGCGGCGCCTCCGGCAAGATTGCGGATGGCCGAGATGGTCTTGCCATGCTTGCCGATGATCTTGCCTCTGTCCTCTTGGCGGCACTCGATGTAAATCGTGATCGCGCCGTCCTTTTCCTCGCTCCTGACGGAAAGATCTCCGGGATAATCGACGAGCTGAGCGGCCACATAAGCGACAAACGCCTCCGGACCGCTGCCCGCAGCATGACAGCAGCACGCTCCGCCTTTTCCGCCGAAGAGCTTTTTAAGAAAACCAAACATCTCACACCTCGCAAATGATTCGGTCGGACCGCATCATCGGGATCGCGTCCGCCGCGGCGTCATGCCTGGGCGGGCTCGCCGGCGTCGGCCTGGGCATCCGCTTCAGCCTTGGCCTTGGCTTCCGCCTCGGCTTTGGCCCTGGCCTTTTTGGAAATCGAAGCCGGGCGCACCCGGTCGGCCAGCACGATCCCTTTGGTGAGGCGATCCGCGATGTCGCCGACCGTCTCGGAGGGGATGCCGCCGTTCTTCACCCAGTAGGCGAAGCGCTCAAGGTCG
This sequence comes from Victivallaceae bacterium, assembly GCA_045585875.1. GTDB lineage: Bacteria > Verrucomicrobiota > Lentisphaeria > Victivallales > Victivallaceae > JAVBQJ01. The sequence continues at coordinate 41,899 of JAZMZH010000005.1, read as the reverse complement.
AGCCGTTCAATTTTTTTGTTGGGATCGTAAAAACCGATCTCCTCGATCGCCTTTCCGTCCCGACTGCTTCTGGCATCCATCACAACTACGCGAAAGCAGCTCTGATTGCGGGTGCCTGTACGTTTCAATCTGATACGAAGTGCCATACTCTTACAACCTTTTCCTGTATTTTTTTCACCGGGGCCGGCTCCGATGCGGCGGGCAGCCGTTTACCGCCGTACCGTCTCCGGCAATCCGCATCCAATGTCCTGTTAATATATCACGAAGGAGGAAAACTGCAAATAAAAATCGGGTTTTTTTCGATTTTTTTGTATCATTTTCAGTGTTTTTGAGCTGAAACACCATTGCAATATTCCCAAAAAAAGATGGGGTTTTGAAACGTTTCATCCGGAGACCTCCCGGAGAAAGCAGACCCGGCTGAAGACGGGGTTGCGAAAAAGAGCGGCAGCGGATTTCGGATGACTCGCGAAAAAGACGAAATGGGTAATTTGAGTGCGGCTACCCGTAGGGTAACCGCCGAAAATGCCCCGTTTCGGACTTTTGCGAGGCGACGCAAAACGCGCCGGTACTTTACGCAACCCCGGATGAGCCGGGGGTGCGCAAGAGAACGGCAGCGGATTTCAGATGACTGGCGAAAAAGGCGAATCGGGTAATTTGAGCGCGGCTACTCGTATAGTAACCGCCGAAAATGCTCCCGGTTCGCACTTTCGTCAGGCGCAGAAAGACGCGCCGGTATTTTACGCAACCTTGGCTAAAAAACCATCCATTCCCAAAAGGTGAGCACGTTTCCGTCCGGCGCCCCGGAATAAGCCTCAAAAACCGCGCTGAGCACGGCGGTGGGTTCGCCGTCCGCCGCGGCCTGTTCGACGGTCACCCGGTAAACGCCGGATTCGTCAAGCCGGAAATTCTCGCCGAGATTCAGGTACAGGGTCCCGTCCAGGGTGTCGGAGAGAGGCGTTTTTTCCCGCCGCCAACGGTTCAGCGCCTCGAGCACCTGCAGCGCCTCGGACTGGGACAGGCCGCCCCGGGTCGTCAGTTCGGTCCAGGTGGCGGTGAAAAGACTCGGCCTGGAATCGGAGGAAGCGGCGGACGCGGCCTGCGGAAACATGATTCCGACCGGACGGCCGAAACGGTCGCAGGGCAGAAACTTCTCCGCTTCCGGCAGCCACATCAGCTCCTCCCGGTACTGCCAGGCGCCGTTGCGGGGCAGCGGCTCCTGTCCGGCGGCTTCGAAATCATCCGCCTCCATGCCGTCTCCGGTCACGCTGTCGTCGGCGTCGATGTAGTCGCCGATCCTGTCGGCGAAACTCTCCAGGGCGTCGGCGACGGCGGTCTCATCCTCCCGTCCCGCCAGCAGCACATCCAGTCCGGAGGCCCCGGAGGAGAGATCCAGCCCGCGGACGGCGTCCTCTATCCGGAAGCGCACAGTGCGCCCCATGTATTCCATGGTGTGGATCACGCCGTCGGCCATGTAGCGGTCGTGGCTGAATTCGTCGTAATCGACCTCCCCCGGCACGCTGTCCGGGAAGAGTTCCCGATCCGCGGTCAGCAGCCACACGATCCGGTTCACGGCGCTTTCGGCCAGGTATCTGGATGTGCTCATGAGACACCGGGTATGCACCTCGGTACGGTGCACCCGGCCCAGCAGGACCATGGCCGCCACCAGCACGCTGCAGGTGGAAACCAGCGCCAGGACGGCGATCAGCGCCGCGCCTCTCTCTCCGCGTCCGCCCTTCATCTCAGAATCCCCCTCCGGGCGGCGGGGGACCGCCGGGATTGCCCTGAGTTTGGAAACCGCCGGCGCCGCCTCCGTCCCCGGAGGATACCGGCGAATAAAAAGCTCCGGTGCCGCTGACCCCCGCGGCACGCCGCAGCCAGGAGAGTTTCGCGCCGTCCCTGAAGACGCAGGTCATGGCCACGGCGTCGGGGATGCCGTCCTCCGCCCCGGCGTCCTCCCAGTTTTCATACCACTCCGGAGGCTCCTCCCCCTCCCGGTCGATGACGGCGTAATGAAACTCCAGGCTTTCGAGATTTTCCGCCAGCACTTCGCTTCGGAAGTTCTGTCCGCCCATATCCAGCCAGGGCAGGAGCGGCGTGAAGCTGTAATCGACCATCAGACGGCCGTCGTCCTGATAGACTCTCGCGAAAATCATTCCGCCGGAATCCCGCACCGGGCGCAGGGCGCACAGAAACATTTCATCCGGCTCGCCCTTGAAAACCACTTTTTCCGCGTCGTTCTCATCCCGGTCCGGCCAGCTGAAGGGCACCGCCCGCGCCAGCACCGAATCGGCGAAACCGTCGATGGCGAGATTTCGCTGCAATTCCTTTTCCACCTTCTGCGCGGTCTTGTAGCTGTTGAGAAAAATTCCCATGGCGGTGGCAAGGATCGTCCCGACCAGCGCCAGCAGCAGCATGGAGACCATCATCTCCGCCAGAGTGAAGTTCCGGGATCTACTCATTGCCGGTCTCCAGATTGCGGTAGTCGATCTTTTCCACCCGCAGCTCCCGCACCGGTTCGCGGGTGGAGGCGCGCAGGATCCGGATCCGCATCTCCACCAGCTCCGCCTGTCCGGACGAAATCAGGAAATCCTCCGGGAGATCCTCGGCGTCGGCGAAAAAGCACTCCGGGATGTATTCCTTTTCATCGAATACGAAATCCGGCGGCGCCTCCGGGTCCCGGTCCATGCCGAGGAGATAAAACTCCGCGGCCTGCTCCATCAGATGATTTTCCAGCCACTCGGCGCGGGCCTTGAAAAGACGTTTCTGCGCTCCGGCGGCAAGGGAAAACAACGCGGCGAGGCTCCCGGACAGAATGGCCATGGCGACCACCATCTCCACCAGGGTGAAACCATGTCGGATGCTCTTCACGGCTCCTCCTCCGCCAGCATCGCGCCGGTGAGCGGCGAATGGGTCAGCCGGACCCGGCGTCCCCCCATGGCCAGAACACATCCGGAGCCGTCGGCGCCCCCCGAGGGATAAAAGAGCACGCAGCGGCTCTCCTCCTCCGGTTCCGCGCCGTCGATCTCGATGCGGCATCCCTCCGGAAGCCGCCACGAAGCGGGCGGTTCGTCCCCGGCATCCCCCGGAATGCCCGCGATTTCCCGGACGGTTTCCTCGTCGAAGCTCTCGGCCAGCAACTCCGCCGGGGGCAGCAGCAGGTTCAACTCCAGGGGATCCTCATCGTCCGGCGCCCCGTCGTAAGCACGAATCCGGAATTCTCCGGCGCCGGGGTCGAAGCACACCTGCATCCGCATCCCCCTTTCGCGGGCGGCGTTGCGGGCGCGCAGGGCGCAGTTGCGGTACTCCCGCACCGCGTTTTCAAACCTGACGGCGGCGCCTCCCGGGCGCATCCGCACCGTCGCCACGGCAATGACCAGCATCATCACCGCGGTGACCGCCAGAATCTCCAGCAGAGTGAATCCGCGCCGTTTCACGCACGATCCGCAGTTCGCATCAGTCGTTTACGACGTAATTGGCGATGTCGGCGTCCTCGCCGCTGCCGCCGGGCCGCCCGTCCTTGCCGTAGGAGAGCAGATCGAACTCGCCGTTTTCGCCCGGGCAGATGTAGACGTAGTCCCGTCCCCAGGGGTCTTTGGGCACGGCGGGCTTGATGTAGGGGCCGTCCCAGGAGGACAACTGCTCGGTATTTTCCATGAGCGCGGCGAGTTCGTCCGGATAGTCGCCGTTGTCCAGACGATAGTCGTCGAGAGCCTGTTCCAGCATGGCAATCTGGGTTTTGGCGGTGGCGATACGGGAGTTCTTCAGATGGCGGAAGTACAGCGGCGTGGCGACACTGGCCAGCATCACCAGGATCACGATGACCACCATGATCTCCACCAGGGTGAATCCGTATCGGACGGTCCTTTTCGCATTGCAGTGTTTTTTCATTCGGAATCTTCCTTTCTGCCGGTATCCGGCCCGATAATATATCACTCAATACTGTTTATGTCCATAATCGCCATGAAAATTGAAATCACAACAACAACCACCACCAGAGCCAGCACGACGATGATGAGCGGCTCGAAGGCGTTGAGCAGGCGGCGTATCCTCTGCCTGGCGTCCGCCTCGGTCTGGGCGGCGATGCCGGAGAGCATGGGACCGGTTTCGCCGGTTTCCTCTCCGACCCGGAGTTTGGAGATGAAACCGGGGGGCAGATACGGATTTCCATGCAGCGCGTCGGAGAGCCGGCGGCCGCCCCGGAGCATCCCCTCGACCCGGTCGAAACTCTCCCGGATATGCTGATTCTGGATCACCCTGACCGCGATCCGGAGCGAATGGATGATCTCCACCTGATTTCCCAGGAGGATCGCCAGAGTCCGGCAGAAGCGCCCCACCTCCATGCGGACGAGGAGTTTGCCCACGATCGGAATCCCGAGCACGGCGCGGCTCCTCCATCGCTCAATGGTGTTTCCGCCGAAAAAGCTCCGGGCCGCCCGCCAGCCGATGAAGAGGGCGCAGGGCACGCTCCACCATGTCCACTTGAAAAATGCGCTCACCGCCAGAAGGAAATTCATGGATTCGGGCATGGCGCGCCCCATGTCCTCGAAGAGCCGGGCGAAACGGGGTATGAAAACCAGAAACATGAGCAGCGAAACCGCCACCGTCACCGCCAGCACCACCGCCGGATAAATGGCCCCGGAAATAATGAAGTCCCGGGTTTCCCGGCTCTCCTTCAAAAAACGTTCCAGCTCGGCGGTCACCACCGCCAGCGAACCGGATTCCTCGCCGGATTCGATCAAATTGGCGTAAAATCCGGGGAAGGCCCGTCCGTAGGAACGGATGACGGCCGAGAGCTTCTTGCCCTCGTGAAGCCCCTGCCGCAGGGAGACCACAAAGGCCCGCTGATCCTCGTTTTCACACCCCTCGGCGATGATGGCCAGCGCCCTCTCGATGGGAATCCCCGCCGCCAGCAGAGGAGAGAGTTCGGAGGTGAAAAGCAGCACGTCGATCTTCTTTTTGCGCCGCAGAAAGATCGCGTTGTCGCTCCCGGCGTCCGCCTCCCCCAGGAAACGGATGACGGTGTCGCCCCTGGCCCGGAGCTTGCGCAGGGCTTCGGCGGGGTTTTCCGCCTCCACCTCGACCTCGGAGGACCGTCGGCCCGGAGCCGCCGCAAGATATTTGAATACCGCCATGCCGCCGCCTACTGTTCCGCCGCCGAACGGGCGACCTCGGATTCGGTGGTGATGCCCTGCGCCGCCTTGGCCAGCCCGTCCTCCAGCAGCGTGGTCATGCCCTTGGAAATGGCGATGGCGGCGATTTCGGAACTGGGCCGATTCTCATTCACCGCCCGGCGGATGTCCTCATCCACCCTCAGCAGTTCGAAGATGCCGGTGCGCCCCCGGAAGCCGGTGCCGTTGCACTTCCGGCAGCGGTTCCCCTCCCCGTCCGACCCTTTGCCTCCGCAGACCGGACAGAGCGTCCGCACCAGCCGCTGGGAAAGCACTCCGTACAATGCCGAAGCCACCAGAAACGGTTCCACCCCCATGTCCACCAGCCGGGTAACCGCCCCGGCGGCGTCGTTGGTGTGGAGCGTGCTGAGCACCAGATGACCGGTCAGCGCGGCGTTGATGGCGATGTCGGCGGTTTCCCGGTCCCGGATCTCGCCCACCAGGATGATGTCCGGGTCCTGCCGGACGATCGAACGCAGGCCGGAGGCGAAGGTGACGCCGATCTTGGAATTCACCTGCATCTGGCACAGCCCGGGGATCCGGTACTCCACCGGGTCCTCGATGGTAATGATCTTCTTGCCGCTGTCGTTGAGGCGCGAAATAATGCTGTAGAGCGTGGTGGTCTTGCCCGACCCGGTGGGGCCCACCACCAGGATGATGCCGTGAGGGATGGATATGATCTCCCCGAACTTGGCCAGATGGTCGGCATTCATGCCCAGAGCCTCCAGATCGAAGCGCACCGATTCCTTGTTGAGCAGACGCAGCACGATGCTCTCCCCGTTGAGGATGGGGATGGTGCTGACGCGCATGTCCAGACTGGTGCGTCCCAGCTGAAAATTGGTGCGGCCGTCCTGAGGCAGACGGCTCTCGGCGATGTTCAGGCCGCTGATGAGCTTGATGCGGGAGGCGATGGCCGGAAACTGGGTGAGCGGACAGGAGAGGATCCTGGTCAGCACCCCGTCCACCCGGCAGCGGACGTCCACCTGCTCCTCGCCGGGCTCCACGTGAATGTCGCTGGCCCCGAGCTCCACCGCCCGGCTGAAAATGTCGTTCACCAGACGCACGATGCGCGCCTCGCCGGCCATGCTGCGCAAAGTCTCCTCATCCTCCCGGTCGACCGGACCGTTTTCCGTCTCTCCGCTGCGGGCCAGAGCGGCCAGCTGACGTTCGATGAAGGTGCGGCGCATGGGGATGAAGAGCGCGTCGCGATCCAGGATCCGCCGGGTCTGATAGGCGAGCTCGTCGGTTTCGTAGAAGTCCGGGACCAGCCATTGGACCGCCCCGGCGCTTTCGCCGTCCTCATCGCCGTCGGAAACCTCCAGCGGCAGCGCCGTCCGGGCGTTCAGGTATTCGGCGGCGAACGCGGTGATCTCCTCCGGCACCGGGAGATCATCCTCCACCACCGGGGCAAGGTGAAACATTTCCCGGCAGAGGTCGGCCAGTTCGGCCTCGGTGGCGAGGTTGTTTTCGACCAGCATCCGGTCGGCTTCGCGGGGGCCGGAGGCCGTATCGAGGAATTCCCCGTACGCCGGGAAACGCCGGAGCAATTCCTCCCGCAGGGCGGGCAGCCCCGCGGCGGCCCGGTCGGCGGTGCAGCCGACGGGGGCCGGAGGATCAGTCTTCATCGCTGTCATCCTGATCGGCCTCCGCGAGATGTTTTTCAAATTCGCTCAGCTCGCGAACACTCCTGTCGTAGCGGCGGATCATCTCCTCCACCGGACTCTGCTCGCTGACGATGTAGCCGGTGACCAGCACCAGCAATTCCACCCTTTCGACGGACTGTTCCGTATTGCCGAAAAGACGCCCGATGATGGGGAGGTCGGCGATGATGGGCAGGCCCTGAAGATTGTCCTTGAACTTTTCCTGAATCATTCCGCCGATGATCATGGTCCTGCCGTTGGCGATGGTCATGGCGGTGGTCATCTTGCGTCTCTGGATCACCGGGGTGTCGGAGGCGCTGGTGATGGTGTTTTTCACCGCCTCGGAAACCTCCTGATCGATCTCGAGCGAGATCAGGTTGGTGCTGGTGACCTGGGGCGTGATGGTCATGATGATGCCGGTGTCCTGGTAGCGGTAACTGCGCTGGGTGGTGCCGGAGGAATCCACGTTGGTATAGTCGCTGGAGAGCAGCGGCACCTGATTTCCGATCTGGATGTAGGCCTGGGTGTTGCTGTTGACGAGGAGCTGGGGGCTGGAAATGATCTTCACGTTGTCCCTTCCGGCCAGAGCCTTCACGGTGGCGAATTTATTTTCCGGATCGTTGACGTCCTGGATGGTCATGGAGTAGCCGTCGGGCATATTGGCGTCGGAGAGGCTCTCGAAGTTGCTGCCGATGATGGTGTTGGTGGTGCCGTGGGTTTCGGCGAAGCTGAACTCCATGCCGAACTCGGTGCTGTCGTTGAGCGAAACCTCCGCGATGAGCACCTGCAGCAGGACCTGCGCCGGGACGTTGTCCAGCCGGTCCAGCAGCGCCTTGATCATGGCGTAGGTGCGGGGGGTGGTGCGTATGACCAGCCGGTTGTAAACCCCGTCGGCGAATACGCGCACCGGAGCCGAGAAAATATCCGAGGAGCGGTCGGACTGGGTGTTGGAGAGGCGGTTGACACTTGAAATGAGATTTCCGGCGGCGGAACCGCCGGAGGTCTGGGTCCGGGTCGACGCGGTGTTGAGCTGATTGGTGCGGTTGTTTCCGGTGTCGGTGTCCACGGTCAGGGTGGTGCCCTGAGTGGAAAAGACCACGGAAAGGGCCTGAGCCAGCTGGTCGGCCTTGCCGTTGGCCACCTTGTAGACGTACACCCGTTCCTGGTCGCCGGGGTCGGAATTGTCGAGGATGCTCACCCAGTTGCGGATCTCGGCAACCGCCTCGTCGGTGGCGGCGGTGGCCACGATGAGCTGGAGCCGGTCGATGCCGGTGAGGTGAATGGCCCCGGCGTCGTCGCCGGAGTTCCCGGATGTGGAAACGGCAAGTCCGAGAACGGGAAGGATTTCGCCGAGCTCGGCGGCCAGGGCGGATGGCTTGACATTGCGGCAGGCGATGACGCTGCGGGGCCAGCTCGAACGCCCGGGCTGGTCGATGATGGAGATGAGTTCTTCGAGTTTGGCGATGTTTTCCGGGAGATCGCAGACGGTGATGATGTTGCCGCCGGACTGGGGTATGATGATGCCGGAGGGCGTCACGAAATTCTTAAGCTGCTCGGCCACGGAAGAGGCCGAAGCGTACCCGAGGGATCGGGAGATGACCTCCATGCCCCCGGTGCCCCGGCCGTTGGTGCGGAGCGGGGAATTGGCGGCCATCTTGCTGAGGGGGATGATCCGGAGGCTGTCGCCGTCGGCGATGGCGGTGGCGCCGGTGAGTCTGAGCATCCGGTCGAAACACGCCCACAATTCACGACGGGTCATGGTGGAGTTGAAATTCAGGTTCACCACGCCGGAAACCTCCCTGTCCACCTCGTAATTGAAGCCGAGCAGATCGGCGAAGGCCGGCAGCACATCCAGGATCGGCGAAGCATTGAAGATCATCGCCACCTCCAGTTCGTCGTCGGCGTCCAGCAGGATCATGTCGTCGTAGAAATTCACCTCGCGGCGCGGCGTCTCCGGCCGTATTTCCCCGTCTTTGCCGCTCCCGGGAGTGTTCAGCCTTGACAGGTCCGCTTCGGAGATGGCCGGAGCGTCAAACTCGGAAGGGGCCTCCAGATCCCGTCCCGGATCCGGTTCTTCCGGCACGGTCATTTTTCGGTCGGTATGCTCAATGAATTCATATTTTCCGGCCTTGCCCTCGGCCTCCGGCGTGGTGATCGGCAGCATCCCCTCGCAGCCCGCCAGCGCCAGCAGCATCACCGCCGCCGCCGGACGCAGAAGCCGTCCCGCCGGGAAACCGTCGCATGTCCTGATCTCTTTCATGATTTCCCCTGTTTCTCCAGTAATTTTCATCGGTTATTGGTACGGCCTCTTCGGCCCTGATTGCCCTGATTCCAGCCTCCGGGGCCTCGTCCGCCGCCGGGATTCCAGCCGCCCGCTCCCGGGCCGCCGGGATTCCAGCCGCCGAAGCCGGGATTCCAGCCGCCCGGTCCGCCTCCCGGCATCATGGGCGGTCCGAATCCCCTCATGCCTCCCCGGCCGCCTCCCCGACCGCCTCCCCGGCCGCCGGCGCCGCGATTGGAATTCTGACCGTTGGCGGCGGCCGCGCTCTGGGAAGGCGTCTGAAGCGTCAGCGTCAGATTGCCGCCGTCGCCGGAGAGCGTGGCCGAATTTGCGGTGACGCCGGAAAGCGTGTACTGATCGTTGATCTTTTCCCCCACCCGGAAGTAGCGCTGGGGCGCGGTGTATTTGCTGTAGGAGGAGACGTTCCCCGAGGTTCCGGAGCGTGTGCCCGCGGAACGGCCCGCGGAGCGGCCGCCGGGCCCTCCGGGCGCGCCGCCGGACGGATTGCCGGAGGCGTTGCCGGAAGAGTTGCTCTGAGCAATAATCGCGCCGCTGGCCCCGGGGGCGATGATGACCCCCAGCAGAGTGAAGCTGTTTTTCTGCCGGTCCAGGGAGGGACAGCGGCTGAGGGAGAAGACATCATTTTTCAGCAGGATTCCCGTCGGATCGCTTTCGGGCTTTTTCACTTCGGCGGCCGCGGCGGCGGCTCCGGTCTGGACGGTTCTTTCCTTCTTCTCGCGCCCCTCCCGGCCCAGAGCAAGGGGTTCCCCGACGCTTCCGGTAAAGACCTTCGACGCGGCATACGCCGTAAAAAGGGCGAGGATCACGTTGAGCATGATCACCATGATTTTCATTTTTTCCGCTCCTCCGCCTTTTCATCGGATGCCGGGATGCGCAGCGTGCCGCGCCAGTTCAGCGTGCCGCTGCGCTGGTCCACCCGGATCTCGAAACGCTTCCAATAGACCGGCACGCCCAGCTCCTTCACGCCCTCGGTAAAAGCCAGACCATTTTTCAGCGTCGAGGTGAAATTCACATCGATCTCGATGGCAAAGGCCATCGAATTGATCTTGGCGGTGCGCACCGTGCTGAAGCCGGGGTTCCTGATTTCATTTTTGCGGGCGATCTCCTCCAGTCGTTCCCGCACCGTCACCTCGTAATCGCCGTTTACGTCCTCATGCCACCAGGAATCCATCATGGCGAGGGCTTTTTCCCGGCGGATCTGCATCTCCTGATAGGTTTTACGGAGACTTCCGGCCTCTTCGGCGGCCTTTTCGCCCTCCTTGCGCATGGTGTCGAGAGTCTCGTCGTCGGGCAGGACGGCTTCCAGTCTGATGTCGATGGAAAAAAACAGCACCACGAACGAGAAGAGCAGTCCGAAAGCGCAAAACCAGAGCATGCCGCGGTTCCTGCCGGTGAAGAATTTTCCTTTGGCCGTCATTTGCCGCTCCTTCCGGCGCCGCCGGTTTTTTCCAGGCGCACCTGGATCACCGTCAAGGTATCGCCCATGCGCCGCTGCTCAAGATTGATGAGCTTGAAACCGGGGAGTTTTCGGAAAATCCCGCTGAGTTCGGTATTCTCATTTTCGGTCATGCAGGTGAGTTCCCAGGACTCCTCGGAAATCCTGAGATCGTTCAGCAGCACGTCCCCGGGCAGAGCCCGGGCGATCATGGCGAGCTTTTCGGTCAGACGGTCCTCGCCGTGAACGGTCTCCAGGATCCGGGCGTACTCCTTGTCCATTTTTTCGGAGGATTTGATTTTGCGCCGGGTCTGGGAGATCTCCTGCGTGCGGCCGGTGACGATGCCGTCGAGTTCGTTGTAGCGGTCCACATTTTTTTGCAGGGCCTTGAACAGCGCGGCGCATCCGATGAAAAGCAGCAGCGCCGTCAGCACGCCGGTCACGATCAGGTGTCCCCGCAGCCGCCGGGGCCGGAGACGGCCGCCGAAGATGGTGAAATCCTCCGGCAATCTCCGGTCCCGCACCGCGGCGACGGCGGATGCGGCGGCGACGGCGCCCCCGAAACACTTTACGTCCCCGGGCACGTCACCGCCTCCGGCCGCCCGGCGCAGAAACTCACCCGTGGCCGCGAGCAAAGGCTCCTCTCCGGAAGAGTGCACATCGGTCCAGCGTTTGCCGACGCGGGCGAAGCCGCCGCCGAATTCCTGAAAAAATCCCGCGGCGTCGTCCGGCAGCGCCAGGAGCAGCGGTACAAAAGCGTCGATCCGCCAGTTCAGCCGCAGCAGCGCCCGGCCCAGAGGCGCGATGACGGCGGAGTCAAAAGCGTAGGCCCGGATCAGCAGCTCCTCCTCATTGCGGCCGGGGCGGGCCTGCCAGACGACTTCCGGCGCCACGGGCACCGCCGGCATGTGATTCCCCAGCTCCAGGAGCAGGCTGTCGCGAATCTCCCGGGCGGGCAGACGGGGCATTTTCACCTCAAAAAACATCCCCCCGTCCACATGTCCGGTGAGGAAAAGCATCTCGCCTCGGTTCAGGCGCAGTTCCCCTCCGAGACGTTCGAGACGGCGGGTCAGGGCATCCCCGTCCCCCTCCCGGGGCAGATATTCCGCGGCGGAAGCGGTCACGTTCAGGACGCGGCCTCCGGTGCGTGCACGGATCCCGGCGAGATTGCCCGCCGGGTCGATGCTTATCACGGCAAATTCCAGATTCCGATATTTCATCGGAGACTACTCCATCCACCAGGGAAGGGAAGACGCCTCCTCCGGGGCGGCTTTTTCGCTCCCGGCGGCCGGGGTGGTTGCGGCGCCGGAGCCGCCGTCCTCACCGCCGCCGGGACCGAAAGCTCCGTTCCCGTCGGGGAAACTCCCGAAGCCGCCGCGGAACGGATCAAAATCGCCGGACGGAGGCGCGCCGGAACGACGGCGGCGGCCGGGACCGGGCATCTCATCCTCTCCGGCGGCCGGGACCGGCTCCAGCGAAGCGTAAATCTCCGGAAGATCGTCCAGGCGGGAAACCAGCTCGCGGAAATAATACCGCGCCTCCTCCGGATCGCTGCTCCGCATCTCCTCCAGCCGGGCGTACTCCTCCGGGAAACGTTCTTCAAGCGCCTGATTGACGGCCCGCATCTTTTTGCGGCGGAAGTCGCGGCTGACCGTCCCGGTTTTTCCCACAATGGCGAGGGGCTGCACCTGGCCGCTCTCGGCCTGGGCGGTTCCGGCCTGACCGAGCCCGGCGGGCACGTCAAACCCGGCCCGGCGCGCCAGTTCCACGCCGCGGCGGATCGCCTCGCCGGGATTGGACTGGCGCAGGGCCATCACTTCATTGAATTCATCCGGGTACTTCTCCCGCACCGTCTCCACCACTTCGCGGAAGTAGGCCATGCGCTCCGGGGGAATGTTGAAATTTCCCCAGGCCGCGGGCGCGGCGGCGGCGGAGCCGTCCCCCTCCGCGGCATGAACCGTCCCGACCGCCAGAGCGCCGATCACCAGCGCCGATCCGATAGCAAATCTCATCATTTCACCGCCTGCCTGTCACATGTTGCATACAAAGGCGCCGTCACCGGACGCGCCCTCCTCTCCTCCTCCGACGGAGCCCCGGATGCGGGTACAACCCCTCCCGGAGATCCGATCCCCCTCTTACAAAGAGACGGCTCCCGAAACGATTTATTGCCGATTTGCGGAACTTTTTCCCGAATTTCCGCGGCAATTCACTCCCCGCCGGACAGGAATTTCAGCGCCCGGGGCAATTCATTGAAGTCGAAGATGACGTAGTCCGGCTCCGCCCCGTGAAAGGAATGGTCGCCCTGATTGGAGCGGAAAAACACGGTTTTCATACCCGCGGCCGCGGCGCCCCGGATGTCCCGGTACATGTCGTTGCCGATGTAAACCGCTTCCCCGGGAGCGATGCCGAGCTGCCGGATTCCGGCGGCGAAAAGCCGCCCGTCGGGTTTGCGGAATCCGTAGTCGCCGGAAATCACCGGCGTCGGGAAAAATCCGCCGAGCCCGGCCGCCCGCAATTCCGCCGCCGCCCACAGGGACTGGCCGTCGGAAACCACGGTCATGGGATAGCGCACCCGCAGGGTGGTGAGCACCTCCAGCACCCCTTTGTAAAGAGTCAGACGCCGGCATCCGGAGGCCCGGAATACCAGAGCCGCGGTCATGGCCAGCCGACGCCTGCCGGCTTCGCCGGTCTTTTCCGCGGCATAGCGTCTGACCACCGTTTCAAAGATCTTCAGGATGTCGAACTCCGGGAAATTCTCCGGACTCTCCTGCCGCTGACGCCGATTCAGGCCGAAGTACGCCTCCCGCAGCTCCTCCGGCGAAATCCGCACGCCCCGCAGCGCCAGAAAATTCGCCGTCGCCCGGCAGGCCTCCTCGCCGCCGTCGTCGGTCCAGATGTCGATCAGAGTGCCGTTCACGTCGAAAATCAGTCCTTTGACCGTCATCGCGGACCCCTTTTCAGACATTCCAGAGCCTCGCGCACCAGCCGCCGCCGGTAGCAATGCTCCAGATAACCGTTTCTGGCGATGCGCAGCAATGTGATCCCCATATAATAAGGGATCCGAAAGGTGATGGAGCGAAATGCCCGCTCCCGGTCGGGGAAATGACAGGCGTATTCCCACAGAAAGTGCCCGATATAGGGTTCGGCGGCGTATTTGTCCCCGGTGGCGCGGAGAAAAAAGTGCTGGATTTCCCCGGCGATCCTGCCCACGTCGAAACACCGGTCGGTCCGCCGCGCCCGCTCCATGTCAAAGGCGACGACGCGCCCCTCCTCCCCGAAAAGAAAGTTGGACGGAGTGGCGTCGCCGTGCACCAGCACCTCGTTGTCCTCCCACATTTCCCGAAGTTCCCGCCACCGGTCCCGCCAGTGCCGCAGCTCCGCCGCCTCACCGGCTCCGGCAACCGTCTTCAGGGCCTCCAGCATGGTGTCGAGATACCCGCAGGGGAAGTTGAAATCCACCCTTTCCGGACGGGCCGAACGATTGTGGAGCTCGCTGAAAAACCCGGCCAGAGCGGTCAGACGCCGGAACAACCCCTCCCGATTGCTGCGTCCGATGGCGTCCGTGATCGCCGCGTCCAGCCTTTCGCCGGAGCAGAATTCCACCACCAGCAGACGGTCCAGCCGATCGTTGCGCCCCAATGCCCGGGCCGCGTAATGACGGCCGCTGAGGCATCTGCGCACCTCGCGGATGTTGCGGTACTCCCGCTCCAGACGCCGGAGCGCGGCATCCCAGTCCGGCATCCGCGGCGAAAAGAAAAATTTGCCCACCACCCGGGTATTGGCGACACGGTCCTCGTAGATGTAGACCGCGTTGGATCCGTTGGTGGAAAAAACCCGGATCCCCTCCCCCGCGTCCCCGCCGACGGCCGGAAAAATTTCCCGGCTCAAATAACCGAACAGCGGATCCGAAGAGGAGAGGCGCCCCAAATAGCTCCCCTCCCTCATGAAAAAAACTCCTCCGTCTCCATAAGTTGATTCCTGTTTCTCCTCTCCTTATAATATTGCATCCATATCGGGAAAATCAAAAAAAACACCGATCCCGCTTGAAATTCATCTTTTCGGCGTTATCTTATCTCCTCCGGCATTTGCCGGGGAAAATGTTGAAAATCATCCCGGAGGTATTTCCCATGAGCACGTTCAAGACCGAAACCGAAACTCTCAGCTACGCCATGGGCATGAACATGGCCCACTATCTCTCCAGCCAGCCCGTCCCCGTGGATCCCGCTCTGGTCCTCCGGGGCATCGCCGAAACCCTGGCCGGAAAATCCCAGCTCCCCAACGAGGAATACGCCGCCGCCATGCAGAAGCTTCAGGACCGGATGCGGGCGGCCGGAGAGGCCGAAATCGCCCGTCTCAAAAAGGAGAATTCCGACGCCGCCGAAAAATTCCTCGCCGAAAACGCGAAACTTCCCGGCGTCGTCACCACCGCCAGCGGCCTCCAGTATCAGGTGATTTCCGAGGGCGGCGGCAAACGACCCTCCCGGGAGAGCAAAGTACGGGTGAACTACACCGGCACCCTGCTCAACGGACGGGTATTCGACACCACGACCAACCGCGGCGCCGCCGAATTCGGCGTGAATCAGGTGATCCCGGGCTGGACCGAGGGCCTGCAGCTGATGACCGCCGGGAGCAAATACAAATTCTTCATCCCTCCGGCCCTCGGGTACGGCGAGAGGGGCGCCGGACAGCAGATTCAGCCCAACAGCCTCCTGATCTTTGAAGTCGAGCTTCTGGAAGTGCTCTGAGATGCGTTTCCGCCCCTGCATAGACCTCCACGAGGGCATGGTGAAACAGATCGTCGGCTCCTCCCTGCGCGACGGCGGCGAAAACGGGGTATCCCCGACGCCCGAGACCAATTTCGTGGCGGAACTCCCCCCCGAACACTACGCGAAGCTCTATCGCCGCCATCATCTCACCGGCGGCCACGTCATCATGCTGGGGAAAGGCTGCGAAACCGCCGCGGAACAGGCCCTCCGCGCCTGGCCGGGCGGGATGCAGCTGGGCGGCGGCGTCAATGCCGGAAACGCCTCCCGCTGGCTGGATGCCGGAGCCTCCCAGGTGATCGTCACCAGCTGGATCTTTCACGACGGCGCGGTGGACATGGAGCGGCTGAAGGAGCTGAAGCGCACCGTGGGCCGGGAGCATCTGGTGCTGGATCTCAGCTGCCGGGCGGCGGGCGACGGCTATCGGGTGGCCACGGACCGCTGGCAGAAACTCTCCCGGACGGAGGTGAAGGCGGAAACGCTGCGCGAACTCGCCGGATTCGCATGCGAATTTCTGATTCACGCGGTGGACATGGAGGGGAAACGCGGCGGCATCGACGGAAAACTCCTGAAGATTCTCGCCGATTCGCCGGCGCCGTGCGTTTACGCAGGCGGCATAAGCTCCTGGGACGATATTGAAAAGATCCGGACGCTGGGGCGCGGGAGCGTGGACTACACCGTCGGCAGCGCTTTGGACATCTTCGGCGGCAATCTGGAGTTTTCGCGCATCGTTCAATTAAATTCCGCCCCCGCTCCTTGAATGATTTGCCAAAACCGATTGAGGATGCTATATTAAGAATCATGACAAAATTTCTGTGCACAGCTGAAAAATTTCGCGGCGGCATCCTCGCGCTGCTGACTGTCGCGGCGGCCGGGTGTCTTTGCATCCGCGCTTCGGCGGGGGACGCCGAGGCCGCGGCCAAGATGCAGTCCGGACGCGCCGCCATGGAAAAAGGCAGCTACGCCGCCGCCGCAAAGGCCTTCACCGACGCCGAACTGCTGGCGGATTCCCCGGCTCTCGGTGCGGAGGCGCTCGCCGCCGCCATCGAGGCCGAGCGGCTCTCCCGCATGTATTACCGGGAATTTCTGCTCATTGAGAAGATGCTGAACAAGTACCCGACCGATGCCGATTATCCCGCGCTGGTGAAGCGGGAGTATGCCATCGCCGACAGTTATCGCGACGGCTACCGGCAGCGGGCATTCGCCGCCCTCGACTGGCGCTGGCTGTCCTGGCTGCTGGATGTGGACAAGACCGAGGAGACCTACCGCGCCGCGCTGGCCCGGGCGCCTTTCGCCGACGAAGCGCCCAATGCCAAGCTGGACCTGGCGCTGCACCAGCTGCGCCATTACCGCAACATCGCCGGACGGGAAGAAGCCCTCAATACCCTGCGGGAGCTGATCCGGGATTATCCGGGCACCCGGGCCGCCTATTACGCCCAGCTGGAACTGGCCAACGCGCTCTTTCAGCTGGCCGGCCTCGGCGACGGCGACGGAGCCCGAGTCTCGGAGGGCATCAAGGTGCTTGAAAAATTCATCGACGAAAACCCCGGCGCTTCCGAACTTCCCGAAATGGAAACCATGCTGCTCAAGGCCAAGGATCTGGCCGCGGAGCGGATCATGGGCACCGCGGATTTTTACCTGCGGATGAAGCGCCCGGCGGCCGCCGAACATTATCTGCGGCGGATCATCCACGATTACCCCGAGGCCGCGGCCGCCTCCGAAGCCGAACGCAAGCTCACAAGCATGGACAGCACTTTCATCCCGAGCGGCTTCGCTCCCATGCAGCCGGAGGAGCGGGCGGCCGCGTACCCCATCTACGAAATGCCGCCCAATTACGAACGCCTGCTGGTGGCGCCGGAGAACAGCGACGGCCGCTGGCTGCTGCCCATATACGATCTGAATTTGCCGCGCAGGGCCGAAAAGGCCCCCGTCGGCGGAGAACAATGATGAAACTCTCGAAAACATCCCTCCTTTTGCGGGCGCTGCTGCTCCCGGTGCTGGGCATGCTGGCCGCGGGATGCGGTTATCATGTGGGCAGCATGGCTCATCCCCAGCTGAAAACCGTCGCCATCGCTCCGGTCTCCAACGACACCACCCTGCTCTACGCCGCCTCTCTCATGCGCAGCGAACTCTGCGAACGCTTCATGATCGACGGTTCGTATAAACTGGTGGACATGGACGAGGCGGATCTCATCGTATTCGTCAAGATCAACAGTTACGGCATCAGCGCCAGCGGTTCCTCCTCCTACGATGCCGGGCGCGGGGTTTACATGCCGTCGACCTGGGCGATAACCCTCAACGCGACGGTTTCGGTCAGCATCCCGGGACGGGCGGCGCTCCTGGTGAACAATGCGAATATCTCCCGCACCGGACGCTATCAGAACAATATCGACATCCTCATTTCCCAGCAGGCGGGGGTGAAACAGGCCTGCTATCTCATCGCCGGCGACATCGTCTCCATGACCGCCGAGGCCTGGTAATCCCCCGGAGGGGCGGCGCTCCATTGCCGCTCCGCCCCCCCCGCACATTCATCCCCGGGCGCGCCGCGCGCCGCACTGTTCCGCGTCCGGACACGCCGGGCGGCACTCCGCCTCCGCCGTCCTCAGAACAATTCCTGCTGGACGGGGATCGGTTTCGCGGCCGGGACGGCGGCGGGCGCGGATTGGCAGGCGTCCGGGATTTCCGTCAGGACGGTACGCAGATTCTGCTCCCGGCAGAAACCGGCGATCCCCTGCCAGTCCGGCGGATTTTTCTTCAGCACCGACTTCAGATCCCGCAGCCGCTCCGGAAGTTCGCAGCGCAGAGTGATGAGACGGCGGTTTTTCCGGAATACTTCCGCATTTTCCCGCAGAGCGGCCACCAGACGCGGCGGCACCCCCGGCACTTCCCCGACTCCGCCCGCGGCGATCTCCTCCACCGGGATCCCGGAATTGACGATCCTGGAGGCGGTCTTCGCACCCACTCCCGGTATACCGGGGATGTGGTCGCTGGCATCGCCCAGCAGGGAGAGGTAGTCCACCATCCCCTCCGGCGCGACGCCGAATTTCGCCGCCACCGCCGCGCCGTCCCGCCGTTCAAAACCGGAATTCTTCCGATCCGGGGCGTACCACAGGATATTGTCGTCGATCAGCTGGGCCAGATCCTTGTCCTGGGAAATATAGGCCGCACGTCCCCCGGAGGCGGCAACCGCTCTGGCAAACCCTCCGATAAGATCATCCGCCTCGTAATCGGGCTCCTCGTGCACAGGCCAGCCGAAAAGCGCCGCCAGGCGGCGGATGCGCTCCAGCTGGGCGGCCAGATCCTCGGGCATGGGCGGACGGCCCGCCTTGTAGTCCGGGGCAACGGCGAGACGGAATTCCGGTTTGCCGCAGTCAAAGCAGAGAGCGCCGTACTCGGGATGGAATTCCCGTTCCAGCTCCATAAGCAGACGGGCGAAACCGAAAACCGCGTTGGTGGGTTCTCCCCGGCCGTTGGTCAACGCTCCGGTGATGGCAAAATAGCACCGGAATATCTGGGAAAAAGCGTCAATCAAAAGGACATTCATCAAATATTCACCTTTCCCCGCCGGAAATTCCGGCGGTTTGCCGGGATCGGTCGTGGAGAACCCCATGAAAACCGATCGGGCATACATGAAAAAAGCCCCGCGCACGGGGCTTTTTTCATTGCATGACTCCAGGTCATTTGCCGCAACGCGGAAACCGGAGGTCAGATCTTGGCCTTGTCCCAGACAGCCTTGCTGACAAAGGCGGTGAGGTTGCGGCCGTCGGCGGTTTTGCCCTTAAAGGCGTAGCGCTCGTTACCCTTGGCACCGTAGGTCACTTTTGCGACGACGGAGGTGGTAACCTTCTGCTTGGCCTTGACATCATAGAAGTCGTGTTTCATCTTTTCTTCCCTCTCTGGGTTTTGCAATTCTCCGGCTTTTCCTCCGCTGTCCGTATGACAACGGAATATGGCCGGTCTCCTTTGCTAATATTATACTCACTTTGACTTATTTCAAGTCATAAATGAATTTTTTTTCAAATATTTTCGCTTTTTTTCAGGAGACAGGCCATATTTTCATGAAAAACGGCTGGTTTTCTCAATTTTCGGCATCAAAATCACGGGCGAGATCAAGCCAGTGCCGGAAGATCTTTTCCGGCATGGGATTCCTGGCCTGGGCTTCGGTAACCACTCCGGTCATGCCCTTTTCGGAGTCATACTCAAAAAAGGTGACGACCGCAATCCCGTTGCTGACGCTCATGATGTCGCAGAATCCATCCCTGGGCGCGGAAATGAGGATCACGACATCCGAATCCTCTTCCCCGGCCGGAGGAGCGAGGTAGAGGAAATCCACGCCGTTGACGCCCCCGAGCTTCTCCTCCACCATCCAGATCTCCTCATCGGAGGGATAGTTCCCGCCGTTGGCATTGAGATACTCGCTGTACGCCAGGACATCAATGCCGCTGTCCATCCCGGCCTTGATCTTGACGATGGCGCAGGGCAGAAGTCCCCGGGAGATGAAAAGCGCCATTGCTCCGGGCAGATCGGTATGGGAGAGCGCGTCCATCCGGAATCCGTTTTCACGGCGGGTCAGCACGCCGAAGCTCTCGTCATTGTAATCCACCGCGAACTTCTTCAGTTCGGCAAAAGGCCCCTCGCAATACTTCATCAGATCGCCGGCGACGTAGAAGAAACCGGCGGCATCGCTCACGCTCTGATCCCAGGGCAGAGTGATGCCTTTGGCGCTCTTTTCGTAGTTCTCGCGGGTTTCGGCGTCGGGGAAGAAATAACGGCGGCCGTTGGCGACCATCGTCTCTCCGCAGCACCCGTCGCTCACTTCGCACTCCGGCATGGAAAAGTAAACGCCGACCCTGCCGTCACAGGAAAAGGAGGCAATCGTGAAGTTCCCGGAGATCCCGGTAATCTTCTGAAATTTCTCCAGAGCTTCCTCGTCCAGCGGCAGCATCGACTGCCAATCCCGGATGGCGCTCAGATCAATGTTCAGACTGATCACGGAGATCGTCGACGCGGGCAATTCCGCGACAATGGAGCTCAGATCGCTGTTGGCATAGCCGAAAGCCCGGGTCATCCAGTAAGCGTCGGCATCCTCGGTCTCGACGATCATCTTGTGACGGTAGAGAGGCTCCGCGGCATCGTCGTCGGAGATCAGGACCGAACTCATGCCCGCGCCCCGCACGCTCTGAAATCCGGCGGTGAAAAGAATCTTTTCCACCGCTTCGGCCGCGGCCCGGTCGGAGTCTTCGGCGGGGATGTTGGCGATGGCGTCGGTGAAAAGTTTCTCCAGTTCGGCGGTAAGACCGTAACCGGCGTCAGGCATGGTGCAGATGCCGAAAACCGTCCCTCCGGCGTCAAGTTCTCCGGCAATGCGCTCAAAGCGCTCGTTGGCCGAAACCACGGCGGGGCCGAGAAGCGCGACCGCGGCCGCCGCTGCTGTCAGTTTCATTCCGAATTTCATTCTTCCACCTCTTCATCGTCGGGTTCACAATATCCGGCGTTTTTGATTTCATTCACGATGATGTCCCGCATGACCTGCAGCTGCATCCTGGCGTTGGCGGCCTGATATTCGCCGAAAGTCCCGAAGCAGCGGCCCTGCCCCACCAGACCCTCTCCGGTCGTGCGCGAAACGCACAGCATCCGGCTGTCATAGCCGGGATCAACGAAGACCTGGATGTCGGCGAAATCCGTCTCCGCAAGCTCCTTGGAGAGCATGGGGTTCAGGATCTTTTTCCCGACGTAGGCGCAGGCATTGCCCGTCTTCGGCAGACCGGAGGAGAGCACGGCGAAATCCTTGTCGTCGCCGAGTTTCGGCAATGCGGCGATGCGGGCGTCGATATCCCTGCAGTTGGAGATGAGAATCCCCTTCTCAAGCCGGGAGATGATGATCTCGCCGGGGAGCTCTCCCAAATCGGAGATGACGATCTCCTGGGCGGTTTTTTGGATTTCAGGACTGTCGGCAGCGGAAGAGAGCAGACTGAAAATCGAGCCGTTTTCGCTGTCGGGGATCTGCATCCTCAAGAGCTTTTGCCCGTCGGCGTCCTCGGCGATGATCATATCGTAGCGGCCCTCGAGAGCCATGGCGATCCCTGCCGCCACCGGAGGCATCTCCATCCCGTCCGGCAGCTTGTTCTGAATGAACTGGACCACAGGAGTGAGATTCATGGCGAAATCAAAAGCGTAGATGGTGCTTTCCGGCCAGTTCCCGGCGATGGCCAGGAGATCGACCTGCTCGCCGCTGCACTCCTTCATCCAGCCGGAGACCTCTTTGCCGGTGTAGTAGATCATGAAATTCTCGCCGACGACCGGATCCGCGGACACAACCGTGTCGGCAAATCCCAGAGCCTTCACATCGGCCAGGCCCGAAGCATCCCAGAGCTCGCCGAAAAGACCGATCCCGTACTCGACCATGGGAGCGTATTCCTCCATCCCGTCGGCCTCGAGCTTACCCGGCAGTTCTTTCAGCATCAAAGCGATGCCGCTGTTGAAATTCCGGCCGTTGATGATGGCCATGCCGTTCTTTTCTCCTCCGGGCATGAGCGCCGAAACACGGTCGAAAACCTCCCGATCGGCCTGCTGCTGCATCTCAGCGGCGATCCCGCACATGCCCGATGTCAGGACGACACCAAGGGCGATTTTGGGCAATAACTTCATCGTCGGCTCCTTTCTTGTAGACTTGCTGCCATTGCCGTGACTTCCGCGGCCGGAAACGATGCCCGTCTCCGAACCGCCATAAAAATCCGGTTTTTGCAATCGCCGGTCTCCCGGGGCGAATGACTATAGCCATCGTCCGCCGCCGCCGGAAGCGGACCGGCAACTGCAAAAACCAAACAACCCCGCCTGTATCGGCTTCCGCGAATCCATCGGTCCGCGCCGCCCCTCTCCGGGAAATCACCCGATCCGGCGGTATTTTTCAAGTGTGATAGTAATATAGTACACTATATATGCGTTTGCAAATCAAAAGAAATCTTTTTTCAAAAATTTTTGAATTTTTCCCGCGATGAATTTTCTTTTCCTTTCCGATGCCGGAAATATACACCGAAGAACCGATTTGTCAAAATTTTCCGACAAAGACAGGAAAAACTTTTCCGAATTCTGTCCGCAAGCGAACTTCGCGACATAGCAGCCCGAAGTCGTCAACGGATGGCGCCGGAAGTCATGACGGCACGATCGGCCGTCCGTAAAATCACACCCGGAGACCGCGGGTGAGTTCGGCCACATGCTCCACGCCGGTCTCCCGGCAGAAATCCTCCAGTTCGCCGATGACCCGCACCGGAGCCAGAGGATCGGCGAAGATCGCCGTGCCCACCGCCACCGCCGACGCCCCGGCCAGCATGAATTCGGCCGCGTCGGTGCCGTTCATGATCCCTCCCATGCCGATGATCGGCGTCGAAACCGCGTTGGCCGCCTGCCAGACCATCCGCAGCGCCACCGGCTTCACCGCAGGACCGGAGAGACCGCCGGTGATGTTGGCGATCCGGGGACGGCGGGTGTAGGCGTCGATGGACATGCCGGAAATGGTGTTGATCAGCGAGAGGATGTCCGCTCCGGAGCCGGAACATATCCGGGCGAATTCGGAAATGTCGGTGACATTGGGACTGAGCTTCGCGATCAGCGGCAGCCGGGTGGCCCTGCGTACCGCGCCCACGACCTCGGCGGCCAGCGCCGGATCGGTACCGAACGCCGCACCTCCGGCCTTGACGTTGGGACAGGAGATGTTGATCTCCAGCGCGGCGATGCCGGGCTCGTCGTTCAGGCGGGCGGCGACCTCGGCGTACTGCTCCACCGTCCGGCCCCAGATATTGACGATCACCGCGGCGCCGGTACTGCGCAGAAAGGGCAGATAATCCGGATGGGTGCAGAATTTCTCCACCCCCGGCCCCTGCAATCCGATGGCATTGAGCATCCCGGAGGCGGTTTCCGCCACTCTCGGGGTGGGATTTCCCTCGGAGGCAAAGACGGCGATGCCCTTTACCACCACCGCGCCCAGCCGGGAAATGTCGAAGTACCGCTGATATTCCCGGCCGTACCCGAAGGTGCCGGAGGCGGTCATCACCGGATTTTTAAGCTTCAGCGGCCCCAGAACAACTTGCATGTCAACAGCCATGATTCACTCTCCGGTATAAACTTCCCCGGCCTTGAAGACCGGACCCTCGGCGCAGCTCCGGGCGTAGCGCCAGCCGCCCGCGCCGTCCCGGACCTTCACCACACAGGCGAAACAGGCCCCGACGCCGCAGCACATCAGATGATCCAGACTCAGTTCGGCGTCGGCGTATCCCGCATCGGGCAGCATCCCGGCCAGCGCCATGAGCATGGGCTGCGGCCCGCAGGCCCGGATGGCGAACTTCCGCTCCGGCGTCTCCGCGAGCAAATCCTTGAGCAGCTCCGTCACAAACCCCTTTGCGCCCGCGGACCCGTCGTTGGTGGCCACCCGCACGTCATAGCCGAATCCCCGGTAATCGTCCAGCAGCAGCAGGTCCTCCCGGGAACGGGCCCCGGCCAGCAGGATGCCGCCCGGCCGGGCCTTGGCGCAGAGGCGGGTCGCCGCCACGCCGTATCCGCCGGTCACCAGCACCGGAGTCGCCTCCCCGGGACAGGGAGAAAACCCATTCCCCAGCGGTCCCATGAGATCGCAGACCGCTCCGGGAGCGCACCGGGAGAGGAAGCGGGTCCCCTCCCCCACGGTCTTGTAAACCACGTCCACGCTTCCCCGCGCGGGATCGGCGTCCTCGATGCTGAAGGGGCGGCGGAGGATGCGGTCCCGCAGATCGGCGATCCGGACGTGGACGAACTGCCCCGGAGCGGCCTTGACGGCGATCTCCGGCGCGAAAAAGGAGATGTGAAAATACCCCCCGCCGAGGGAGGTGTTGAAAATGATTTCACCGTTTTGCATGATCGGCATTGGTTTTCTGGTCCCGCCAGGTCAGCGCGCCCACCGGACAGGATTCCACGCATTTGCCGCACCGGGCGCAGGAGTCCGGCAGCGGAGCTCCGAAGGCGGTCATGACCTCGCCGGCGAAACCGCGCTTCCCGAATCCCAGCAGATATTGATTCACCACCTCGCCGCAGACCTTGATGCAGATGCCGCACTTCACGCACTTGCCGGCGTCCCGGATGATGGCCGGGTGCCGGGTATCGGCCGAGCGGGCCGGTTTGGCGCCGGCAAAGGCGTCCACGGAGGCGCCGTACTCCTCGGAAAGCTTTCTGAGCTTGCAGTCCTGATTGGCGGCGCAGGAACACTCGATGCAGCGCGCCCCCTCCCGGGCCAGATCTTCGGCGTCCTGGGTGAGCGCGACCTCGTCGAAGGTGTTTTTGCGCCGGTCGATGTCGATCAGTTTTTCGGGGATGCGCCCGGTCTCGGAGAGCCCGGGATTGATCTTCACCACATCCTCCGGGGTCATGGACTGCCACTCGCCCCTGGAAACATTCACTTTGGAATCCATCGGCAGAGGCTTGTGCCCCAGGGAAACCAGAATCTCCGAGGCGGTATGACGGGCCCCGCCCAGCGCCTCGACCACCGTCGCCGGACCGGTCAGACAGTCGCCGGCGGCGAAGAATCTGCACCCCTCGAGCTCGGTGACTTCGGCGCAGTAGCCGTAGCGGTTCACCGGCAGCCCCTCGATGGGGGCGGGCTTCTGGCCGATGGCGGCGATGATGGTGTCGCAGGGGATGATGAATTCGCTGCCCGGGACCGGTTCGGGACGGCGGCGGCCCGAGGCGTCGGGCTCGCCCAGCTGCATTTTCACGCAGACCATCTCAAGAGCCTCGGCCGCCCTGCGGATCTCCACCGGAGCGGTGAGAAAGGTGAAGCGGACCCCTTCCTCGCGGGCCTCGCGGATCTCGGCCTTTTCCGCGGGCATTTCAGCCTCGCCGCGGCGGTAGACGCAGGTGACCTCCTTTGCGCCGAGGCGGACGCTGGTGCGCAGACAGTCCATGGCGGTATTGCCGCCGCCCACCACCGCCACCCGGCCCGGGGCGCCGGAGAAACGCTTTTCCGCAACGCTGCGCAGGAAGTCAATGCCCTGGACGGCGAACTCCTCGCCCGGACACTTCATGGGCGAGGCCTGCCAGCAGCCGTACGCGAGCACCGCCGCGTCGAAACTCCCGGCCAGCTCCTTCAGGGAAATATCCCGGCCCACCCGGCAGTTGAAGCGGAATTCCACTCCGAGCCGCTCGAAATGAGCCAGCTCGCGATCCAGCACTTTCTCCTTGGGGAGACGGTATTCGGGGATGCCGTAGCGGAGCATCCCGCCCGGCTTGGGCATCTGCTCGAAAACCGTCACCCGGCATCCCGCCAGACGCAGATAGTAGGCCACGGCCAGACCGGCCGGACCGGCGCCCGCCACCGCCACTCTCGAACCGTTATCGGGAGCGATCTCCTCCATGTAGGAGTCGTAGGCCTCGTCGGCGGCCTTGCGCTTGAAGTCGTTGATGTCCACCGGAGCGCCGAAGAGGTTTTTGCGGCACTTCTTCTCGCAGAAGCGCGGGCAGACCCGCCCCACGCTCATGGGCAGCGGGATGCGCTCCTTGATGATCTTGATCGCCTCCGTCCAGCGGCCGTTTTTCCCTTCGCGGACATAGCGCTCCACATCCGCATGAGCCGGACAGGCGATGCGGCAGGGAGCTTCGCAGTCGCCGTTGTGCTCGGAGAGCAGAAGTTCCAGAGCGGTCTTGCGCATGTCCCGGACCGTTTCGCCGGAAGCGTCGATCTCCTGTCCCGGCGCCGGCAGCGCGGTGCAGGCGGGGATGAAGCGCCCGCTCTTCATGTCCCGAACCACGCAGACCAGGCAGGTCGTGTTGCGGGAGACGCAGGTATTGAAACACAACGTGGGGATGGAGATATTGTTGCGCACGGCGACGGCGAGAATGGTTTCACCGGGAGCCGCGCTCACATGTTTCCCGTCGATGGTAAATTCGATCATCTTTTCCATAATAGGCAACTCTCTATTTCAATGGCTCTTACGGGGGGAAATCCTGAGGATGGCCTGTTTCGGGCAGGCTTCGGCGCAGGATTTGCAGCGGGTGCACTTCTCCGGGTCGATCCTGAAGTCGGGACCGACGGCCCCCACCGGACAGCGGCGGATGCAGAGACCGCACCGGACGCATTTCTCCGGGTCGATCTCCAGGTCGATCAGAGCTTCGCATTCGCCGGTGGGACAGCGCTTCTCAACCACATGGGCGAGGTACTCCTCCCGGAAGTGACGGAGCGTCGAGAGAATCGGATTGGGCGCGGTCTGCCCCAGTCCGCAGAAAGCCGAAACCTTGATCTTCCGGGCCAGGTCCTCCAGCTTGTCCAGATCCTCCGGCACGCCTTTTCCGGCGATGATCTTGTCCAGAATCTCCAGCATCCGCTTGGTGCCGACCCGGCAAAAAGTGCACTTCCCGCAGGATTCGTTCTGGGAGAACTGCATGAAAAATCGGGCGATCTTCACGATGCAGGTCTGATCGTTGATCACCACCATGCCGCCGGAGCCGACCATCGCCCCCACGCTCTTCAGCGAATCGTAGTCGATGGGGAGATCCAGCATCTCCGGCGTCAGACAGCCGCCGGAGGGACCGCCGATCTGCACCGCCTTGAAATCCCGTCCGGTGACCTTGCCCCGGTTGTCGGTGACGCCGCCGCCGATATTGTGGACGATCTCCCGGAGCGTGGTGCCGAAGGGCACCTCGATCAGACCCGAAGTGGCCACATGGCCGGTCAATGCGAAAGTCTTGGTGCCGGGAGAGTTCTCCGGCCCCACCGAACGATAGGCTTCGACGCCGTTGCGGATGACGACGGGCACGTTGGCCAGCGTCTCCACATTGTTGATGACCGTGGGCTTGGCGTAGAGGCCCTTCTGCGCCGGGAAAGGCGGCTTGGGCCGGGGAATCCCGCGCATCCCCTCGACGCTGGCGATCAGAGCGGTCTCCTCGCCGCAGACAAAAGCTCCCGCCCCCTCCATCACCGTGACGTCAAAATCAAAATCGCTGCCGAAGATGTTCTTTCCCAGCAGTCCGGCCTCCCGGGCCGCCAGGGCGGCTTCGCGCATCCGCCGCACCGCCAGGGGATATTCGGCGCGGATGTAGGCCACGCCGCGGGAAGCGCCGATGGCCCGTCCCGCGATCATCATGCCCTCGATCACCGAGTGGGGGGAAACCTCCATGACCAGACGGTCCATGAACGCCCCCGGGTCCCCCTCGTCCCCGTTGCAGACGATGTATTTGTCACTGCCCGGGCTGGCCAGGGCGAACTGCCACTTGCGCCCGGTGGGAAATCCCGCGCCGCCGCGGCCCCGGAGGCCCGAAGCCAGCACCGTGGAGCAGATTTCCTCCGGCGTCATCTCCAGAATGGCCTTGCGGGCGCCGAAGTAGCCGCCGCCGGCGATGTATTCGGCGGGATCTCCGGGCTCGATGGCGGAGTTGGCGAGCACCACCCGTTTCTGGCGGTTGTAAAAGGGGATTTCGTCGTTGCTGCGGCAGACCTTGCCGCTGGCGGGATCCCGGTAGAGCAGACGCTCCACGACCTCGCCCTTGAGAATGGTCTTTTCAACGATCTCGCGGACATCGGAAGTCCTGACCCGCACATAGTGGACGTGCTCGGGCTCGATATAGAGGTTCGGCCCCATCTGGCAGAAGCCCTGGCATCCGGATTTGGAAAGGTAGGTGCAGCCTTTGGTGTCGTCCTTGTAAAGTTCCACCGTCAGCGGCACCCCCGCCTCGGTCAAAGCCTGCTGAAAAGCCTCCCGGACCTCCAGGGAGCCGTTGGCCGCGCAGTTGCTGCCGGCGCAGAGGATGATGCGGTGGGCCAGGACCGCGGTCCGGCTGTCGAATTCCCGCTTCACGGCCTCGAGATCAGTGAGGATCTTATTCATGGATCTTCTCCTTGGCGATAATGTCGTCGATCATCTTTTCCACCTTGGCGGGCGTGAGCATGCCGTAGAGTTTCTCGTTCAGCTGCATCACGGGGGCCATGCCGCAGGCGCCGAGACAGCTCACCCGCTCCACCGAAAAGAGGTAATCGTCGGTGGAGGGCTTCGTATCGGGATTGATGTGGAGTTTCCGCTCGACCGCGTCCAGCAGAGAATGGGATTTCTTGACGTGGCAGGCGGTGCCGTCGCAGAAGGTCAGACGATACTTCCCGGGACGGGTGCGCTTGAATTTGGCGTAAAAAGTGACCACGCCCTCCACCTCCACCTCCGGCAGCGAAAAGTATTTCGCGGCGGCGCGGATGGCGTCATCGGAAATATATCCCTCGTGCTCCTGTATGACCTGCAGAGCCTTGATGAGATTGCCGCGCACGGGCTCGATCTCATGGATGTATTCGTAATTCATAAGCACCTTTCTGGTTTGCAGCGATGAGAATTCCATTCCGAATAATATACCACGGTATCGCCTTTTTTCTAATGATTCTGTTATTTTTTTACATAACTTATTTGCTTTTCCCGAAATTGATGGCATATTAATAGGCGTATCATTCGATATTCAACAAGCGATGAACATACAGAGGTGAAAAAATGTCCCAGCATCCCAGTCTGCGCGTCGGCGGCAAGATCCGCAAAAAGCGCAATGTCATGAAACGTTTTGAACGCATCGATCTGCTGCTGGCCGAGAAGCGCATCTCCGAGGACAAGGTGCTCGGACTGCCCAAGACCAAGCCGATCGAGTAATCGGGGTTTCCGACGTTTTCGCAGGGGGCTGCCGCGAACGGCAGTCCCTTTTTTTGTGCCCGGAAAACCTGCATCGGGAAGCCTGTCCCTTTTTTTGTGCCTGGGAAACCCGCATCGGGAGGCCTGTCCCTTTTTGTGCCCGGAAAACCCGCATCGGAAGGCCTGTCCCTTTTTTGTGCCCGGAAAACCTCAGGAAAGGAGCCGGGCCTTTTTTGTGCTCAGCCCTTGGAGCGGATGCGGGGAAACATGGGCTGGCGAGGCGCTCATTTTTGCACCCGCCCCGGAGCGGCCTAACTCAGAAATCCGGCCACGCCGTCAAAGATGATCTGGGCGGCCAGCGCGACGATGTACATGCCGGTGAGTTTGCTCAGGATCTTGACGCCGTTCTCCTTCAGCAGTCTGCTGACGCCGTCGGAAAAGTACAGGATGATCCCGACGCCGCACCCGGCCAGCGCGATCACTCCCACTTCAATCCCTTTGAAGAACATCGAGGACACCCCGGCCTGCGCCGCCCTTTCCGCGCCGTTCGCGCCCAGGACCAGCAGGGTGCCGATGGTGCCGGGCCCCACGGTAGTGGGAATGGCCAGAGGAACGATCGCCGAATCCCCGCCGATCTCCACCTGACGGTTTTTGGGGAGCGAACTCCGCACCATGTCGATGCCGTTCAGCATCAGCACCAGTCCGGCGCCGATGCGGAATGCGTTCAGCGAAATCCCCAGACATTGAAAAATGGCCTCCCCCAGGAGATAAAAGACCACGCTGGCGATCATCACCGCCAGACCGGTGCGCAGCGCCAGATTCTTGCGTGCGGCTTTCTCCATCCCGGAATAGTTGGAAACAAAAACCGAAAGCACGAAAAATGGCGTCAGCAGCAGAAAAATCTTCACCGCCAGACCGATCAGATAGGACGCACTCATAAACCGAAATCCCCTTTTATTACGCTCAATCCATAAAAATCCGAAATCATCAATCCGCCGCACTCCGGAGGCGGAGCTCACTCCGCCCGGGAGGGCGTCTCATTTCCGTTTTTTCTTCCTCGCCGCCAGAGCCCGATCCACCGCCTCGGCCAGCTCCCCGGGCGAGAAACGGACGATCTCGGCCGCTTCGCAGTATTCCCGCAAAAGCGCGAGACGCTCTTCCGCGGAAAAATCGAAGAAACGCATGAAATTGGCGAAATCATCCGGGATGAGCCTCTGCAATCCTCCCGCCGTGCACCGGCGGCAGGTGGCCACGTCGATCCACGCCAGCTCCATGCGGCTGCCGTTTCCGTCGGGCTCGGAGAGCGGCCGCCACAATTCATTGGCCGGAGTAAAGCCCCCGTGAACGATGCCGTGATCGTGGAGACGGGCCAGCAGACGGAAATTCCGGATGCAGAATTCCCGGCGCAGCTCCTCCTCCCCGGCCATTTCTCCGCCCGGGCAGAAACTCCGGCCGTCCCGGAACCCCAGTGCGAACTCGGTCACCAAAAAAGCCTTTTCCGGCTGAAACCGGCGGCGGATCTCGCCGACGCCCAGCAGTTCGACCATAGGCACTCCCAGCGCCGCGAGACGCTGAAAATTGACGGCTTCCCGGGCGGTGGGCGTGGGATGCAGCAGATAGATCCACTTGCGCATCCGCCGGTAGCTCTTAAAGGCGATCGTCCGCCCGGAGGACGCGGTCAATTTCAGCACGAACTTCTTGCGGGTCTCCCAGATCACCTCGCCGCCGCCGTCCTCGCGCAACGCTCCGGACCGCAGCAGTTCGTCGTACTCGCCGGCAAAATCACTCCTCAGCCAGCACCAGGATGAAGCATAACGCATCACCTCCGGATCAAACTCATCCGACACCATGCGGGATGAAATATCCACTCTGCACCTCACTGTCTGAAAATGACGCTCGCAACAGCATTAATTTATCACGGAAATCAATATTTTCAAGCCGCGGTCCGGGCGCGGCCGTCCCGCCGCGCATCGGCGTTGGACCTGAAAATCAGGGTCCCGCGACCCCCTGGAGGATCACGGGACCCGTGCTCATACGCTGCCGCGCACTACTTGGTGTGGTAGACGGTATGGAGCAGATGATGCGCCTTTTCGCTGCCCGGAGTGCCCAGAAACTCTTCATAGAGCTTCTTGATGTCGGGATTCTCGTGCGAGAGACGGATCTGCTTGCCGCAATCCTCGGCGTAGAGGCCTTCCATCCGGCGCTGCAGCGCCTCGGCGCGGCTGCCGTGGATGTAGGGCTGACCGCCGCCGTTGATGCATCCGCCGGGACACGCCATGATCTCGATCGCCTGGAAGCGGGTGCGGTCCTTGCGGACCATGTCCAGCACCTTGCGGGTATTGCCCAGACCGGAGGCGACGGCGACGTTCACGCTGACGCCCGGAGCGACTTCGACCTTGGCCTCCTTGACGCCGTCCAGACCGCGGACCGCGCGGAAGTTGATCGCGTCGCCGGCGAGGTTCTCGCCGGTGAGGATCGTGTGGACGGAACGGAGCGCGGCTTCGAGCACGCCGCCCGTCACGCCGAAGATTACGCTCGCGCCGGTGGATTCGCCCAGCGGGCTGTCGTAATCCTCATCCTCGAGGTTGGCGAGGTTGATGCCCGCCTCGTGGAAGAGCCGGACCAGTTCGCGGGTGGTGACGACGTAGTCGATGTCGCGGATGCCGTTCGGGGAGAACTCCGGACGCGCCGCTTCGTACTTCTTCGCCTGGCAGGGCATCACGGAGACGACGACCAGATCCTCGGGCTTGACGCCGATCTTTTCGGCGTAGTAGGTCTTGGTGATGGCGCCGAACATCTGCTGCGGAGACTTGCAGCTGGACGGGATGTCCAGCAGATCCGGGAAGTGATGTTCGAGGAAGTTGATCCAGCCGGGGCAGCAGCTGGTCAGGATCGGCAGCTGAGCCTGAAGCGACGCATCGGCGGCGGACTTGCCCGCTTTGGTCGCTTCGATGAACTTCTTGACGCGGCCGACCAGTTCGTTGCCCTCTTCCATGATGGTGAGGTCGGCGGCGAAGTCGGTGTCGAAAACCTTCTTGAAGCCCAGCGCGCGCAGTCCGGCGACGAGCTTGCCGGTCACGGGCTGGCCCGGCTTGAAGCCGAACTCCTGACCGACCGCGACGCGGACGGCGGGAGCGGTGCTGACCACCACGGTCTTCTTCGGATCATTGAGCGCCGCCATCACCTGCTTGGTGTAGGAGACGCCGACGATCGCGCCCACCGGACAGACATTCACGCACTGACCGCAAAAGGTGCAGTTCGAATCCGCCAGCGGGATCATCGACGCGGTGCCGACCTTGGCGGGGAAGCCGCGGCCGTTGCCGGTGAGGACGCCCACCGTCTGGACCTTGTTGCAGACGGTCTCGCAGCGGCGGCACATGATGCACTTGGTCAGGTCGCGCATAATGGCGGCGGACTGGTCCACCGGATAGCGGTTGCGCTCGCCCTGATAGGAGATCTCGCGGATGCCGAACTCGGCGGCCAGCTTCTGAAGTTCGCACTCCTGGTTTTTGGCGCAGGTCAGACAGTTCTGCGGGTGGTCGGAGAGCAGCAGCTCCAGCACGGTGCGGCGCGCCTTCATCGCACGCGCCGAATTGGTCCAGACCTCGACGCCGTCGCGCGAAAGCGGGGTGGCGCAGGCCGGCACGAGCACCGGGCGCGGACGGATGCCGGTCGCCTCGACGAGGCAGAGACGGCAGCTGGCGGGCTTGTTGGCGACGCCGCAGCCCAGATCGGGACAGTAGCACAGCGTCGGGATGTGGACGTTGATTTTATTCGCGGCGTCAAGAATGGTTGCGCCGGCGGGAACCTCGACGGTCTTCCCGTTGATGATTACTTTAACGTTTGCCATGGCGATGATCTCCTATTTCTTGACGATGGCCTTGAACGGGCACGCATCAATACAGGCGTTGCACTTGATGCACTTGGACTGATCGATGACGTGCTGCTGCTTGACCGCGCCCGTGATGGCGCCCACCGGGCAGTTGCGGGCGCACTTGGTGCAGCCCTTGCAGGCATCGGTGATGACGAGCTGATAGAGTTTGGTGCAGGTGCCCGCGGGGCACTTCTTGTCGCGGACATGCGCGATGTACTCGTCGCGGAAGTAGCGCAAGGTCGCGAGGATCGGATTCGGAGCGGTCTGCCCCAGTCCGCACAGCGCGGTGTCCTTCACGGTATTGGCGAGGTCCTCAAGTTCGGCGAGGGTGTTTTCGTCCGCATTGCCGTCGCAGATGCTCTCGAGCATTTCGAGCATGCGGCGGGTGCCGATGCGGCACGGAGTGCACTTGCCGCAGGACTCGTCCTTGGTGAATCCGAGGTAGAATTTCGCCATCGCGGGCATGCAGTCCTTGACGGAGAGGACGATCATACCGCCGGAACCCATCATCGAACCGATGCGCATCAGCGAACTGTAGTCGATCGGGGTATCCAGATTTTCCTTGGTGATGCAGCCGCCGGAGGGTCCGCCGGTCTGCACGGCCTTGAACTCTCTGCCGCCGACGATGCCGCCGCCGATCTCGAAGATGATCTCGCGGAGAGTGGTGCCCATCGGGACTTCGACCAGACCCACGTTGTTGACCTGACCCGCCAGGGCGAAGACCTTGGTGCCGGCATTGCCGGAGATGGTCTTGACCCAGTGGCCCTTCTCATCGCGTTCGATCTTCCAGTTTCCGATCTTGCTGTACCACTCGGCGCCCTTGCGCAGAATGATCGGGATCGAAGCGTAGGTCTCGACGTTGTTGACGTTGGTGGAGCAGCCCCAGTAGCCGCCGCCGATGTTCGCCGGGAAAGGCGGTTTGGTGGTGGGTTCGCCGCGCTGGCCCTCCATGGAGTGGATCAGCGCCGTCTCCTCGCCGCAGACAAAGGCGCCCGCGCCGAGTTTGATCTCGATGTCGAACGAGAAGTCCGTACCGAGGATGTTCTTGCCCAGCAGCCCGAGTCCGCGCGCCTGGTCGATCGCCAGCTGCAGCCGGGAAACCGCCAGCGGATACTCGGCGCGGATGTAGACGAGTCCCTGATGAGCGCCGATCGCGTAGGCGCCGATCGCCATCGCCTCGACGACGCTGGCGGGATCGCCCTCCATGATGGAGCGGTCCATGAATGCGCCGGGGTCGCCCTCGTCGGCATTGCAGACGATGTATTTTTCATCCGCCTGGACGCCGGCGGCGATCTTCCATTTCATACCGGTGGGGAAGCCCGCGCCGCCGCGGCCGCAGAGACCGGAGTCCAGAACCTCCTGGACGACTTCGGCGGGGGTCATTTCGGTCAGCGCCTTGGCGAGGCCCTGGAAGCCCTCGGCGGCGATGTATTCCTCGATATTCTCCTCGGCGATCAGACCGCAGTTGCGCAGAGCGATGCGCATCTGTTTCTTGTAAAAGGGCATCTGCTGATAGTCGGTGATCTGGGCGTTGAGCGTGGGTTCGACGTAGACCAGACGCTCGACGAGCTTGTGGCCGACGATGTGCTGTTTGACGATGTCTTTGGCGTCTTCCGGCGTGACCTTCACATAAAAGACATTGTCCGGCATGATCTTGACGATCGGGCCCTGCGCGCAGAAACCGAAGCAGCCGGTCTGGATGACATTCACATCCTTCTCGAGCCCCGCGGCCTTGACTTCGGCGCGGAGATTGGCGATGATCTCCTGGCTGTTGGAAACCAGACAGCCGGTATCGCCGCAGATCAGGATGTCTTTCTTTTTGGAATCGGTTTTGGCCGCCGCGAGACGCAGAGCCAGTTTGCCTTTGGCGGCCTCGTATGCGGCCATCAGGTCGGCTTTGTTCGTAATCTTGTTCATGCCTGTGCCTCCTTGGCCTTGATTTCCTCAACCACCGCGACCGCCTTGGCGGGAGTGACGTTGCCGTACACCTTGCCGTTCACCACCATCACCGGCGCCAGTCCGCAGCAGCCGACGCAGCGCAGCGCGGTGATCGAAAAGAGCCCGTCCGGAGTCGGATCGGTGTCGGCCTTCACGCCCAGCACGCGCTCCAGCTCGCGGAGCACGCCCTCGGAGCCCTTCACGTAGCAGGCGGTGCCGAGGCAGACGTTGATGACGTACTTGCCCTTGGGGCGGGTGGAGAAGAAATTGTAGAACGAAACTACGCCCGATACGGCGCTCTCCGGGATCCGCAGCTGGTCGGCGACATGCTGCTGGACTTCGCGCGGCAGGTATCCGAAGATCGCCTGCGCCCGATGGAGCACCTGGATCAACCGCCCGCGGCGGCGTTCGTCATCAAGGTCGATGTTCAGACCGGCGATGAACGCGTCGAGTTCGGCGAACTTTGCCGCCGCACCTTCCGACAATTTGTTGCAACTCATTTTTTCAACCTTTTCCTTATTGTGCTTTCCGCCTCCGGCGGATTTGCCGGTCCCGCCCCTCCCGCCGACGCGGGAAAAAGTCGGGACATACCCTTTTGATACCGCTGCACGCCGTCAGGCTCCGGCAATGCGTCTCGCTCTTTCCGATTCAGCCGCCCTCCCCCCCGTTCAGCCCTCGTAAAATTCCGACTGCCGGGATTCGCGCCGGGCCAGTTTCACCGACAGCATGGCGAATCCGCCCGCGATGACCTCCCTCTGGACGATCACGTCGTCGGGGACCTTCAGACATACGTTGGCGAAGTTCCAGAACGCCCGCACACCGCAGGCGATCATCTCGTCCGCCACCATCTGCGCACAGCTGGAGGGCACGCAGATGATCCCCAGATCCGGCGGATCATCCTTGAGCATCTCCCCCATTTTACGCACATCGACGACCCGGTGTCCGTGGATGATCGCGTCGATGCGGTCCGGATTGGAATCGAACACCAGACCGATCTCAAGGCCGTATTCGGCGAATTCCTCGTGGCCGATAAGAGCGCTCCCCAGCGATCCGGCCCCCACCAGACAGGCCCGGCAGCTCCGGTCCCAGTTCAGATAGCGGCGGATGCCGGAAATGAGTTCGTCGGTACGGTATCCGACGCCGGGCTGTCCCGAGATGCCGGTGAGTTCAAAATCCTTGCGGACGATGATGGTGTCGAGATTCACATACTCGGCCAGACGGGTGGTGCTGGCGTACTCTTCGCCGTTCTGATGCATCAGCATGAGCTTATGAAGATAGACGGGCATACGCCGGATCGACGGCGAATTGGGAACCTTGCTCCTGCTCATCTTGGACACCCGCTCTGTTATATTTTTTTATAGATGTTTTTTTATCGAGTTTAATTTACACCGGGACGATGCGTTTTGCAAGTGCCGGACGATAAAAAAATGATTTTTTATTCACTTTTTTTTCGCCGGACGGCACGACGACAACGACGCAAAGAGACCTCAGAGCTCCATCAGGAAGCGGAAGACCTTATCGTCTCCGCCCTTCAGCCCTTCGTGGCCGAAGTCGGGATAGAAGAGCACTTCTTTCTCCGAAGAGATCTTGTTGTAGGCCGCGAACTGGGTGGAGGGCGGGCAGACCGTGTCCATGAGTCCGGTCAGCATCATGACACGCGCCCGGATGCGGGGGGTGAGGTTCTGGATGTCGATGTAGCCGAGGCGGGTCCAGATCGCCTCCTCCCGGAGGTGATTGGGATCGAAATTGCGGAAATATTCCTTCAGCTCCCCATAGGCGCCGACGGCCAGGTCCATATTCCAGACCCGGCGGTAGTCCGAAAGAAACGGGAATGCCGCCGCGGCCAGCTTCACCTCCGGCACCAGCGCCGCGCAGGCGAGAGTGAGCCCGCCGCCCTGGGAGCCGCCGGTGACGCCGACCCGGGCGGGATCGACATGCTCC
The DNA here is from genome assembly GCA_045585875.1 of Victivallaceae bacterium. Lineage (GTDB taxonomy): Bacteria > Verrucomicrobiota > Lentisphaeria > Victivallales > Victivallaceae > JAVBQJ01. Next base: position 5,219 of record JAZMZH010000005.1, on the reverse strand, counting down.
ATATTCATGACGAAGCGGGTCAGGCGGGCGCAGTCCAGAAAGACGTTCCGAAAGTAAAGTTTCCGGGGATCGGACTCGTCGAGGCCGCGGATGATATGTCCGTTCAGGGTGTTGCCGCAGACCGGGTCGCGGTCCTCGGAGAGCCCGCCCTGGCCGCGGCAGTCCAGCGCCGCCACGGTGTACCCGCAGGCGACGTACATGAGTTTGCCGCACCAGTCACAGGAATCGCCGGAATAACCGTGAAACTGCACCACGGCGGGATGTTTGCCGGTGTCGTTTTTCGGGCAGAGGAGTTTGGCGTGGATCCGGGAATTTCCGGTGCCGTCGAAGAAGAGGTCGTAACAGTCGGCGCAGGGCGCCTGAAATTCCGCCGGGATGAGTTCGGCGTTCATGGGCAGAGCGGCGGATTCCGCCAGCGAAGCGTCCCAGAATTCATCGAAATCGTCGGGTCTGGGGGTGCTGCCCCGATAGGTCCTCAGTTCCTCAACCGGCATGTCGATCAGCATGATTGCAATCCTTTCCTTTCATATTTGAAATCATCTCCGGACATAGAATAATAATATAAACGGGGAAAAAGGTTTTTCAAAACGGCTTCCCCCGAAAATCCGGGAAAAAAACGCCGTCCGGAGGTCTCAGCGCACCGGTTCGTAAAAGTCGTGATGCTTCGGCACCACCGCCGGCAATATCGGGAAAAGCGTCAGCGCGACTGCGGCCACCGCCCCGTAAAACAGGAAGAGCGCCTGATAATTGCAGTATTCCGCCCCGCCCATGGTCCACACCGGGGCCAGCAGATTGCTCCCCAGCAGCAGCGCCGTGCCGATCCTGCCCGCGGTCACGCCGATGTTGAGGTAAGTCTGGGCGAAAGCCATCGCCATGGCCTTGTTGCCCGGGCGCGCCAGCGCCAGCAGCTCGGTGGAGTGATTGCAGAGAAAGGCGCTGGCCGCAAAGGAGGCCATGAAATATGCCGCCCCGACGATCCATATAAAGCCCCGGGCCCCCGCGCAGACCAGCGCCAGCGTCAGCGCGGAAGAGAGGAAAATCAGGTGGACAAGCAGCTCCATTTTCTTTATTTTGAACCACTTCAGGAGTTTTCCATAGACAAAGTATCCGAGGATCGACCCCAAAATGCCCACGGTCGAAAAAATCTGCACCCTGCCGGATTCCAGCTTCACATACTGCTTCAGATACACCAGCGTCAGCGGCACCAGCGACGTATAGGCCAGGGAGAGCAGACAGACGTAGACCGAATAGCAGGTGAGACGGCTGTTGCGCAGAGAGATGCCCAGCGCACGGCGCATGTCGAGCTTCACGGCCTGCTCCCTGGGGTCCTCCGGGAAGCGGGACATGCAGTACCACCGTCCGAGCAGCATCAACCCCATGCATCCGATGAATATCTGCATCAGAATCACGGGCGGCTCCGCCCCCATGAAAACCCCTACGAAGTAAAAGATCAGCCCGGACAGAATCATGTAGCTGTAGCGCATGGTGCCGAAGAAACTCCCGCGGTCCTGCTTGCGCAAAAACGCATCCAGCATGGGATACCAGGACGCGCCGTAAAAAGTCCGCTGGAGGCAGTAGATCATGCACCCGGCCAGCGCCACCCATGCCCCGTACCGGCCGCACCAGGCCGCGGACGCCGCCATCAGCAGTCCGGCGCAGCCGGAAATGCAGGCGACGCCCACCGATCGTTTCATGCCGAAATGCGCCACCTCCGAGGCCGCCGGGATCGTGAAGAGCATGCTGGACAGGCCGTAAAAACTGGTGGAGAGCATGATCATGGTGCTGCTGCCGCCCAGCATGCCGATGTAGAGGATGACGATGGCGCTGCTGTCCATCATGACCTCGGACAGGCAGCCGAAGTAGCAGGCGCAGTAGGCGAAGATGCGTCCGCGGCGGCGCTCCCGCTCGCTCAGCGTTTCGGCATAGGCTCTTTTCATCGGAATTCAAACCTCAGGATCACCGGATCGTCGATGACCAGCCCCGCGGCGACGGTCGCGATATCGCCGCTCTGCCGGAAGTCAACCGGTTCCCAAGCTCCGGCTCCGGAGAGTTTCCGGACGGCGGCGATCCGCCGGAAACAGCGGAGCGGCAGCTCCGGCTCCGGATCGGTGCTGAGATTGAGGGCGAAGACCAGTTCGCTCCCGTCCCGGCACACCCCGTGCTTCACCATCAGGTGATCCTCGACGGCCGCGATCATCTCCATCCGGCCCCCTGCCAGGAAATCCAGCGCCGAAATCAGCAGATTGCGGCGCGCCGGCACCCAGATCTTGTAAAAGGGCATCCCCGGAAACCAGGCGGCGGTCACCACCCTGCCCCCCTCGGCGTTGACAAATGCCGTCATGCCCGGCGCGGCCTTTTCCGGCCGCGTCACGTCCCCGCCGGGATTGCGGCGGAGGCACCAGGAGAGAATCCCGACCTCCGCCGAAACCGGCTCCAGTTTCTCCATCCCCGCTTCAAACATCAGGCCGTCGGTGACTCCGGTCTCCGCGTTGAGTTCGCCGGTGAAGAAGAAATCGGGATCGTCGACGGTCCGCACGCCGATCAGCTCCGCGAATCCCCGGCGGGTCAGTTCGCGCGCGCCGGTGGAGTCCAGGAGGAGGCTGTGACGGCAGAGCGCCCTCACCTCGTCGTCGGAGAGATACGCCAGATCGGCTCCGCAGGCGGCGTAAATGCCGTCGCCTCCCGGGACGGCGTACCGGATCGGGACCCCGAAGGAGCTGAAGACCTCCTGCACCCACTCCCGGACGCCGTAGAGGCTCCTGAAATCGGACCTGGGATTGAGGAGATCCCGCGCCTCGTACATGGGGGCCGCCACCCCCTGCCAGCGGATGTCTCCCGCGATGCGGTAAAGTTCCCGGTACATGCCCAGGTGCCCGGCGAAGATTCTTTCGTAGGGCTCCTGCACGCTGCGGTCGGGCTGGCGGAAATTGTTCATCCACAGCTTGGCCCCCTCCAAACCGTTGAGAATGCCGTTCACCAGGTGGGTGTGAAAGAGCGAGGCGCTCATGCTCCACCGGTTCTGGGGGAAGGTGTCGGCCTCCTCGATCAAGTGACGGGCCCTCAGCTGGTGACGGATGAGATTGGTCTTATAATCGTTGACGCAGATTTCCCGGGGGTGGGCGCATCCGTAGACGGAATTGTTCACCCTCACCCAGGCGGCGGATTCGGAGGCGCTGCGCAGGGCGTCCGACACGGCGGGGACGAAGCCGTGTCCGACCCAGGGGCAGCAGACCACGCAGGAGAGCTCCGGATCGGTCTCGTCGATGGCGGCCCGAATCTCCCGGGCGAAGTTCACGGCGGTCTCCCGGCGCTGGCGGCAGAAGACCTCAAGATCGGGGTCGCCGCCGGAGCCTCCCAGACTGTCTTTCAGCGCCGCCGCCAGAGCCTCCCGGGTCCAATGCCCGCCGACCGCCCGGTTGAACATCTCCATATGCGCGGGACAGAAACACTCCTCCAGACGCAGTCCGAAGTCGTCGTCCAGCATCAGAAAAGACGGCTCAAGCCGGACGACGGCCCGCACCGCGTCGCAGACGTAGGCCCGGAACTCCGGATCGGAGGGACACATGCGGCTGGAACTCCTGCCGTCGGCGAAAACGATCCGCTGCCAGGATTCCCCGGTCAGGGGCACCGTCCCGCTCCAGCCGTGGCCCATGGTGCTCTGGAGCAGCACTCCCAGCCGGATATCGTCATCGCCGCGGACGGCTTCGGCCAGCCCGTCGCGGATCGCCTGAAAGATCCCCGCCAGACGGCTGATCTTTTCCCGGGCCGGAAAGCCCTCGGGGTGAAAACTCAAAGACACCGCGAAACGGCGGATCCCGATGTCGCGGTGCTGACGGAGAATTTCCACGACCGTACGCGGAATGTATTTCCCCTCGAAAACCGGGACGACGTTGATGAAATTCAAATCGCTGCTGCTCGTCATGACTGCACTCCTTGATGCGGGACCGGCCCTGCCCGCCCCGACTGTTCTGAAAGGACAGGAGATAATATATCGTCGCGGGCGGATATTTCAAGCCGGACGCTTCCGGAAGGCGGGGAAGTTTCGGAAAAGATTTTGTTAAAAAATAAAATGAAGGAGTTTTTTCGATCCGCGGGAGATGCGGACTTGATTTTCCGGCGGGAAAAGCTAAATTATCCAAGTGCATCGATTCGGAAAAGCTGAGGTGTTTCTTATGAATGAAGCATTGCAAAAAATCTGGAATGTCGAGGAGCTCCGGCAGGTCCCGGCGGTTTACGACGCGCCCGGATTCTGCGAGGACGGCGTCAGGGCGCTCTTTTACGAAAACGTCGAATGGCGCGGCAGACCCACCCGGGCTTTTGCCTGGTACGGCTGTCCGGCGGACGCCTCGGCGGAAAAACCGGTTCCGGGCATCGTCCTGGTCCACGGCGGCGGCGGCACCGCCCTGGCGGACTGGGTGAGAGTGTGGAACGCCAAAGGCTACGCCGCCATCGCCATGGACAACTGCGGCGGCGTCCCCGCCTGGAGCGTCTGTCCCTACTCCAAACCGGTCTGGCCCCGGCATCAGTTCTCCGGTCCGGCGGGCTGGGGAAACATCCATCTGGCGGCGGAACCGCCCCGGGATCAATGGGTATATCACGCCGCGGCCTCCGTCCTGAGAGCCAGGGCGCTTCTGGCCTCTTTTCCGGAGGTGCAGTCCGACAACATCGGCGTCAACGGAGGAGATGAACTTGGCATACTTCTCCGCCATGGCCCTCCCCTCCGAATCGGGGATGGACGCGACGGAATACGTACCGTCGCTGAAGTGGCTGACGCTCCAGTGCAGGAAGCGAATCTGCGCACGTTCGACCTGTTTTGTCGCACACCCAGCCGCCACGCAAGCGACGGCAACCGCGAAGATAATGTTTCTCATGGCCGTAATTATACAATATTTTTCACAGGCTCGCAAGAAGACCACCGCAGAGAAGAAGATGCCTCTCGCGGTCTGAAAGCGACGCCTTTACACGGAAGGCGCCTTTCGGGCCTTTTACCTCAAGGCATCCGTCGCCTTCGACGGCAGCGCGGATGCCCTTGAACTCCAGCCTGTCGCCCGCGGCGACTCTGTCGTAGTCCTTCGGGTTCTCGAAGAGGAACGGCACTATGCCGAAGTTGACGAGGTTCGCACGGTGTATGCGCTCGATGGACTTCGCGATCACCGCCTTGACGCCGAGATACATGGGGCAGAGCGCCGCATGCTCGCGCGAGGAGCCCTGTCCATAAC
>JAZMZH010000004.1:0-46504 GCA_045585875.1 Victivallaceae bacterium | reverse complement strand
AACGACTGACAAAGGCGGCCTCAAGTTCATCGACAATTTTCTGAGCGTCGTCGCCATCGGCCTCGATGACGAGACGGGTGCCGGAGACAGCGGCCATCATCAGGATGGAAAGAGCGCTGGCGGCCAGAACTTTTTCGCCGTTCTCGCGGACGAGCCATACTTCGGAACTGGAACCGGAGACGGCACGGGCGATGATGGCAGCGGGCCTGGCGTGAAGACCGAGACGGTTGGTCACGACGACTTCTCTCCTGACTGATGAACTGTTTCCCGACACGTTTTGCTCCGAAAGACGAATTTCAAGGTATTTCAGGGGAGTAATATAGCATTGGAGAAAAGTTTTTCAAGCGGAAGATGTTGAAAAATCTCGATTAAGGTGTAAATTTATCGAATGACGGATCAATATTCACAAGGGAGAAGAGACCATGTACAAGACCATACCGGTGGGAGCGCTGGAGACAAACTGCTACCTTATCCAGCACGGCACAGTGCTCTACATCATCGACCCGGGAGCCGAAGCGGAGAACATCGTCGCGGAGAGCGGAGATTTCGATTTTGAAACCGCGCGGGTGCTGCTGACCCACGCGCATGTGGACCATATTTCGGGGCTGAAGGATCTGGTGGAGATGCTGAAGATCGAGGGCATATACATGCACCGGGCGGATTATGAACTCTACCGGAGCAGTGAAAACGCGATCGAACCGTGGTACCCGCTTCAGACCGGACTGCCGGAGGTGACTTTCGTGCCGTGGAGTGATTTCAAGGTCGTCGAGACGCCCGGGCACACGCCGGGCGGGGTATGCTATTACTTTGAGGAAGAGTCGCTGCTGTTTTCGGGGGATACGCTGTTCGCCGGCTCGGTGGGCCGCACCGACCTGCCCGGGGGAAACCAGCGGCGTCTGCTGGAATCCATCCGCAAGGAGATTTTCAAACTCGGCGACGAGGTGCGGTGCCTGCCCGGACACGGATGCGCCACCACGGTGGGGGAGGAAAAACGCCACAATCCCTATCTGTAAATTTGACAAAAGGCTTTTCCGGTATCATATTACCGGAGAACGAAAATATTGGAGGTAAAGTATGAACAACGAGTATCGTTCCATGGGCGGCGCGCTTCAGGAAAGCGAAGCAAGCATTTTGTCAACGGTTTTGAGCCGGGTTTATCTGTGGATGACCGGCGGGCTGGCGGTCACGGCGGTCGCGGCATGGCTGACGGGGAATTATCTGGCCGGGCTCACCCGGGAGCAGCTGGCGTCGCGGCTGGGGATGTTCTGGATGCTGTTTCTCGTGGAGATCGTGCTGGTGATGGCGATCAGCTGGGGGATCAACCGTCTCAGCGGGACGGCGGCCGGGGTGCTTTTCGTCCTTTATTCGGCGCTGAACGGGGTTTCGCTGTCGCCGATTTTGCTGGTCTACACGCAGGCGAGCATCGCGGTGACCTTCGGGATCACGGCGGCGACCTTCGGGGCGATGAGCCTGTACGGATACGTCACCAAGTCGGATCTTACGGGATTCGGCAAACTGGCGTTTATGGCGCTGATCGGTTTTCTGATCGGGACGGTGGTCAACATGTTCTGGGCCAGCAGCACGCTGTACTGGATCCTGAGTTATCTCGGCGTGGCGATTTTCGTGGGGCTGATCGCCTATGACACGCAGAAGATCAAGGCGCTGGCCTATTCGCTGGACGACGGTTACGCGGACGGCGGAACGGTCTCCAAAGCGGCGGTGCTGGGGGCGCTGACCCTCTATCTGGACTTCATCAATCTGCTGCTGCTCCTGCTGCGTTTCTTCGGACGCAGGAAATAGAGTCTCCCGGAACGCACCGGAGGGGATCGGCAGGGCGAAATGGTATTCAGCACCCAGGTTTTTCTGCTGATTTTTCTGCCTCCGGTGCTGGCGGTGTGCCATCTGCTGCCTCATGGGAGAGACGAGGGCTTGCGCAACTTCTTTTTGCTGGCGGCAAGCCTTCTTTTTTATCTTTGGGGCGGGTGGCGCGCGCTGCCTTTTCTGCCGGCGACGGCGCTGGTGTGCTGGGGAGCGGGGCGGCTGATATGGAGCCGGCCGCGCTTCCGGCATCTCTGGCTGTGGGGGGCGGTGCTGATCACCGTCGGCGGGCTGGCGGTCTGCAAATATCTCTCCGGCGGGAGCACGTTCATCCCCATGGGGGACGGGAGCGGGGGAGCGACCGGGGGTGCGGCGGGATTCGCGCTGCCGCTGGGGATCAGTTTCTACACCTTTCAGGCGCTCTCGTACACGATGGACTGTTTTCGGGGGTGTCCCGAAACCCGCCGGGCGGCGGGATTCGGGAGGTTTCTGACCTACATCTCCCTCTTTCCCCAGCTGGTGGCCGGGCCGATCGTCCGGTGGCGGACGATGGCGCCGCAGCTGCTGCAGCGGCGGCGGGGATGGGAATTTTTCACCGTCGGAGCGGAACTCTTCATGCTGGGATTCGGCAAAAAAATCCTGCTGGCCGATCCGCTGGGGGAGATCGCCGACCGGATCTTCGCGGCGGATCACCCCGGGAGTCTGTGCGCGTGGATCGGTCTGGCGGCCTACATGATGCAGCTGTACTTCGACTTCTCGGGCTACAGCGACATGGGGATCGGGCTGGGGCGGATGGTGGGATTCCGGCTGCCGGCGAACTTCGCCGCGCCCTGGCGCGCGGCGTCGGTGGGGGAATTCTGGAGGCGGTGGCACATCACCCTCTCCCGCTGGCTGCGGGACTACCTGTATATCCCGCTGGGCGGCTCCCGAAAGGGGCTTGTCCGCTGCTGCGTCAACCTGATGATCGTGATGACGGCGTGCGGGCTGTGGCACGGCCTCGGCCGGACCTTTGCGGCATTCGGAGCATTTCACGGGATGCTGCTGGTGCTGGAACGGCTCAGGAAGCACTTTTATCCGGGATGGACGCCGCCGCATACGGCGGGGAGACTGTGGACGCTGGCGGCGGTGAGCGCGGGATTCGTGATTTTCAGGAGCGGAACCCTCTCCGGGGCGGCGGCTTACCTCCGGGAACTCGTCGGCTTCGGGGGGATCACGCCGACCGGAGGAGCGTTGCTTAACGGGATATGGAGCATCCGGGGATGCGCGGCGCTGGCGGCGGCGCTTTTCACGGTGTTTTTGCAGAAGCGCACCAGTCAGGCGATCGTGCGGAGAGGTTCATGGCGCCGGGACCTCTGGTGTCTCGCGGTATTCGCGCTGGCGGCGGCGGCCATGCTGGCCGCGGGCAGCCGGGATTTCATTTACTTCATCTTCTGAATATGAGCAGAAAAATCACCATCGGAATCTTTCTCGCCGCACTGGGAACGGGCTTCCTGGTGAATCTGTTTCTGCTCTGCTCCGGGCGGGCGCCCTGCCCGGAAGCCCCGGAGAAACTGGAGACGATCCTGGAAGCCGTTTCGCCGCTGAACCGCATCTCGCGGAGGTGGTTCGGAGCCTTGACGGGCGAAACGCGGGAAGCGGTCCGGGGCCGCCGGGAAGTGCGTTTCTGGCGGCCCGAACTGACCGCCCTGAGCCGCCCGCCGCGCCTGCGCGAGGCGGACGGAGCCATCCGGGACTTCGCCGCGATGTTTCCTGCCTCCGCCCGCAAAGCGGTCCTGATCATCCCTCCCAAATCCCGGTGGATGAAGAAGTTTCTGCCCTTTCCGCTGCCGGTGCCCCGTCCGGGAGCGGCGCTGGCGGCGGAGATCGGCATGCCGACGACGACCCTGGACGCCGAGTTTCAAAGACTCTCCGAAGCCGGGATCCCGGTCTTTCTGACCGGCGACCATCACTGGAGCCCGGAGGGCATGTCCGCGGCGGTGGACAGGGCGGCGGAGATGCTCGGGCTGGAAAGACGCGGAGACAAGAAGGAATCCCGCCGGACCGTGACCGCTCCGGGGGATCTTGGCGGCATGACCGGAGGGCCGCCGGAGAGCGTCGGGGTCTTCGTGCCGAATCCGGCGGAGGACGATCCCTCGCTTCCCGCGGTGCTGATCTGCGGAGACAGTTTCATGAATATCTACTCGCTCGGGGATTGCGGCTGGGGCTCCGGGGCGGGATTTCCCGATCTGCTGGCCTCCCGATACCGGTGTCGGGTGACCTGCATCGCGGTAAACGGAGGCGGCGAAGGCGCGGCACGACGGCAGCTGGCGGCCTCGGGCATCGACTTCAGCGCCTATGACTGCGTGCTGCTGGAATTCCCCGAATACGAACTGTGCCGGAGCGACTGGCTGCCGACCCCGACGCCCATGGATTACGGCAGTCTCCGGCAAACCGGAGGCACGGTCATGACCGGCACCGTGCTGGCGGTCCCGGAAATTCCGCCCGCGGAGAGCGCCTCGCGCCTCTACGGGACGGCTCTCGGAGAATACATCGTAAGCGCTGACGACGGCGGAGAATTTCTGCTGCTGCTGCCGATCCTGCGCGACGGCGCGATGCTCCCCGCGCCGCCGGCGGGAGCCCGGATCGTCTTTCGCGCACTGGATTGGGCCGCAGCCGCTCCGGTCTACGGGAACATGGCCCGCTGGAGCACCGATGACGCAAGAAGCCTCCGGCTCCCGGTCATTTTCGGGGCAGACGCTCCAGAATCACCGCCGGAACTCCGGGACGCACCCTGAATCCCCCGGTGCGTCTGACCCCGGCCAGCCAGAGCGCTTCCGCTTCGCCGGGACGGCGCAGCACCCCGTCGGGACGGGGGAAACGCCCGGCGGACACCGGGACGGAATCCGCGTCCCGGCGGATGGACACGCCCTGCCGTCCGGCCAGCAATTCCAGCACGTCGGGCAGGTCTTCCGTCTGAAACCACGCCCGATCCGGCCCGGGACGATCTTCCGGGAGCAGGGTGCCGGGAGATCCGGGATCCGGCGCGCAGTCGATCGGACGCGCCCGGTAAATATCGCCGTCAAAAATGATCTCCGGTTCGGAGCGCCATGACCAGAGGCGCCGGAGCTCCCGCCGGGAGCGCAGTTTCCAGAATCCCCGGACCGGCTCCAGCATCCATTCCCGGTCCACCGGCACCGCCCCGGCGGGACGCCCGGAGAGGCGGCGGAGCATCCTGTGAATATTCTCCCCCGGGACCCCGTTGGCATGAAGAAAAATCCCGGCCGCCCGGAAGCGCATGGCCGGATGCAGCCCGGCCAGCCAGTCGATGGAAACCTTGTTGATCCCGGCCTCCGCCCCCGGACGCTCCCGCCACAGCCGATCAGCGCACTCCTCCAGAAATCCGGCGTCGGCCTCCAGCGCCGCGGCCGCCGCCCGCAGTCCGCCGGAAACGAAGTCGAACCCGCGTTTCCACTCCGGCAGCACCCGGTTGCGGATGCGATTCCGCAAGAGCGAATCGTCGGAGTTGCTGCGGTCGCGCCGCCAGTCGGTCACGCCGTTCGCGATGAGAAACGCCTCGATTTCGCTCCGGGTGAAACCGAGCAGCGGCCGCAGAAACGTCACCCCCCTCACGTTTCTCCGGCTCCGCAGCGCCGCCAGAGCCGACGCGTTTCCGCCGCGGGCGAGACGCTCCAGCAGCGACTCCTCCACATCTCCGGCATGGTGCCCCAGCACCACCCCGGCTAACGGAAATTCTCCGTCCGGAGCGGTCAGACGCACCCACGCCCGCAGCCGGGCTTCCCGGGCCCTCGCCTCCACATCCGCCCCGGGCTCCAGCTTCAGATCAATCCGCCGAAAGGGAATTCCCCGCCCGCGGGCGAATTCCTCCGCCCACAGGGCGTCCTCCACGCTCTCCCGGCCTCTGAGACCGTGCTCGAAATGCACCGCGGTCACCCGCATACCGCTCAAGCGAAGGAGCAGCAGCAGCGCCGTCGAGTCGGCTCCGCCCGAAAACCCCGCCAGCAGCGGAGCATCGCCGATTTCGGCAAGGAACTGCTCCGGGAGAGATAAATTGTTCCGTACCGGTCCCATCATCCACCGCGGATTATTTTTCCTTTTCCCACTGGGAAAGTTTTTCCCCGATCATTTCGACCACGGCCTTGCGCTCGGCGGCGCCGCTGCCGGAGACGGCCATGGCCGGGAAGAATTCAAATCGGATGGGATTCTCCGGATGCAGCGGCTCGAAACCGTTCTCCCCGATGAAATCGGTGCGCAAAGCGAAGGGAAGGACCTTGACGCCGGCGCTGCGGGCCAGCTTGAACCCGATGGAATTGAACTCCTCCGCCCGAAATTCCCGGCTCCGGGTCCCCTGGGGGAAAATAATGATCGAACGCCCGCGCTCCAGCGCCGCGCGGCCGTTTGCCAGCAGACTTTTAAGATCCTCCCGGGGATTGGTCCGCCCCACCGGGATGGCGTCGATGGCCCGCATGATGCTGCCGAAAAACGGCACCGACAGCAGGTCCTCCTTAATGACAAAGGTGAAATCCGCATAAGGCCGCAGCATGGCGTGAAAGAGCGAAGTCTCCAGCATGCTCATGTGATTGCCCATGAGCACCACCGGCGGCCCCCCCTTCAGCGCCCTGAGATTGTTCAGGCCGTCGATCATGAACTTGGCGCCGCAGGATTCGAGCAGCCGGACCGTCTGGTTGGAGAAACGCACCTGCCAGCCCGCGCTCAGCAGTCCCAGACGCCCCAGGATCCCGGCCTTGCCCAGGATCCAGCCGCTGCGCATGTAAAAATTGTGACGGTTGCCGCACAGCATGGTCGCCCAGAATCCCCGGCGGCGGTTCTCCGGCGTCCGGTAAGAGTCTCCGTTGAAAAGATTGGGTATTTTCACTTGACTCGAGCGCTCACTTCCACAGTTTGTATATCTGCGGGACCAGATACTTGATGATGGCCGCCGCCGGCATGGCGAAGATCATGCCCGGGATGCCGGCGAAAATGCCCCCCAGCAGAACGACGATGATGGTCTCCATGGCCGACAGCTCCAGCGCATCGCCGATGATCAGAGGATAGAGGAAGAACTGATCCACGATGCCGTTCTGCCACAGATAGATGCCTAAAATGCCGAGAATCTGCATCCCGGTGACGCCGTCCCCGCCCAGCGCCAGCGTCACCAGCGCGGTCGCCGCGGCCGCCGCCACCGGCCCCACATAGGGCAGCAGCACCCCGCAGGCGGCGATGAATCCGAAGAGCGGGAAATAGGGCACCTTGAGAAAATAAAACGCCGTCGTGTAAACCGTGCAGTCCACGATCATCAGCACGAGATAACCGCGAAGCCAGACCTTGAGCTTGAAAATGATCTGTTCAATGATGGTCTGCGCCTCGGTCATGGCCTCCTCGCTGGCCAAAGGCAGCCATTTGCCGTTGAATACGGTCCTGACGATGTAGCGGCTGTAATTTTCATCCCTGGAGGTAAGGCGGCGGCTGGCCGCCAGCTTGCCCAGCAGCAGGGCGAAGAAAAATATGGTCAGCAGCAGGTCCAGGATGATGGAGCCGAGCACCGAAAAGAACCCCGCCGTAAAGGAGAAGATGCCCGACGTCCGGCTGGCCAGGAACTTCGTGATGATGCTCCCGGCGTCGTCCCGGGCCAGAAAGCCCGATATGCGCTCCAGAAGCATCCGCACCGGCCCCAGGGAAGCGAAACGCTCCTTAAGTTCTTCGACTTTGACGCTCGTCCGGTTGATGACGGTGTCGATAAAGGCCTCGGCTTCGGATTCCGCCGCCTCCCGGATCTCCGTCCCCGCAGCAGGCGCGGTCCCGACGGATTGCTCCCCGCCGCCCAGCCTGGCCACATATCCGGCGGAGATGTCGCTGACGAAAAATATCCCGCCGCCGATGACGGCCAGCACCGTAAGCACCGTGAGCACCGTGGCCCGCGACGTCCGGCGCTTCCCCTCCTCCAGCTTCAGGATCTCTTCGTCGGCGGCGCCGCGCCCGGCGAAATGCCGGGCCATCCGGACCAGCGGGGACATCACCCAGTCAAAAGCCGCGAAACCCCAGTGCACGGGATTGTACTTCCCGGCGAGACGACGCTCGTAAAACCCCTCCAGCGGCAGAAAGATATAGGCCAGAATCAGCCCGAACACCACCGATTTCAGCACCGTGGCCGTGGCGATGAACACCCCGATGACGATCAGCGCCACCAGCATCCCGGCGCCGGATTTGAGAATCTTCCTGCGTCCGGCGCCGACATCCTGCTTCACCGCCGAGGCTTCCGCATCGGTCAGACGCAGGGCCGCGGCCATCTCCCGGACCACCTGCTGCTGGGCGGAACTCTCCGCCGCGGCCAGCTCGTCCAGCATCCGGAATATGGTCAGCGCCTGCTCCCGCGGCGCATCGGCCAGCAGCTTCGCGGCCTGCTCCGGCGAAACCGGATCGCATTGCCGGAGCATCCGGGTGAGCAGCTCTACCTGACGGCTGTTGTAGCGGCTTTTGAAAATCTCCTGAAACACCGCGATCTCCGCCTCGGAAATCACCCCGTCATCGGCCTGGAGCAGAGTTTTCATCAATCCGGCGGTGGTGCGCAAAATCGGATCGTAGGGATCGTCCGGAGCCGGAAAAATCCCGGCGGCGGCACTCCACGCCCGCTCCGCGGCATTCTTCAGATACCGCCGGGCCCGTCCGGCGGCATTGGTGTCGGATGCGGACGCGCCTTTCATCGGAAATCACTCTTCACGGAAACCGGATCCATTCCGCCGCAGGCGACAGTCCGGCCCACCGCCGCCGCGTGGAAGCCCTGCTCCCCGGTGATCGCGATCGCCCGGGACGCCTCGGCCTCCGGCACAAACCAGACCATGCCCACGCCCATATTGAAAACCCGGTAAGCCTCCACCGCGGAGATGCCGCCGTGCTTCACCAGGAAATCAAAGATCTTCGGCCTCGGGAAGCCCCTGACGTCAAATTCCACGCCCACTCCGTCCGGGAGTATTCTCGGCACGTTGTCGTAGAGACCGCCGCCGGTGATGTGGCTGATGCCGTCGATATTCACCCCCGCCGCCAGCGCGGCCCGGATGGCCGGCCAGTAGCAGGTGTGGGGAGCCAGCAGCGCGTCGGCGATGCTCTCCCCGAGCTCTTCGGGGACATCGTCCACCTTGAGATTCATGTCCTTGAATATGATCTTGCGGGCGAGGCTGAAGCCGTTGGTGTGCAATCCGTTGGACAGGAGACCGATCGCGGCGTGCCCCGGACGGATCTTCTCTCCGGTGATGATCCGGGATTTTTCCACGATCCCGGTGATCACCCCCACCAGATCGAAGTCGTCGCCGTACATGCCGGGCATCTCGGCGGTTTCCCCGCCCAGGAGGGCGCAGCCGGAATGGATGCAGGCGTCGGCGACGCCGGAGAGCACGGCTTCGTAGACGTCGCCCCGGAGCTTGCCGGTGCCGATGTAGTCCAGGAAATACACCGGCTCGGCGCCCTGGACGGCGATGTCGTTGACGCAGTGATTCACGATGTCGTGCCCCACCCCGGCAAACCTCCCGGCCCGCATCGCCACCTCCAGCTTGGTGCCGACGCCGTCGATGCTGGAGACCATCACCGGCTCCCGCCATCTGCTCAGATCAATGGCGAAAAGTCCGCCGAAGCCCCCGATCGGAGCCAGCATCTCCGGCCGTCTGGCCTTCGCCAGTTTGCTCTTCAGCCCGCCCAGCAGCTTCTGGGCCAGATCGATATCCACACCGGCCGCCTTATAGGCGTCGCTCTTTACCGTAATCGCCATGTCTTTCCTCCCCGACCTGCGTCGTATTTCAATTTGCCACGATATTGATCAGTTTGCCGCCCCGGGCCACGATGACCTTTCGGACGGTCTTGCCGGCGACGGCGGCCGACACCTCCGGACTGGCCAGAGCCAGGGAGCGCCACTCCTCGTCGGAAGCGGAAACCGGCATCATCATCCGGCACCGGGCTTTGCCCATGAGCTGCACCAGCACCTCGACTTCCTCCTCCGCCAGAAACTTCTCGTCCCAGACCGGCCAGGATTCGTAAGCGACGGTCTCATGGTGTCCCAGCATCTCCCAGAGCTCCTCGCCGATGTGGGGGGCGAAGACCGCCAGCATCTTCACGAAGGCCTCCGCCGCCTCCCGGGGCAGTTTCCCGTCCCCGGAGAACTCGTTGACGAAGACCATCAGCGCGCTGATCGCGGTGTTGAAGGAGAGCGTCTCCAGATCCCCGGAGACCTTCTTCACGGCGGCGTGCAGCGCCCGCGCCTGGGCCGGAGTGCACTTCTCGTCGGTGATTTCGCTCCCCGCCACCAGACGCCAGGAACGCCTGACGAAGCGGAAGACCCCCTCGACGCCCCGGGTATTCCAGGGCTTGGTGGCCTCCAGCGGCCCCATGAACATCTCGTAAAGGCGCATGCTGTCCGCTCCGTACTGGGCGATGACCTCGTCGGGATTCACCACGTTGCGGAGACTCTTGGACATCTTGGCCGGAAACTCCGTCAGCTTCGCCCGGTCCGATTTCCGCACCGGTCCCTCCGGCGTGAATTCCACCTGATCGTTGGGCACCAGCACCCCGCGGGGGTCCTTGTAGGAGGTGCCCAGGATCATGCCCTGATTCACCAGCTTCTGAAAGGGTTCGTCGGTGGAGACCAGCCCCAGATCGTAGAGCACCTTGTGCCAGAAGCGCGCATAGAGCAGATGCAGCACCGCGTGTTCCGCGCCGCCCACGTAGAGATCCACCGGCATCCAGTACTTTTCCAGCTCCCGGTCCCAGGCGGCGGCGGGATTGCGCGGGTCGATGTAGCGGAGATAATACCAGCAGGACCCCGCCCACTGGGGCATCGTATTGGTTTCGCGGCGGCCCCGGCGCCCCGTGGCCTTGTCCACATAGTCGCACCACTCCGACGCCCGCGCCAGGGGAGGCGCTCCGTCGCCGGATGGTTTGAAATCCGTCATTTCCGGCAGCTTCACCGGCAGTTCGCTCTCATCCACCAGCTCCACCGAGCCGTCCTCGTAATGAATGATGGGAAAGGGTTCGCCCCAGTAGCGCTGGCGGCTGAAGAGCCAGTCCCGGAGCTTGTAGCGGACCGCGCCTTTGCCCAAACCCCGGCTCTCCAGCCATCGGATGGCCGCCGGTTTGGATTTTTCCACCGTCAGGCCGTTCAGCACCAGCCCGTCGGCGTTGGCGCTGTCCATAAGCGCCCCTTCGCCGGTCCAGCAGGCTTTTCCGGCCAGCACCGCCTCCGGGTCCACGCCCTCGGCCGCCGCCAGCGCCGGATCGGGCGCAATGATGCAGCGGATGGGCAGGGCGAACTTGACCGCGAAATCGAAATCCCGGGTATCGTGGGCCGGCACCGCCATAATCGCCCCGGTGCCGTAACTGGCCAGCACATAATCGGCGATCCACACCGGCAGCTTGTCCCCGTTCACCGGGTTCACGGCGTAGGCCCCGGTAAAGGCGCCGGTCTTTTCCGTGGCCAGCTCGGTGCGCTCCAGATCGCTCTTGGAGGCGGCCGCCTGCTGGTAAGCCTTTACCTGACCGGCGCACTCCGGAGTCGTGATCCGATCCACCAGCTTGTGTTCCGGAGAGAGCACCACATAGGTGGCGCCGAAGAGGGTGTCGGGGCGGGTGGTGTAGACGGTGACGGTCTCATCCGAACCGTCGATGCGGAAATCCACCAGCGCTCCGGTGGATTTGCCGATCCAGTTTCGCTGCATCTCCTTGACGCCCTCGGGCCAGTCGAGTTTGTCCAGACCCTCCAGGAGGCGTTCGGCGTAGTCGGTGATCTTCAGCATCCACTGTTTCATGGGGCGGCGGTAGACGGGATGATTTCCCCGCTCGCTGCGGCCGTCGATGACCTCCTCGTTGGCCAGCACGGTGCCCAGGGCCGGACACCAGTTCACCGCCACCTCGTCCAGGTAGGCGAGGCCCTTTTTGTGAAGCTGCATGAAGATCCACTGGGTCCACTTGAAGTATTCGGGGCTGGTGGTGTCGATCTCCCGGTCCCAGTCGTAGCTGAACCCCAGGGATTTGATCTGCTTGCGGAACCGGTCGATATTCTTGCGGGTGGTGATCTCCGGGTGGGTGCCGGTCTCCACCGCGTACTGTTCCGCGGGCAGGCCGAAAGCGTCCCACCCCATGGGATGAAGCACGTTGAAGCCCTTCATCCGCAGGTAGCGGCAGTAGATGTCCGTGGCGGTGTAGCCCTCGGGGTGGCCCACATGCAGTCCGGCCCCCGACGGATAGGGAAACATATCCAGCACATAGCGCTTGGGTTTGCTGAAATCGTCGACGGCCTTGAAGGTCTTGTGTTCTTCCCAATAATTCTGCCATTTTCTCTCAATGGCTTTGAAATCATATTCCTGCATATCAGACAACCTTTCGGGGTTTTGGTATCCGCTCCGCACGACGGTGTGCGATCCGTGTCCATTAATGTAACCGCATCCGGGAGATTTTTCAAGCCGTCCGGCCAACATAAGGGCAAAAAAAACGGGACGGGGCGGAAGTCCCGCCCCGTCCGTGCTCCGGCCCCGGGGCCGGAGGTTTCCGGATCGCCGCCTATTTCCCGGAAATGACTCCGATGCCGCCGTCGGCGATCTCGCAGACCGCCGCCAGCACCAGCTGGACCGACAGTGCAAGATTCCCGATGTCCACACGCTCCGGGATGTCGCCGGCCAGATGATATTCCCTGTCGGCGTAAGGAAATGAGCCGATGTTCATCACCGAACAGGGGTATCCGGCCCGGATGAAGCATCCGTCATCGTCATTCA
The DNA here is from genome assembly GCA_045585875.1 of Victivallaceae bacterium. Classification (GTDB taxonomy): domain Bacteria; phylum Verrucomicrobiota; class Lentisphaeria; order Victivallales; family Victivallaceae; genus JAVBQJ01. Next base: position 33,938 of record JAZMZH010000004.1, on the reverse strand, counting down.
CGGTCTTTTCCGCGATCACGGTTTCCACGGGCAGGGCGTAAGCCGCCGCCCGGGAGGCCACGAACTCCGCCAGGAGCTTCCCCTCCGGGGTGGAATAGACCTCGCAGGCGCGCCGGACGCCCCGGGCCCGCTCCTCCTCGGTGAGGCCGCCGCTGATGGAGTCGCTGTTCAGCACCGCGAGGATCCGGTCTCCCCGTTTCGCGGCGGCGGAGGCGTAGTCGAAACTGCGCCACGGCGTATGCTCCTCATTGCAGAAAAGCGCCCGCACCGTACGTTTGCGCGGGGCCGACGCCAGGATGCGCAGCATCTCCATGTTGGCGGCCACGCCCACCGCGTTGTCATAGGCTCCGGGAGAGTTGATCCAGCTCGGAGAGTCCTTGTGAGAAACCAGCTGAACGATCTCCTCCGGGGTTTCGGCGCCGGGGATCACGACTTCGATGATGTCGGCGTCGTACCAGGGATCGGATTCCCGAGGCGAATCATACCAGTGGTGCAAAGGCCTGGAGGGGTTGCAGCGGAAAGGCCGGACCCGGGTCGGGATGACATTCACCTCCGCTCCGAGCCCGCGCATCTCCCCGATGATGAAATCTCCGGCCTCCTCCAGGGAATTCTTTTCCTGCCAGGGGCGGTGATAGAGCACGGTGCGGAAGGGCAGAGGGTCCCGGCACAGATAAAAAATCGTTTTTCTGAGATTTTCCGGCTCCACGCGGGAGATGATGTCCGCGACGTTCATAATTTCACCTTTTCTGTTGCCCGGCTGTTTTTCTGAAGATCACACATGCTGTTGTCAATATACCGCTTCCCCCCGCCGTTTGCAAGCCGTACGCCGTTTTTTTTCATTTTTCTCGTCCGTTTCGTTTGCTTTCCCCGGTTTCGCAAGTATATTAATCACGTTGTGCGCCCATAGCTCAGTTGGTAGAGCAAATGACTCTTAATCATTGGGTCCTGGGTTCGAGTCCCCGTGGGCGCACCATTTTTTTTGCGCCTTTGCCCGGAGCATCCGTTCGGAATGTCCCGGGTTTTATTTTTCTGAAATGTCACGGGTTTTTTCGGAATGTCCATGGCGGGACATGGCGGGACTTTGCGCCTTTGCCCGGAGCATCCGTTCGGAATGTCCCGGATTTTATTTTTCTGAAATGTCCCGGGTTTTTTCGGAATGTCCATGGCGGGACATGGCGGGACATGGCGTCTTTATCATCCGAAATCGCTCCGGGCGTTTGCAAAACCCGCGGCCCGGATGTACATTATGCGAAACCGGCATGACCCGGAGTCCGGGACCCCGGAATCTGCCGATATGCACGGACGTCTCCGGCGGAGGGGCGGCGGCGCATGATTCTTCTCTTCCGCCGCAGCAAAAGGGAACGCATCATGGCCTGGGGCATGAGAAACATCGTAATCGGGCTCTTCGGCTCCTCCATCATGGAGGGGCGCATCGGCGTCGAACGGGCGGAGGACCGCTACTACGCCATCATGCAGCGCAAACTCTCCGAACGCTTCCCCGAAGTGTGCTTCGCGGTCGTCAACGCGGCGGTGGGCGGAGCTTCGCTGCGGGAGCTCATGGCGGAATTCCCGGACACGGTGATCCCGAGGGACCCGGACTACTGTCTCTTCATGCCCGGCTTCAACAACACCGACATGGAAAATCCCGGGCGCACCCTGCGTCCCGGAGAGCTGGAGGCGCTCATGGCGGAGTTTCAGCGCACCCTGCCCGCCCGCTGCCGCCGGGTGGGAGTGATGCCCCACGGGGTCATCGACCGATATCACAGCGCCACAAACAATCCGGTCTGGCGGGAATATCTGGCCGAACGGGGCGGTCTGAACAATTCTCTGGCTCCGGAACGGGCGGCGATCGCGCAGTTCTTCGCCGAAAACCGTTATCCGGTCATCGACCTCTTTTCGCTGATCGGCCGGGACCCGGAGCGTTATCTGCTCCGCAGCGACGGCATCCACCTCTCGCCCGAGGGGCACCGGCTCTTCGGGGAAGCGGCCTTCCGGATGATGGAGGAGCTGCTGATCAAAAATCATCAGACCGGCAACGGGCGGCAGTGCTGAAGCAACAACAACGGATCGGGGAGAAGGCAACGCATGAGAATCGATCGGGAAGAGCTGGACCGCAGGATTGCGGAAATTCTGCCGGAAGTCGTTGAATTCCGCCATGCTCTGCACCGGATCCCGGAACTCGCGGGCGCGGAATTCAAAACCGCTTCCCGCATCCGCGAAGCGCTCGCTCCGCTGCATCTGGAGGTGCGGAAGCCCTTTCTGCAAACCGACGTCGTCGCTATCCTGAACCGGGAAAAATCCGGAAATCTGACCCTGCGCGCCGACATCGACGCCCTGCCCCTCGAGGAACCGGCCCGGGACTGCTCCTACCGTTCCGTCCATCCCGGCATGATGCACGCCTGCGGCCACGACGGGCACGCCGCCATGCTTTACGGCGCGGCGAAAATTCTCTCCGAAATGCGCGATCGGGTGCCCTGTTCCGTCCGGTTCCTCTTCCAGCCCGGCGAGGAGATGATGTGCATGGCAAAGGCGCTGATGGAGAGCGGCGCGCTGGCCGATCCGGAGCCGGATTTCATCACCGGTCTGCACAGCTGGCCCGACGAACCGTACGGTAAAATCTGCACCAGACCCGGAGTCCTGATGGCCGCGGCCGGATTCTTCCGGATCCTCCTTCACGGCAAAGGCGGACACGGAGGTCTGCCGCGGCTCGCCAACAACCCCATCGACTGCGCCGCGGAGATCATCCGCGCCTGCCGGACCATCGCCCCGGAAGACTGCGTGCTGACCTTCTGCGCCTGCAGTGCGGGGAGCAACAGCACCATCATCCCCCGGACCATGGAGCTCAAGGGGACGGTCCGGTTTCTGGATTCCGGGAAGGGCGGGGAAATGCTGGCGGAGTTTGAAAAAATCGTCCGGGAAACCGCCGACCGGCATAAAATCCGCTGCGAATTTTCCTGTCCGGTGCCCTATCCGCCGCTGATCAACCGCGCCGGAGATTATGAAACCGTCCGGCGCGTTGTCTGCGAAAACTCCGGCGAAGACGCCTTCTTCGAACTGCCGGTTCATACCATGGTCAGCGAGGATTTCGCATGGTATCTGCAGAAATACCCCGGCGTATTCTGTCACATCGGCTCCGGGGATTCCGCCCGGCTTCATTCGCCGGAATTTGATTTCCAGGACGACCTGCTGGCGGTCGGCATCCGTTATTTCTCGCTGCTGGCGCTCACGCCCGGCATCTGCCGGCGCGGCAGCGGCGTCTGAAGCCGCGAATCCCTTCCGGGCGCGGAAGCGTTCACGGCAGGCGCAGCAGCAGGGTCTCCCGGAGCACGATCCAGAGGAAGAGCAGCAGCAGCGCCGCCCCCGTCAGAACGGGAGCGTATTCCCGGTATCGGACATAGCGCGGCGTCTCGAATTCCACCTTTTCCAGAGCGTTGATCTCCTCCATCACCCGGTCCATGCCCCGGGCGTCCGAGGCGTGAAAATACCGGCCCCTGCCGATCTCGGCCAGCTTTTCCAGACGGGAAGCGTCGAATTCCCCGCGGTACGGCTCCAGGGTCGAACCGCCGCCGAAGAGCGCCGGAACTTCGATGACGGCGTCGGGCGAACCGATGCCGACGGTGTAGAGCGTCACGTCGGAGGCCGCGGCCAGCTCCGCCGCCGCCTCCGGAGTGATGAGATCGTCCACATTGTTGCTGCCGTCGGTGAAGAGCACCAGCACCCGCCGGGGAGACTTGCCGTCCTTGAGATGGCGCACCCCCGAAGCAATGGGCGAGGCAAGTCCGGTGCGCTCCCCGAGCACCCCCGCCTCCAGACCGGCCAGACGGGCGGAGAGGAAATCGTGATCCAGGGTCGGCGGCGCCAGCGTGTAGGCCAGTTCGGCGAATCCGATCAGGCCGATGCGGTCATCCGTCCTCGCCTCCACAAAATCGGCCAGGGATTTTTTGGCGGCGTCGATGCGGCGGGCGGCACGGCCGTCCTTCAGCGCCTTTTTGAATGCTCCGGCATTGTCCACGCCGTCGGGCACGTCGATGGCCCGCATGCTCCCGGAGAGATCCAGCGCCAGCATCATGTCGATGCCGTCGGCCCGCATCCGGCTCAGCGCCGATCCGCTGCGCGGACGGGCCGCGGCAACGATCAGCAGGGCGAAAATCAGCGTCATCAGAAACGGCAGCGGATCCCGCATCCGCCGGGCGGAAACTCCTTTCATCACCGCGGCATGCGGCAGCACCACCAGCCCCTCCAGCCTGCCCCGGGCAAGCAGACGGTACAGCACCGGCAGCAAAACAAGAAACAGCAAAACCCAGGGATGTGTGAACTCAAACATTTTCGCCTCCTTCGCTCCCGGGAGACGGCATGCCGGCCTTCACCAGATTTTCAGCGTCGTCAACGGCATTTGCCATCATGCTCCTCTCCGCCCGGACTCCGGCGAACTTCACCAGCTCCGCCGCCAGCATGAAGCGCTCCAGCGCCGCCTGTTCCCGCCCGGGCACCGCGAGGGCTCCGGCGCGCAGCATATTCAGAAACTCCGGGGTGGTCCTCCGGGTCGCCGGCAGACAATAACGGCGCTCCAGGTAAACCCGCACCGTGTCGGTGAGACGCAGCATCGCCTCCTCCGGCCGTATGCCCCGCGCCAGATCCCGGCGCAATTCGTCCAGCTCCGCCAGCGCCTGTTCCCAGGGTGCGGCCGCTGCCGGAGTCCGCTTGCGGGAGCGGAGCATGAAGATCGTCACGACGACGACGATCCCCGCCGCGGCGATCAGCCCCCACAACCACCCGGACCGTCCGGGCGCGGCAGGCTCGATGACGCCGACGGATTCAAGAGGCAGGGGCGCTCTTCCGGGATTGCCGATTTCGCCGGTGCCGGGAAGCCGGACCTCCGCTTCGAAGTCTTCCGGCTCTCCGCCCCACCATGTGTTCAGGCTTACGGAGATCACGGCATCGGCCGGTTTCAGATCCGCCGCCAGCGGCGTAAAGTTCAGAGCGACCTCCGTTTCCCGCCTGAGCCGCCGGTCGGGGGAAGAGGAAATTTCAACCCCGCCGCTCTGGATCCAATGCTCCGGCAGCACCGCCGAAACCTCCGACGGATACACCCAGAAAGGCAGTTTCATGACCAGCCGCACCGGCACCGCGCCGCCGGGTTCGGCCTCTTCCGGCAGCGGATCCGTTTCCCAGCCGATGACCTCGTCGGCGAAATTTCCGCTCCACGCTCCCGCCAGAGCCGCCGCCAGCGCCAGAAACAGCATCGACAGCGGCACGATGAAAAACCATTTCATCGGGTTCTTCCCGTCCCTCTTCATAAACTCCTCCTCCTGACCGACCGGCGGCGGAAAAATCCCGTCAGGGCCGTCACCGGATCCTCCTCCGTGGTCATATCCACCATATCCACCCGGGCGTCGGCGCAGATCTCATGCACCCGGGCGATCTCCTCTTCGCGCAAACGCGCATATTCGCTCATGTCCCGCCCCGCGGGCGAGAGACGGCAGATCGTCCCCGTCTCCGGGTCCATGAAATTCCCCCCGAATCCCGCCGGAGCGCGCACTTCATTGCCGTCGGAGATCCGGACGGCCACCACGTCGTGACGGCTGTTGACCAGCCGGAGCGCTCTGGCATAATCCCCGACCGAACCCTCCATGTCGCTGATGAGAAAGATGATGCTTCGGCGCTTCTGGATCTGGTAGATCTCCCTCAGCGCCGCGTTGATGTCCGTAAGCCCGCTTGCCGGACGGAATCCCAGCATCTCCCGGATCAGCCGCAGCGAGTGCTTGCGCCCGCCCGCAGGCGGTATGAAACGCTCGATCCGGTCAGTGAAAAGCGCCATGCCCACCTTGTCATGATTGCGGACGGCGCTGAGGGCCAGCATGGCCGCGCACTCCACGCCGCAGGCCAGTTTGGTGCTCCGGCCGCGGCCGCCGAAATGCTCGCTCGCGGAGGCGTCCACCAGCAGCATCACCGACAGTTCGCGCTCCTCCACATACTTCTTCACAAAAGGCCTGCCGGTGCGCGCCGTGACCGACCAGTCGATGTCCCGGACCTCGTCGCCGTCGGAATATTCCCGGACTTCGTCGAACTCGACGCCCCGTCCCCGGAATATGCTGTGCCAGGCGCCTCCGAAAATTTCGTCCACCGCACGATTGGTGCGCATCTCAATCCTGCGGACCTGCTTCAGCAGGGTCACCGTATCCATGTTTTCCATGATCCGCTCCTTGCAGTAAACAGATCAGGGCGTGTGAAGCTCATCCAGCAGACGGTTGATGATGTCGTCGGAGGTCATGTCCTCCGCCTCGGCTTCGTAACTGGGCACCACCCGGTGCCGGAGCACGTCGCAGGCGATGTCCTTCACATCCTGCGGCACGACGTAAGCCCTCCCGGAGGTGAAGGCCGCCGCCTTGGCGCCGAGAGCGAGCGCGATGGCCGAACGGGGACTGGCGCCGTATTCCACCAGCGGCTCCAGCCAGCTGAGATTGACGTTTCCCTGGCGGCCGGAAAGTTCTCCGGTCTGACCGGGGCGGGTGGCGACGACCAGATCGAGGATGTAATTCAATATCTTGCCGTCCAGATAGATGCTGTCAACGATCCCCCTGGCCTCCACAATATCGCTGCAGGAAATCACCGCCGCCGCCTCTGGGATCCCCGACGGATGGGCCATGCGGTCCACCACCAGTTCCTCCTCGGTGCGGGTGGGATAGGTGACCATGAGCTTGAACATGAAACGGTCCACCTGCGCCTCGGGCAGAGGATAAGTGCCCTCCTGCTCGATGGGGTTCTGAGTGGCCAGCACCATGAAAGGCGAGGGGACCCGGTGGGTTTCGCCGGCGATGGTCACCTGATGCTCCTGCATGCACTCCAGCAGGGCGGACTGCACCTTGGCCGGAGCGCGGTTGATCTCGTCCGCCAGGACGAAATTGGCGAAAACCGGCCCGCGGCGCGTGGTGAAACTATGGGTTTCCGCCTCGTAGATCCGGGTGCCGACCAGATCCGCGGGCAGCAGATCGGGCGTGAACTGCACCCGGGCGAACGTCCCGTCGACAGCGTTGGCCAGAGTTTTTACCGCCAGAGTCTTGGCAAGACCGGGCACGCCCTCGATCAGCACATGCCCGCCGGTGAGCAGAGCCTGCATCATGCGGTCGAAGAGCTTGCCCTGTCCGGCCACCACCCGTTCAAACTCGTTCCGAACTCTGCCGATGAATTCGGAGCGGATGCGGATGGACGCCTGCAATTTTTCCAGATCCTGAGTTTCCATGATTTTCCTCCTCTCAAAAAGCCGGTTTCCAGGATTGCCGGAGAAATATAAAACGTTGTCTTTCAAAAAGCAAATTTTTCACCGGATTTCCGTGAAAAAAACCGCAGCGGGCGCCTCTTCGCAAAAAAAACCCCGCGGTGCCGGTTCCATGCGCCGCGGGGAGGTTTCCGGACGGGAAATAAGGTCATTCCCTGTTCTGCGGGATGATTTTCTCCGCCGTCAGCATGTAGGGCCAGCCGGGATTGGTTTCGTCTCCGGAAAAGCTTCCGATCACCCGGGCCTCTCCCTCGGAGATCTCTTCTCCGGACACCGGGACAACCCGGATCCGGGCGCCCTCCGGTTTTCTGCCCTCGAGCCACCAGCCGTCGTCTTCCCTGGTCAGAATGCCGGTCAGTTCGCCCTCAAAAACCCCGGAAACAGGCTCATAACCGGACCCGTCGGCAAGCTTCTCAAAGGATATGTGATGATCCGGCATGTGCGGCGTCATCATCAGGAGCGCCCCCACCGCGACCATCCCCGAGACGATCGTGCAGAGCAGACCCACCTTCAGCCACTGAAAGAATCCCACCTGATGCCCGCCGTGCTTCTCCAGCATCCCCAGGGCCACGATGTTCGCCGTGCTGCCGATCATGGTGATGTTGCCGCCGAAACAGGCGCCGAAGAGCAGCGCCCACCACAGGGGCAGATCCTTGACCGCCGAGGAGAGCTGTTCGATCACCGGACTGAAAGCCGCCACGAAAATCACGTTGTCCACAAAGGCCGATCCCACCGCCGAAACCGAAAAGATGAAAGGCACCAGCGTCCCGGGCGTCCGCCCCGCAATCCGCGAAAAACCGTCCGCCATCAGCCGGTCCACATGGGTGTGTTCCAGCGTGCCGGCCACGGCGAAAAGCAGCATGAAGAATATCAGCGTCCACCAGTCCACTTCCTTTTCGATGTAGTGTCTGGCGCGGTCCGGCTTCAGGATCATCACGATGCCGGCGCAGATCAGGGGCATGACCAGGAGCACGCTGTTCTTTTCCAGTCCGAGCAGGGTTTCCGTCTGGTGGTGGGAAGCGATGGCCAGCACCGTCAGCACCAGGAGGATCAGCCCCTTGCCGTAGGGCACATCCACCACCGGAGCGATGGAGAGCCCCCGGGAGAGCCGGTCCCGGAGACTGACGTCGAACTTGGCCAGTTCCTTGCGGTAAAGAAACATCAGCAATCCCGTCGTCACCAGCAGCGCGGTCAGCATCAGCGGGAAGGACCAGAGCATGAAGTCGCCGAAAGTAAGCTGCCCCTTGGTGCCGATGAATATCCCCACCGGATTTCCCATCATGGTGCCGGAACTGCCGATGTTGGTGGCCAGCACCGAGATCAGAATATACGGCGTCGGTTTCAGCTTCAGCCGGTCGCACACCTGAAAAATCAGCGTGGAAATGAAGATGATCGAAGTCACCTCGTCCACCGCGCAGGCCAGCAGGGCGCTGGCCGTCGCGGTGACGAATATGAACTTCATCCCGCTCAATCGCGGCATGGACACGATCAGCTGCACGATCCAGGTGAAAAAACCGAGATCCCGCAGCGCGCCCACAATGACCATCATCCCGACCAGAAACATGATGACTTCCAGCGAGGAGGACATGACGAAGGTCGGAATATCCAGCGATTTGCTGAAAATCAGCACCGCCAGACCGAGAAACGCCACCGCCAGCCGGAATTCCCAGAAAAACAGCGTCCCGAAGATAATGGAGATGAACACCCCGCACGCCGTGGACTGCGCCGGGTCCATGCCCACGTACTTGCCGCCGAACCCCACCAGAAACGCCGCCGCCAGCAGAATGACAAACCGCGGTATCATGCTTTTTACCGACATTTTTTCAGAAGAACTCTCAGTCATGATCCATCAATCCCAGAAAAGTTTAGCGGAAAAATTCTTTAACGTCACCATGCCGGCCGGTCTGCCGGAGCCGTCGACGATAATCAGCTGCGAAAGGTTGCTGATGAGGAAGATTTTGGCCAGCTTCACCGCCGGATCGTCCACATCCGCCCGGATGAACTCCTCGCGCATCACATCGGCCACCTTGGTCTCGTCCGCGGTCTTCAGCATGTCCGAAAAGGGCTGCAGCCCGTAGATCGGGGAGAGATCCTCCAGCCAGAGCAGGTGTTCCGGCAGGCTGTATTTCAGCAGATCCGAAAGCGACAGGATGCCTCTGAGATCGCCGGTGTTGTCCACCACCGGCAGTTCCTCGGTCCGGGAAACGGCGAACTTCCTGACCGCGTCCAAAATCGAATCCGTCTCCTGAAGCATTTCCGGAAACGGTTCCATCAGGTCCGCGGCCTTGAGATAATCGGGAGCCGCCGCGAGACTGTCGGAAAAGTGCCGGTAAACCTCGTCCGGCGATTTCATGGCCGCGACCTTTTCGATCGATCCGGCCTCGATGAACTCGGCGGCCAGAGAGGCCATGAGCTGGACGTGAAGATTGGGATTGGCCACAGGCGCAAGCAGGAGCACCATGACTTTGGCCGGAGTTTCGCCGCCGAAGTCGCAGCCCTCCGGGATGCAGGCGATGGCGGTGAGAGGTTCGACCAGTCCCGGTATGCGGGCGTGGGGTATGGCCAGTCCCGGCGCCACCATGGTGGGGAAAAGCGCCTCCCGGCTCGCAACCGCGCTGCGGATGAATTCGGTATCGAGGCCGGACGAATGCTGCTGCAAAACGGCAATCAGCTTCCCCAGGACGGTGTTGCCGTCCCTCTCGCGGACTCCGCACAGAATATTCTCCCGGGAGAGAAATTTACCGAAAATATTCTGTTCCTTTTTCATGAATCACTCCTGCTGTTCGAGAATGTCTGCAAATAAAATAATATACTGTGTTTTTACCGTTTTTCAAAAAAAACAGAGGTAAAAAATACAGCAATTACCGGGCGGAACCCCACCCGTCGCGCCGAAAAGCGCGGGAGGTCAGGCCCCCTGCGAATCACCCGGCGGCGCAGGCGGAGATGATTGCCGTTGATGATATTGTGCGGATCGGCAAAGGCGTAAGGCATGGCTTTCTCCTGATTTTCGGGGGATGGAAATTCGGAAATGATGTACCATATAGCACGGAATCGGAAAAAAGCAATTAGTTGTACCCTTCCGTCAGACGCCCCTCGCACCGCCGCCCCCTGCCTGTCATGGCCTATCCCTCCCACGCCGTTGCCGCGCACTCCAAGCGGCAGTGAGCGGCTCCGGTGCATTGGCCGGGAGCACACGGCCCTGAGAGCCTCGCGCTCGGGACGGCTGTGAAGATGCCGTGCGGAGTACGGATGGGTACGGATCGGTACGGAGAGGGGCGGGACCGTCTCGGAGCGTCAGGGGCGATCCGTCTCCGATGCAGGCGATGCAGATGAGCAAAGTCCGCGTATGCCGTCTCGAAAACGACGATTTCTCCGGCACGGACCGGTTCGCAAAGCACCCGCGCCATCTTTGGATCGGAGTCTTCAGCCCGGTTCAATTTTTTGTCAAATTCTCAACTTTTTACGGGATGGCTGTGATTTTTTTGAAATTTTTTTCCAAAAGCCCTTGACAATATACATCGGGGAGATATATTATAACAGAAATTTAATCGAGTAACAAGGAGCTTTCGGAGATATGCCGGTCACAATTTATGACATAGCCCGCGAAGCGGGCCTCAGTCACGCCACCGTCAGCATGGCGCTCCGGGATCTGCCCCGGGTACGGCAGTCCACCCGCGAGCGGGTGCAGAGCCTGGCCCGGAAGATGGGTTATTCCCCGAATCAAGCCGCGGTTTCTCTGAAAATCGGCCATAACAGCACTGTCGCCCTCATCCTGCCTCATCTGGAGTGTCTGCCCGAATTCGGCCTGGTGCACCGCATTGAGAACGGCTGCCGGAGCCGCGGTTACAATGTCACCCTGTACGGCCTCCCCGTAATACCGGAGGAGCAGCACCGCCTCTTTGAATTCATCCACCGCAGCGAATACATGGCGGTGGTGACTTATCTGTACGACTACGCACCGGTGGCCGATGTCATTCAAAAGATCCTGGCCGCAAAATGTCCGGTGGTCGTCATCGGGCCTCCCCGGGACATCATGTCCTGCCCCGGGCTCGCCCAGGTGGATGTGGACAATTTCGGCGCAGTCCGGCAATGCATCGAGAAACTCATATCCATCGGGCACCGCCGCATCGTCCACACCACCGTCATGGATCCGGACAGCCCCGATCTGCTCAAAGTCAACAATTTCATCCAGGACATCGTCGAGAAAAACGGAATCCGCGACTGGGAGGTGAGCTGCCCCTGCGTGGAAAAAAACCTTGCGGATCCGGCCGCAAGCGGCTATCGGGCGGCCGAAAAGATTCTCAGGGAAAAACCGGGCGTGACCGCCATACAGTGTTTCAACGATTTCTTCGCTTTCGGACTGATGCGGGGCCTGACCGAAATCGGAGTCCGGGTGCCGGAGGACATTTCGATCTGCGGTTCGGACGATACTTTTCTGGCCCGCTACAGCAAAATTTCCCTCACCAGCATCGGCATGAAGAGCAGTGAGGCAGCCAATGCCGCTTGGGATTTCCTCGAACGTCAGTTGGCCGACGGCGACTGGGAGCATGCCCCCGAACCGGTTCGTCTGACTTCCAATCTCGTGATCAGGGAATCCACCGCACCGGCACCGGAAGTGCCGTTTCAATGGTCCGATCGCAGCAGCCGGTTTGAGAAAGGAGCGTAAAACCGACGGATGAGTTGAAAATAAAAGAAAACGGAGGTTCATGAAAAAAAATCGCTTGTGTTTCATAAAAAGGCGGGGTTTTGCCGGTGACGGTTTCCCGCCGGACGGGGGATTGGTTCGTAATGGAAAAAGGTTTTGAAAAGAGCAAAAAAGCAAATGAAAGGTTTGCGCCATGAAGAAGAATTTTACATTGATAGAACTGCTCGTCGTGATCGCAATCATCGCCATCCTCGCTTCGATGCTGCTCCCGGCTTTGAGCAAAGCCCGGGCCGCCGCGCAGAACATCAAATGCGTGAACAACCTGAAGCAGATCGGCCTGGCCGCCGCCATGTACGTGGGAGACAACGACTCCTACTACGTCCCCTGGCAGGTCAGCTTCAACGCCGGCAACCAGTGGCATGGAAACTACACCCAGACCTTTTATGATAACGATTACGTCAAGAGCGTGGGGACCTTTCTGTGTCCGTCCTTTTCCGGCTCCGGTCTGGCGAATTACAACCCGGTGAATCCCGCCGACGTCGCCAGCGACCGCCGCCCCTGGGTGCTGGGCCGCTGTCATTACGGCATCAACCGCGGCTATATCGGCGGCGGCGAGGCTTATGTCCCGGCCAGGACGAACTACACCATGCTGGAGGGCAAGTGCATCAATCCCGGATCGACCATTTCCTTCACCGAGAGCTACAGCGGCCAGGAGGGACTGACCTGGTTCCTGTGGTATAATACGCCGTTCTCCAATGTCCAGGTCAACCGTCACAACGGCACGGACTGCAATATCACCTGGGTGGACGGCCACGTCACCACCATGAAAAACGCCGCCAACGAGCTGAGGGCCGACAATGCCCTCAAATATCTCCACCCCGAGCAAAATTGAAATGGTACGGCTGCTGACAATGCTGATGCTCCTGTTGTCCGGCTTCGGCGCGGGAGCCGTCAACGTGCGTGAATTCGGCGCCAGAGGCGACGGTGTCACCGACGACACCGCCGCCATCCAGGCGGCTCTGAACAAAGCCCGGACGCTTGAGACCCATGTCCTGGCCGGGTTTTCCGAAGTGCCCGCCTGGGGCGGGCACGGAGGGCACGGCGGTTACGGCAGGGTTTTCCTCCCGTCCGGAGAATACGTAATCAGCGACACTCTGGTCTTTGACAGGCGTAAAATCATCCTGGAGGGAGAACCCGGCACGGTGATCCGGCAGACAAATCCGGATCGGGATATCCTGTACTTTGACCGCATCTTCCGCTGTCAGGTACGGGGAATCACCTTCGAGGGCGGCTGCCGCCAGCTGGTGTTCTTCACCGCCAACAACGACATGACCGGTCTGGATATCTCCGGCTGCCGCTTCCGCAATTCCTCCGGACCGGCGATCCTCGGGGAAACCCGTCGCGTCAACGGCGCTTTTTCCGGCCCCTGGCGGGTCGCCTGGGAGGGTGAAAAACCGATTCTGACCCCGGTGGACCTCTCCGGAGCCGGTTACGGGCCCTTTTCCACCATCTTCACCATCCGGGATTGCGAATTCGACCGCTGTCATCAGGCGATAACAGGCGCCGGAGACTTGTTTCTCATGACGGATTCGCGCATCGTCATGGGCAATGATGCCGGCTCCACAGCCATGAGCTTCGGCGGTTCCATAAATCTGCGGCGGGTTTCGGCATTCTGGGAGACCGGCGATCCCGCGGATAAAAGGTGGATATATCTCAGGCAGGGCAATTTCTTCGGTGACGAGCTGGATTTCGACAATTCGGGCGACGCGGGCATCCTGCTCCTGTATTCCGGAGTCACCAACGGCTATGCCGCCGCCTCGATAAGGCTCATGAACAGCTCGGTCAGGTGCGCAGGCGGCGAATACGGGTCGATCATCCGCTTCGCTGCCGGGACGCTGCCCGGTCTTCTCACCGTCACCGGGGTGAAGGAACGCTCCGGAGAGCAGGCGGCGGCCCTGTCCTTTGAAGAAGAACCCACCGCGGCAAGTCTCCAGGACGAGATCCGCTACCAGCCCTGGAAGGAGCTCCCGGCCGAGCTCTTCTTCAAGTTCAAGATTTACGGCAATTCCCCGGACGTGGATGAAGCCATGCCCCCGGCTATGGAGGCGTTTCGCGTCGCCCCGGTGGATCCCGGCCTCAAGGAACTTGCATTCATCCCGGAACTGCCTCTGCTCCGGCCGTCCCGGGAGGATTTCCCGGAGCGGATCGAGGTGCAGATACCCGACACGCGCCATGGACGCAAGCCGCTCCAGGAAGCCCTGGACCGGGCCCGTCCCGGGACGACGGTGGTGCTGCCGCCCGCCCAAATATTCATCGACGATACGCTGACGGTACCGGCGGGGATCGCGGTCGCCGGAGACGGCGTGCCGCTCCTGACCATGGCCGAGGGAGTTGAAAAACCGCTCATGCAGGTCGCGGCTCCCGGCGTAAATCTCTTCGCCGATCTGGCCTTCGCCGGAGGCACGGATGCGGTAAGGCTGGCGGAGGGAGATGAAACCATCGCGCTTTTCACCAACTGCGGATTTTTCAATCAGTCCGGTTACGGGGTCGTCGCTCCGGAATCAGGGGCGGTGCGCATGGAATACTGCATGTTTTTCACCTGCGGCGGCCTGGATTCGGCGGCGGCGCACACGGAGCTCTTCGCCAACTGGATGACCAACTGTCCGCAGATGGAGCGCAAGGGTTTCTTCGTCAACCGCGGCGGCGAAATGCTGGCGGCCTTCAACCTCGGCGTGCCGATCATGCCCAGAGTCGATCTCGCTTCGGCCCGGCCGGTGCCGGAGTACGCCGATCTCCCCTGCGGCAACGACATCCGCTGGTTCGACAACCACGGACGCCTCAGAAGCCTGAACAACCGTTTCGGCGGAGAATTTCAGGGGATGACCCCGGTGTGGAACTTCACTCCGGAGGGCACGGTGTCCCTGGAGGGGTACATGGCATGGTTCGGCAACAAATATGTCAGGCGATGCCAGGTGTATTGTGTGGAGGTGCCATCCCTGATCGTGCTGGAAGACATGGTGTGCAACACTGAGAGCCGTCTCCCCTCCGGCTTCAATGTCCAGGCGGGCGACGGGGAAAGCGGCGATGACGACAAGTCATGCGAAAATCTGCCCGTGGCGGCCTCGGCACTGATCCCGTACAAAAACTGAACCGAAGCGCTCCTGACATGTTCGGGAGCGCCTCGGCGCTCAGCGGCGTGATGCCGCCGGAGGAGCCTCCGGCGGCATTTCCGTTTCCGGAGCAAGGTCACGGCTCGTCCTCCGCATCTTCCCTCCGGGCGGCGCCCCCCGCGGCAGAAATGCATCATAAAGCATGATTGCATATCAAAAAGCATGAAATATGTATTGCGATCGCGCAAATATGCAGTAAATTATGCATCAGCAGCGAGTTTAAGAAATATTGTCAAGATCTTATGCGCCGATCGGGGAAGCCCCTTCGGGACTCCGTCGGCAAAAAAAAAGCGAGGATGCCATGGATCGTCAGAAATCTCTGGAAGCCGCCATCACCGAAAACTCCCGTCAGCTCCGGGTCTGTTTTGAAAAAATGCACCGGCTGATGCCGGAGTATTTCTTCGTGACCGTGGACGACGAGACCCTGGCCGTGCTGCTGGCCTGCGTTTCCCAGCTGCTCCCCGACGGCCCCGCCGTCGAGCGGAGGAGAAACGGCAAGCTCTACCGGGTCTACCTCGCCTCCCATGAAAACATCCACCGCTACATTCAGGAAAACCCCTTCCGGTTTCGCGGAGCCATGATCCATGAGTCCGTCCGGCCTTTCGTTTCCGGCGAGGAGGGGGATTGTTATCTGGCGGTGGAGGAGTTCACCCTGCTCCCGGATTACGCCGCCGATGCCAAGTACACCTTTGAGGAGCTTCTCGCCGCCGCGCCCGCGCAGCCGCCGCGGATCCGGAAAGCTCTGAAAAATCTCTACGCCCGTCTGAACTGGACCATGCTCCGGGATCTGACCGCCGACCGCATCGTGGAACGCATGCTCATGGCGCTGGAGGCGGAGGGCCGGGCCGCGGCGACGGTCAGGATCGCCGAGCACAGCGACGGCTACCGGATGCTGATCCTCGCCCGGGACGCCGGAGGCGGCGGAGACTTCTTCAACCGGGCGGCGGCGGCGCTGAATCTCTACAACTGCAACATCAAGCGCGCCTACTGGCGGGAATTCTCCCGCAACGACGATCCCGCCGACCTGAAGCACGTCACCGTCCATTGCGGCAGCTTTTATTTTTCCGGAGCCCCCGGCGACATGGCGGAACTCGAACGGGCGGTGAAAGCCCTCTACTGGAGCGGCATCGACGACATATTCCACCATGAATTCTGCCTGAAACGCGGCATGAACCCGGCCGACGCGGCATTTTTCCGCGCCGCCGCCGAATTTCTTCACAGCCAGTTCGCCTTTGTGAACCACTCCGCCTATATGGAGAACAACATCAAACGGATCATCACCATCTACCCCGAACTCTCCATCCGCATCTTCAACTTCTTCCGGGACCGTCTGGCGCCGGATCGGCAGGCCGGCCCGGAAGAGCTTGCCCGGGAAGCCGCCGCCATCCGCGAGGAGATCTCCGGCATCAACAGCGGTCTGGCGGAGCGGGACGCCTGGGCGAAAAACATCTTCCTCGGGATGCTGACCTGGGTGGAGTGCACGGTCAAGTGCAACTTCTTCGCGGCGGACAAGGGCGCGCTGGCTTTCCGGCTCACCCCCGGCTTCATGGACTTCTTTTCCGGGCTTGCGGAGAACTACGGAAAATCCTTCCCGGCGGACCGGCCCGTCGGAGTATTCTTCTTTCACCGGGCCAACGCCGCCGGATTCCAGATCCGGTTTTCCGAGATCGCCCGGGGCGGCTGGCGGACGGTCATCCCGCGCCGCATCCCGGGTGCGCTGGAAAATCGCGACCTCTACAACGCCGCTCACGACGAACTCTTCCGCGAGGGTTACGTCCTGGCCCATACCCAGCACATGAAAAATAAGGACATCTACGAGGGCGGAGCCAAGATGATCCTGCTTTTGGACACCGATCTGCCCCGGGAACAGGTCAAACCGGTGCTGTGGGAGGCCCAGACCGCCGTCTTCGACGCCTTTCTCTCGCTGATCAATTACGACGCGAAAGGCAAACCCCGGGAAAAATCCGTGAAAGACACCGCCGGACGCCGGGAAATCATCGAGATCGGTCCCGATGAAAACATGTTCGACGCCATGATCTCCTTTATGGGCGACTACGCCGCCGACCGGGGATACCTGCTCGGCAGCGGCGTCATCTCCGGCAAACCCGACAGCGGCATCAACCATAAGGAGTACGGCGTCACCAGTTTCGGCGTGCACACCTACCTCGTGCGCACCATGAAGGAGTTCGGCATCGATCCGCGCCGGGACGGATTCACCGTGAAAATATCCGGAGGACCGGCCGGAGACGTGGCCGGAAACATGCTGAAAATCCTCCTCCGCACCGAAAACGGCAAACCCGTCTACCCCGGGATGCGCATCACCGCCATCACCGACGGCCCCGCCGCCATCCGCGACCCCGAGGGCATCGACCGGGCCGGGCTGGAAAAATTGCTTCTGAAAAGCAATCTCGACGCCTTCGACCCGGCTCTGCTCAAGGGCGAGGGCGCGGTGATGCTCTTCGCGGAGGCCGTCACCGACGCCAGAGGCGACGAACACCACCGGGCCGTGGAGGTCCGCGGCGGCGAAAAAAGGGAACTCTCTCTGAGCAGGGACGAATTCATGCGGCGTTATCAGGGCAATCTGGAGTATTACGCCGATTTCATGATCCCCTGCGGCGGACGTCCGTCCACCATCGGCGACTCCAACTGGAGACGTCATGTGAAAGAGGAGGACCGGGGCTGTCTGGCCATCGTGGAGGGGGCCAATTCCTTCATCACCCCCGCCGCGCGGATCGAGCTGCAGAAAAACGGCGTGCTGATCGTCAAAGACGCCTCCGCCAACAAGTGCGGCGTCATCACCTCGTCCTATGAAATTCTCAGCGGTCTGATGCTGGACGCCGCCGAATTCATGGCGGCCAAGCCGGTGCTGGTGCCGGAGGTGATGAAAAAACTGGAACGGGCGGCGGCGAGAGAGGCGGAATGGCTCTTTTCCATGCGCCGCACCACCGGCCGCATGATGACAGAGCTCACCGAGGAGCTCTCACGCGCCATCAATGCGAAAAATATCCAGATCTCGGAATACCTGGATTCGCACCCCGAGCTCATGACCGACGAGATCATTCTGGACCATCTGCCGGAAATCTTCCGGGAGCGCTACCGGGATCGGCTTCATCGGCTCCCGGCGGAATACCGCAAGGCGGTGACGGCAGTGGAACTGGCCGCCCGGATCGTTTACTCCTCGGCCCGCGGCCTCGCCGACGAGATCGCAGGCGTGATGTGATCCGGAGCCCCGCCGGAAGTTCAGCTCCGGCGCATGGGGAGGGTTTCGACGACCTGCAGCCCGCACTCCGCAGCCAGCGCCAGACATTCGGAGCGTTTGTCTCCGAGATTGCCCGGAGTGTGGGCGTCGGCTCCGATGAAAACCCGCACATCGTAATCCGCGGCCATTTCCCAGAAGGGCCGATAGGGGTACATGAGGCGCATTTGTCCCGACGCGTCGCGGATCATCCCTTTTCTCAGGCCGTTGCAGTTGATTTCCAAAGGGATGCGGCAGTCGGCCGCCGCCCGCAGGATGATCGCGGCGGCCTCGGCGGTGCTTTCGTCCCGGGGACAGCCGCCGCAGGCGAAGATATCCGGATGAGCGAAGGCGGTGAACCATCCGCTCTCCAGCGCCCGGGCGGCGTGCCGGGCGTAGGCGATCAGCTCCCGGGGGTCGCGGATATTCCACGAGTCATGCCACCGCCCCGTCCCGTCCAGGTAAGCGTGAACGGCCAGCAGGATGTATTCCGCACGGCCGGGCCGGAAAAAGGCGTCGGGCAGAAAACTTCCCAGATCCTCGCGGAATTCGCACTCCAGACCCCGATGGACCTCGAGTCCGGGGAATTCCCTCCCGGCGTCCGCGATCATCCGGAAATAATCGTCCAGCTCGCTCATATCCATGCGGACCTCCCGCCACAGCCCGTCCGGCCAGGGGCAGTGATCGGAGAACCCCAGAACATCCATTCCGAGGCGCACCGCTTCGCGGCAGTAGTCAGAGGGCGTCCCCGAAGCGTGTCTGCAGAAAAACGTGTGGGTGTGATAGTTGCCGGTCATTCCGATTTGCCGCCGCGCAAATTCTCCACGTCCTTGCCGGCCAGTTCCACGACCGTCTGAAAACGTTTCACGTTTTCGGCGTCGGCCTCCATCAGGGTACGGTGCGCCTCCAGCACGGTTTCGGCGGTTTCCAGAGGCGTGGAGGCCGGCTGGCCGGCGGGTTCGCCGCTGCCGTTTTCGGCGGAAGCGGTTTCGACAAAGGTGAAAAGCTTGGCCACGCCGAGACCGGACAGCAGCGCGCGGTTCCCGCCGTCGGCATTTTCCAGCAGGACCCGGGCCTGGCATTTCCGGGCCTGAAGCCCCAGCATGGAGAGCACCCCCATAAAGGTGGAATCCATGCCGGTGCAGGCGCCGAGATCAATGGCCACCTGCCGGAAGGAGGGGGGAAGTTTTTTGACGAAATCCCGGATGGGGACGGCGGTTTCAAAATTCGCCCTTCCGGAGATGACGATCCGGGTGGTGCCGTTTTCCGTGCGGTCAAACCTGATTTCAGCGCTGCTCATGACTGCCTCCCTGGGTGTTTGCGGTGATTTCGTTTCTTCATCGTCCGATCACGGCCTTGATGCGCCGGACGCCGCGGCTGGAACTCTCCTCCTTGAGGATCTTGAAACCGACCAGATCCCCGGTGTTGGAGGCGTGGGGGCCCCCGCAGATCTCCTTGCTGAAGCTCCCCATGGTATAGACCCTCACCCGCTCCCCGTAGCGGGATTCAAAGAGCCCGGTGGCCCCGGATTTTTTGGCATCTTCCAGGCTCATCTCCTCGCAGACCACCGGCGCGGCGGCCCTGATCCACTCGTTGACGATCCGTTCGGTTTCGGCGATCTGTTCCGGAGTCATCTTTTCGTCGTGGGAAAAGTCGAAGCGCAGCCGCTCGGCGGTGATGTTGGAGCCTTTCTGGGCGACGTGGGGCCCCAGGACCTTGCGCAGGGCGGCCTGGAGCAGATGGGTGGCGGTGTGAAGTTTCGCCGTCTCCTCGGAGTGATCGGCCAGCCCGCCCTTGAATTTCTGCTCCGCCCCCTGCCGGGAAAGTTCCTGATGCTTGGCGTAGGCGGCCTTGAATCCGTCCACGTCCACGGTGAAGCCCTTTTCCGAAGCCATCTCCACGGTCAGCTCCAGCGGGAATCCGTAGGTCTCGTAGAGGAAGAAGGCGTTTTTGCCGGAAATCTGTTTTTTCTGCACATATTCGGGCACCCGGGCAATGAGCTTGTTGAATTCCGCGGTGCCCCGTTCCAGCGTGGAGAGAAACTGCTTCTCCTCGGCGGTGAGGGCGGCGCGGATGGCTTCGGCGTTCTTCTCCACTTCGGGATAGACTCCGCCGAAGAGCTCCACCACGGCGGAGGCGAAGTCGGCGGTGAAATTCTCCAGTCCCAGCCCGCGCCCCTCCCGGATGGCCCGGCGGATCAGGCGGCGCAGGACGTAACCCTGATCCACGTTTCCGGGCAGGATGCCGTCGGCGATGATGAACACCGCCGCCCGGAGATGATCGACGATGATGCGCTCGCCGCGGGTGCGTTCGGCAGGCGCGGCCGCAAGACCCCGGAGGGAATCCAGCTTGGCGAAGAGGGGCAGAAAGAGTTCGGTTTCGTAGCAGCTTTTCCGCCCCTGGAGGATGGCGGTGACCCGCTCCAGCCCCATGCCGGTGTCGATATTTTTCTGCTTGAGCGGTTCAAACTTCCCGTCGGCGGTCTTGTTGTACTGCATGAAGACATCGTTCCATATCTCCACCCAGCGCTTGTCGTCGGGATCGAAGACCTCGGGAGCTGGCCCGTCGCCGGTCCAGTAAAACATCTCGGTGTCCGGACCGCAGGGGCCGGTCTGACCGGCGGGACCCCACCAGTTGTCGGACTTGGGACGGCGGGCGATGCGGCCCTCCGGCATCCCCAGGGAGCGCCATTTGTCAAAAGCCTCTTCGTCAAAAGGACAGTCCCCGTCCCCGGCGAACACCGTCACTCCCAGCATGTTCAGGGGGATGTTCAGCCACTCGCGGCCGGTGAGAAATTCAAAACTGTACTCGATGGCCTCGTTTTTGAAGTAATCTCCCAGCGACCAGTTGCCGAGCATTTCAAAAAAGGTCAGATGCACCGGATCGCCCACGTCGTCGATGTCGCCGGTGCGGATGCACTTCTGCACATCGGTGAGCCGCTTCCCGGCGGGATGGGGCTGACCGGCCAGATAGGGCACCAGCGGGTGCATCCCGGCGGTGGTGAAAAGACAGGTGGGATCGTTCTCCGGCACCACCGGGGCGCTGGGGATGCGCTTGTGGCCCCGGCTCTCAAAAAACGACAGATACTTGGAACGGATTTCGGAAGCTAGCATTTTTCCCTCTTGCTGTTGATATTTTCATCTTTCTTAACCGATTTCTTCCTTCCGCCTCGCTTCAGCCGCCCGGCCGCCCAGGCCGCGCCGCCGAAAGCCAGCAGGCATACGCTCACCGCCCCCCCGGTGTGAAGCAGGCGGCTCCCGGTGTAAATCGCCGTGACCCGCCCGGAGGCCGTCTCGATGGGCAGCTCCAGCATCACCCCTCCATGGGGCCCCGCCGTCACCTCCACCGGTACTCCGTCGTCGGAAACCGCGCTCCACCCGCAGTAGTAACGCAGCGGCAGCTCCACGTGACAGGCCGGCCCCGGGACCTTGACATATTCCAGCTCCAGCGCCCGGCAGGAGCGCCCGGAAACGCCGATCCCGGCGGCTCCGGTCACCGGCACCGGTTCTTCCGGGAGCGCAGCCGCCTCCGCCGCGGGATTTTGCCGCGGCGGAGGCGCCGCATTCAGCGAACGCTCCAGGGCAAAACCCCATACGGACAAGCAGCCCGCCAGCAGCCAGAAGATCCAGCCCCGGCGGGAAATCTTCCCCTGCACGGCCGCATAATGCAGCGCCAGAGCGCCGCCGATCGCCAGCGCCGCCGTCGCCGGCAGACAGAGCCGCCAGGGACCGCCGATCAGGCGTCTGAGCCCGGAAAGGTTTTCCCAGGGCAGAAAATCCGTCGCCGCCAGCAGCGCCAACGCTCCCGCGATCAGCATGTCGTCCATGAAGCGCATCTCCCGCGAACCGTCGGATGCGAAACGGAAACGCTGCAGCGCCGCCGCCGCGACGATCACTCCGACCCCGGCGGGCATCCCGGCCGGATTGAATTCACCGATCAGGCGCAGCGGCGGCGCGGCGCCCTCCCCGCAAAAGGCTTCCGCCGTCGGAAACGCCAGATTTCCGGCGGCGCACTCCTCCCACAGGGGCAGCAGGTAAAAGGCGTTGACGCCCAGCGCCGTCACCAGAGCGCCCGCCGCCAGCAGCAGACGCCGGGGCTCGGCCGCAAAGACATGGATCTCCGCCAGCATGAGCGCCCCGCAGAATACGCCCGTCACCGCCGCGGCCGAAAGGTCTGCGGCCAGGATGCCGGCCCATCCGAAGGCAAACGCCCCCCAGGCCGGTTTCCCGGAGCGGATCAGCTGCCCGCAGCCCAGCAGCACCCAGGGCACGAAGGCCCCGGCGTAAAAAACCGGCAGCCGGAAATAGACGAACACCAGATTCATGCCCCAGGCGCTGACCCCGTAGAGCATTCCGGCGGCAAATGCCGCAAATCCGCTCCGGGAGATGCTCCACGCCGCAAAGGCGGCGCTGAACGCCCCGAAAAGACCGAAGCCGACCGTCAGCAGATGCAGCGCCGTCGCCGCGGAAACTCCCGCCGTCACCAGCAGAGCCGCCGGTGTGAAAAGGATATTCTGCGCCCGCAGACCGGAGGCGAAACCCGCACCGTTCGACGCTTCAAAATCCATGTAGACCGGGAATATCCCCCGCTCCAGATTTCTGGAAATATTCTCCACCTCCGCCGCGTATCCGGCGAAAGCCCCGTCGCCCGGGAACCTGAAAACCGGCGCCAGCGCCGCGGTCACCGCCGCAAGCAGCAGCAGGACGGCGCATATCCTCCCCGCCCGGACGCTGCCGTGCCGGGCCCCGGAGCACTCTGTGACGGACTGGTGGAGCATACTTCCGCGGTCATCCCGGGATCAGATATCCTTAAGATGACAGCCCAGGAGCAGGTCCTTGTCATCCTGATAAATTCTGCCCAGCTCGATATTGACCTTGCGGACCTCGGCATCGCAGGGATTCAGGGGGATGTTCTCCGCGTCCAGGCGCTCCATGACCCGTCCGATGGTCATCATCTCCGGAGGAATCGCCGGGATGTAACCCGAGGTGCCGTCGTTTTTGTTCACCGAAAAGATGATCTCCGCTTTTTTCAGTTCGTCCAGGCAGAGACGCATCCGCCGCAGCCCCACCCCGCAGCGGGAGGCCAGCAGCTCGTCGTCGGGAGCCTTGCGGGCCGACGAGTAATACTTGGTGATCAGAGCCGCGGTGAGGATGAGGAGACGGCGTCCCGGAGCCCGGCTCTCCTTTTCCGTATCCTCGGAATCGAATTCGATGGTGTTCATCCCCTGCATGGCGCTGGCGAAAGCCACGCCGATCAGGATGAGATTCCAATTCACATAGATCCACATCAGGAAAAGAGGCAGCGCCGCGAAACTGCCGTAAACGGCATTGTAGCCGGTCAGAAATTTCTGCAGATAAAAATACCCGTGCTGCAGCGCCTGGATCAGCAGTCCGCAGAGCAGGCCGCCGCAGATCGCGGGCACCGCCCGCATCTTGCCGTTGGAAAGGGCCTTGAAGAGCAGCATGAAGAAAATTCCCGAGAGCAGCCACGCCGAAAGCACCTGCAATACCGCGAACAGCGGCCCGCCGAGCGCCTGAATCCAGCCCCTCATCTCCAGCATCCTGAGGGTGAACGAGTTGAACATCAGCGTCGCGCTGTTGGCGAGAATGAGCAAAAGCGGACAGATCAGCAGCAGCGCCAGATAATCGGCGATGATGCGCATGAAGCCGCGGCCGGATTTCACGCCGAGTATGCTCTCCACGGCCCGCTCGATGTGGCGGATCATGGATATGACCGAGTAGAGCAGCACCACGACGCCGATGCCGGCGACCACTCCGCCTTTGGTGCGCTCCAGCATGTTCTGGGAAAATTCCAGTATCTGCCGGAGTATTTCCTGATGGTTGGCAAGTTTTTCGGTCAGAAAGGATTCGATCTTTTCCTCCAGGCCGAACCCCTTGAAGATGCCGAAAAAGAGCGCCAGCAGGGGCACGATGGAAAAGAGCGAATAGTAGGTCAGCGCCGATGCCCAGAGCGGGCACTTGGATTCGGCGAAGAGCCTCACCGTGCGGACGGCAAGACGGATGGGATAGCAGAGACGACCGGTTTTTTCCTCAGACATGATGATCTTTCCTTATGTTCAGGCGAAAAATGGGGCCAGTTGTTTGCGATAGGGTTCCAGAAACACCGAAACCTTTTCCAGTTTCTCGCCGGGACGGCTCTCCCGGTAGGTGCCGCCGACGGTGGTGCAGGCAAATCCCCCGGAGATCCCGGCCCAGAGGCAGGCCTCGGCCAGGGAGATTTCTCCCGGCTTTTTCCCCGCCGAGAGCTCCCGGACGATGCCGGTGAGCAGCCCTCCGGCGAAGTTGTCCCCGCAGCCGGTGGTGTCGCCCCGGCGGGAGGGATCTTCGGCCAGATATTCGTCGATGACCGCCGCCACCGGCAGGGACATCAGGGGGCGCGGCTCGAAAAACGTACCGGCGCTGACCGCGTAGTAGTCTTTGGCTCCGTGGGTGATGACCACCGATCCGACGCCCTTTTTCAGGAAAAAGTCCGTGATGGTTTCCGGACGGCCGCATCCGGAGAGACGCACCGCCTCGTCCCAGTCCACCGCCAGCAGGTCGATGCAGCGGTAGGATTCGTCCCCGTCCCCCATCGGCCAGCGCCCGACCGGGTCGCGCAGCTCGTTGCGGAAATCGAAAACCGTGGAAACCATGGTCGTCTTTCCGGCGGCCTTGCTGCGTTTGAGGTGTTTGGAGAGGGTGTCGTGGATGCCGAAGGTCAGCGCCGTGGCGCCGTAAAAATGCACGTCGCCGTCGAAAAATTCATCCGGCAGTTCCGAGAAGTTTCCGGCCACGCCCACGTTGTTGATGAAGCACCGTTCGCCCTTGCCGTTGTGGTAGGAGGGGTCGGAGAGCACCCATGTGAATGGAGAGAGCCCTTCGGCGCGCAGGTAGCCGCCGGTGCCGATGCCGGTGGATGAAATGATCTTCATCATCATGTCGCCGGTTTCGTCCCGCCCCAGACGCCCGAAAAATTCAAAGTCGCAGCCCGCGCCGGAGAGCTGGCAGGCGTTGATCGCGCCGACGATGGCCGGACCGCCCAGATTGAAGTTGTCGGGCTTGCCGGAGCCGGAGAGCTCCAGCAGGATGTCCTGCACCGGCACCCCGGAAAATCGGCTCAGGGCATCGGCGAAAACCAGCTTGCCCGGCTCCAGGCCCCCGTCTCCGGGACGGCGGGAACGGTACCGGGCAAAGGCGGCCCCGGAAAAATCGATCCCCGTGAAAAGGAAATCCCCCAGCGAACAGCCGACGACGGAAATTTTCATAATCTCTCTCCTGAAATTTTTTCGTCTATTTTGCCGAATATGGTGCACAGGACCGCCTTTTGGACGTGGAGACGATTCTCCGCCTGATCGAAAACAATGCTGGCCGGAGAATCCATGATCTCCGCCGTCACCTCTTCGCCGCGGTGCGCCGGGAGACAGTGGAGGAACTTGGCGCTCCTGTTGGCCCGCGCGAAGACCGCCGCATTGATCTGATAGGGGGCCAGCAGCTTCAGCCGTTCCGCCTTTTCCTCCTCAAATCCCATGCTCACGAAGACGTCTCCGTAGAGGTAGTCCGCTCCTTCCGCCGCCGCCATCGGGTCCTTTTCCCACCGGGCCCGGGGCGCGGAAGCGAGGAGTTTTTCGCTGGGGCGGTAGGCTTCGGGGGCGGCGATGACCACCTCCAGTCCGGTCAGGGCCGAACCGACGATCAGGGTGTTGGCCATGTTGCTGGCGCCGTCGCCGAAGAAGACCAGCTTCACCCCCTTGAGGGTGCCGGAGTATTCCAGAATGGTGAAAAGGTCGGCAAGCACCTGACAGGGATGAAATTCGTCGGTGAGGGCGTTGATCACCGGGATGCCGGCGAACCTGGCCAGCTCCTCCACATCGGACTGTTTGTAGGTGCGGATGACGATCCCGGCCAGATAACGCTCCAGCACCCGGGCGGTGTCGGCCACGGTTTCGCCGCGGCCCACCTGCATCCGCCCGGCGTCCAGATAGAGCGCCTGCCCCCCGAGCTCGTTGACGCCGACCTCGAAACTCACGCGGGTGCGGGTGGAGGACTTGGCGAAAATCATGCCGATGGAGCGCCCGGCCAGAGGTTTGAAATCCGGGCGGTGCCGCTCGGACTTGAGACGCGCGGTCAGCTTCATCAGGGTTTCAAATTCCGGGAGCGTCAGCTCCTGCATGGTCAAAAGGTCTTTATTCAGCATGATTCACTCCTCAAATTGCAGTCAGAAACTTTTTTCAAAAGCGGCGACGGCCTCCGCCGCAATGGCCAGCGCCCGGTCGGCGTCGGCCCGGGTTATGATCAGAGGCGGCAGCCATCTCCAGACGGTTTCGCCGGCGGTGAGGGTCACGAGACCCAGCTCCGCGGCGCACTTCTGAAGCCCCGCCGCGGGGCGGTCCAGCACCGTGCCGATCATCAGCCCCCGCCCCCGGACCTCCTTCACCCAGGACTTTCCGGCGGTGATCCGGCGCAGCGAATCCATGATGTATTCCCCCTGCGTACGGCAGTTTTCCAGGATGTGATCCCGCTCGATGGTGCGGAACACCGCCAGCGCCGCCGCGCTGACCAGGGGCGTGCCGCCGAAGGTGCTGGCATGTTCGCCCGGCTGCAGGACGCCGCAGTGCTTGCGTTTGACCACCACGGCGCCCATGGGCAGACCGTTGGCGATGGCCTTGGCCATGGAAAAGGCGTCCGGCTCGACCCCGTAGCCCTGCCAGGCGTAAAGATAGCCGGTGCGGCCCATGCCGCACTGGACCTCGTCAAAGAGCAGCAGCAGATTCTTTTCGTCGCAGAGTTCCCGGACCATGCGGAGGAATTCCGGTTTCGCCGGGAGTATGCCGCCCTCGCCCTGGACCGGTTCCAGAAGGACGGCGCAGGTTTCGGGCGTCACCGCGGCCCGGACGCTCTCGATGCTGTTGAAGTCGGCGAAATCGAATCCCGGCATGTCCGGAGCAAACCCCTTGCGGTACTTGCTCCTGCCGGTGGCGGCCAGCGTGGCCAGGGTCCGTCCGTGGAAACTGTCGTTCATGGCCACGATCCGGCTGCGTCCGGTGGCGGAGCCGAATTTGCGCGCCAGCTTGATCAGGCCCTCGTTGGCCTCGGCTCCGGAATTGCAGAAAAACACCGCGCCGTCGAAGCACTTGCCGATGATGGCCTCGGCCAGTCTGGGCGTCACCGGGTTGTAAAAGAGGTTGGAGACATGCACCAGGGTCCCGGCCTGTTCGGCGACGGCGGCGGTGACCGCGGGGTGACAGTGTCCCAGATTGCAGACGCTGATGCCGGAGGCGAAGTCGAGGTATTCCCGTCCGTCATCATCGTAAAGGCGGCAGCCCTCGCCGCGGCAGAAAAAAGCGCCGGGACGGTAGGTGGGCAGAATATATTTGCTGTAGGTTTCCACAGTCTCTTCAAAAAGTTTTCCCATTTCATTCCTCCGTTTTCATGAAAATAACCGGAAAACAGTAATTTAACACCGTTTGCCGGAAAATTCAAGCCGCAAGCGTGAAATCCCGCCAAAAGGAACGGTATCGCACGAACCCCGGTGACGTATTTTGCGCGACCCCGCCGCGTTCCGGCCCGGAATCTCCCCGGAATCCGGGGACACCGGAGCGCGCCGCTAACTCATTTCCCGGAGACGGAAGTCCGCCGCCTCCACGGTCCGGCGCGGGATGAACATCCCCTCCTCGATGAACTTGCCGCCCCGGCGGATGAACTCCGCCGCGCCTCGCTGAAAGGCGTTGGGCGCGGGCAGCGATTCCGGATCGGCGTAGCCGAAAATACGGAATATCGTATCCTCGGTTTCGTGCATCCGATAACGGAACCCCAGATCCTGAAACTTCAGAATATTGGAGTCCGCCGGCAGCATGGGCCGCAGCTGACGGTCCAGCAGCCAGCTCTGACAGAGAAACCCCTTCCATTCATACCCGGGCTTCCAGGAGGCGAAAAATTCCGCGATCCTCCGCATGGAGACTCCGCAGGCGTCGAGATCCAGCGGCCCGTCCTCCGGAATATGCAGATTGATGACCGGATCGCCGGGACTGAGGATATTCCGCCCGTTTCCGTCATCAAGCGGCGCTCCGCTGTAAAAGAATTCGCTGTTGCACTCCAGTCGTCCATGGCGGGTCACCTGCCCGCGGTAGATTTCCACCTGCCACAGGCGGCTCCGCGGTCCGAGCCCGATCGTACCGCTGTTGCGCCGTTCATTGCGCAGCCAGATTTTCAGATCCGTCATGCTCTCCAGCCATACCGGCTCGGGGATGCCCAGGGCGCGATACCTTTCCCGCGAAGAATCCTGACTCAGCCACGCCGCCCCGAACCACGCCCCGGAGAGGGCCGGGCCCTCCGGCATATCCGGACTCCATCCCTTCCGCGGCGCGATGAAGAAGTTCTCCGCGATCTCCGAAGCCTTTGCCATCACGGCGCGGTCCGCCGCAATCCGGCGCAGCGTCCGCACTTCCGCCTCGTCCAGCCCGGAAATCCGGGCGAAATCCTCCATGGTCTCCGACATGCTTTTTCTCCGATCAAGATTCCGAACCGTCCTCATGAATGACGGCGATCCTCCGCGGAATGGCCGTTTTCATCGCCGTTTCCCGTCCGTGCCGACGGTCAGGATTTCTCGACTTGCCGGGAGTAGATGATGTGCATGCAGTTGTTGCAGTAGCAGATTTTCCCGGCCTTGAGGTCGTAGAGATCCTGTGTGGTGACCTGCAGGCGGCAGTTGCCGCAGATGCCGTCCTCGCCCACCTCCGCCGCGGGAAGCCCGGAACCGGTCTTCTCCAGCTGCTCGTAACGGCTGAGGAGCTCGCCGTTGATCATGGGCCGGATGAGCTTGCGCTTTTCGCTCCCGGCGGCGATTTCCGCGGCGAATTCCTTTGCCGCGTCCCGGAGCTCCAGCATCTCCTGGCGGCAGGCGGCGATTTCCGCGGACCGCTCCCGGGAAACGGTTTTGTAATCGGCCTTTGCGGCCTCGATCTCGTCCATGGCCTCCAGCACGGCGCCCTCAAACGTGCCGATATTGCCGCGGCACTGTTCGATCTCCGCCAGCATGGCCTGATATTCGCTGTTTTTCTTCACCATGGCGCTCTGCTGCTTCAGTTTCCGGATGCGCTCCTCCGATGCGGCGATGGCACCCTCGGCCTTGCGGAGGGAGAGCTCGGCCCTGTCGACCTTTTTTCGGGCCTCCTCCGTCGCGGCGGCGGCCTCCTTCATCCGGCGGGAAAGATTTTCGACCTCGGTCGGAATCAGTTTCAGCCGGGCTTTCATCGCCCGGATCTCCATGTCGATTTTCTGCAATTGCAGCAAACGCTCTGCCCAGCTTGCCAGCATCGGCCGACTCCTTTCTTTTTTACGACAGTTCCTGATCGAAAAGATCCGGCGCGGCGGCATTTTTCAGCGCCGCCGGCGGGGTCAGTCCGAACCTGGCCCAGCACTTCTCCGTGGCCATTCTGCCCCGGCTGGTGCGCACCAGATACCCCTCCCGGATGAGAAACGGCTCGTAAGCCTCCTCGATGGTGTCCTCGGACTCCCCCACCACCACGGCGATGGTCTTGAGCCCGGCCGGACCGCCGTGGAAATTTCGGACCACGGTCTCGAGGATCCTCAAATCCATCTCGTCCAGGCCGTCGGGTTCGATCCGGAACATGGCCAGGGCCTTTCTGGCGCTGTCGCCGGAGATCACGCCCGAAGATCTGACGATGGCGTAGTTTCTGGCCCAGGCCAGAAGATTGTTGGCGATGCGGGGGGTGCCGCGGCTGCGGATCGCGATCTCCCGGGCGCCCTCGGCGTCCAGGGAAACGTCCATGATGCCGGCGGAGCGCATGAGGATCTTTTCCAGAATCTCCGGTCGGTAGTAGTCCAGGCGCAGATTCAGCCCGAAGCGGGCCCGGAGCGGCGCCGAGAGCATCCCCTGACGGGTGGTGGCGCCGATGAGGGTGAATTTCGGCACGTTCAGCCGGACGGAACGGGCGCCCGGGCCCTGTTCCAGGACGATGTCGATGAAGAAATCCTCCATGGCGCTGTACAGGTACTCCTCCACCGTGGTGCTGAGACGGTGGATCTCGTCGATGAAGAGAATGTCGCCGGCGCTCATGCCGGTGAGCAGGCCGGCCAGATCGCCGGGTTTTTCAATGGCGGGGCCGCTGGAGGTCTTCACGTTGCACTTCAATTCGGCTCCCACGATGTGGGCCAGCGTGGTTTTGCCGAGTCCGGGAGGGCCGGAGAGGAGGATGTGGGCGGGGGGTTCGCCGCGCTCCCGGGCGGCATGGACGGTGAGCTCCAGGATCTCCTTGATCCGGTCCTGTCCGGGGAAATCCCGGAAGGAAAGGGGCCTGAGGGTGTTCTCCCGCTCGTCGTCCTTTTTGTTGAGAGTGGATGTTATGAAACGCTCCGACATATTTGTGAATCCCGTTTGCCTTTTCGTCACTTTCAAGCTATATTATTAAGATGACACACGATCCGGAGAATTGCAATCCGCAAAACGCAAAAATCGCAAAGAAAGGGAAAAATATGAGCGAATTAACCTCCATCCGGGCCACCGCCAACACCGTGCGGGCTCTCGCCGCCGACGCCATCCAGAAAGCCAAGTCCGGTCACCCCGGGATGCCTCTCGGCGCGGCGGATTTCGCCGTCACCCTTTTCCAGAAATATCTGCATTTCGACGCTTCCGATCCCTCCTGGATCGGCCGGGACCGCTTCGTCCTCTCCGCCGGTCACGGCTCCATGCTGGAGTACGCGCTGCTCCATCTCTACGGCTACGGCCTCTCCCTCGACGAACTTAAGAACTTCCGCCAGCTGAACAGCAAAACCCCCGGCCATCCGGAATACGGCCACACCGCCGGGGTGGACATCACCACCGGCCCCCTGGGTTCCGGATTCGCCAGCGCCGTGGGCATGGCCATCGCCGACAACTACGTCGCCGCCGTCACCGGCCTCGACCGCTCCGGACTCCGGCGCAGCCGCATCTTCATCATCTGCGGCGACGGCTGCATGATGGAGGGCGCCTCCAGCGAAGCCGGTTCCCTGGCCGGACACCTGAAGCTCGACAACATCATCTGCTTCTACGACGACAATTCCATCTCCATCGAGGGTTCCACCTCCCTGGCCTTCACCGAAAACGTGGGCGCCCGCTTCGAGAGCTTCGGATGGCGGATCATCCGCTGCGCCGACGCCAACGACCCGGCCCAGTGCGACGCCGCGCTGGCGCAGGCGGTGGTTTCCGACGGCCGTCCCACGATGATCATCGGCAAGACCAGCATCGGCTTCGGCGCCCCCAACAAGCAGGGCAAATCCTCCGCCCACGGCGAGCCCCTGGGCCCCGATGAAGTCATCGCCATGAAGAAGAATCTGGGCATCAGCCTCGAAGAGTTTTACGTCCCCGCCGAAGTGGCCGCGTTTTGCGCCGCCCGCGTCGAAGAGGGCAAAAAGGCCGCCGCGGAGTGGAACGAAGCCTTCCGCAAGTTCGCCGCCGCCGACCCGGCGCGCTCCGAACTCATCGACAAGCTCTTCCATCGCAGCGTGCCCGACGACATCCTTGAGCAGCTCCTGGCCGCCGCGCCGGTCGAGAAGCCCGTCGCCACCCGCGCCAGTTCCGGCGTCATCCTCAACGCCGCCGCCAAACTCGTGCCCTCCCTGCTGGGCGGTTCCGCCGACCTGGCCCCCTCCACCAAGACCGACATCAAGGGCGCCGAGGGATTTTCCGCCGAAAACCGCGCCGGACGCAACCTTCACTTCGGCGTCCGCGAGCTGGCCATGGGCATGGCAGGCAACGGCATGGCCCTCAACGGGGCGATCATCCCCTACACCTCCACCTTCTTCGTATTCAGCGACTACATGAAGCCCGCCATCCGTCTGGCCGCCCTCATGAAGCTCAAGGAACTTTACATCTTCACCCACGACAGCTTCTACGTGGGCGAGGACGGCCCCACCCATGAGCCCATCGAGCAGATCGCCATGCTCCGCACCATCCCCGGACTCACCGTCTACCGCCCCGCCGAA
The DNA here is from genome assembly GCA_045585875.1 of Victivallaceae bacterium. Classification (GTDB taxonomy): domain Bacteria; phylum Verrucomicrobiota; class Lentisphaeria; order Victivallales; family Victivallaceae; genus JAVBQJ01. The sequence continues at coordinate 1,633 of JAZMZH010000004.1, read as the reverse complement.
GCCCACGAAGTGGCCCACTGCTATGCCGCCGCCCTCAAGGCCGACGGCCCGACGGTGATCCTCTGCACCCGTCAGGACCTCCGTCCCTACACCGAGGAGATGGCGGCCAGAATCGACGTGGAAAAGGGCGCCTACGTCATCAGCGACGATCCCGACTGCACCGTCATCTTCATCGCCAGCGGCAGCGAGGTGAATCTGGCCCTGGACACCGCCGAAATCGTCCGCGGCATGGGCGCCCGGGTCCGGGTGGTCTCCATGGTGAGCATGGAGAAATTCTTCGCGCAGGATCAGGCCTACCGGGACAGCGTGCTGCCTCCGTCGGTGAAGCGCCGGGTCTCCATCGAGGCCGCCTCCACCTTCGGCTGGGCCAAGGTCGTGGGCGACGAAGGTCTCTCCATCGGACTGGATCACTTCGGCGCCAGCGCCCCCTACAAGGCTCTGGCCGAAGAATTCGGATTCACGCCGGAAAAGGTGGTCGCCGCCATTCAGGCGCACTTCAAGTGCGGAAACGGCTGCGGCTGCAAGTGCGGGAAATGACGGTCCGAAGGGCTGTTTTCGCCGGAAATCCCGTCGAATGATTTGATTTCCGGCGCTCCCGGATGTATATTAAGGAAATGACAAAATTGCAAACCCTGTTTTTTCAACCCTAACATGGAGAAAAAAATGATCAAAGTCGGTATCAACGGCTTCGGCCGCATCGGTCGCATGGTTTTCCGTGCCGCTGTCGAGAACTTCGCCAAGGACATCGAAGTCGTGGGGATCAACGACCTCCTCGATCCCGATTATCTGGCCTACATGCTGAAATACGATTCCGTCCACGGGATCTTTCAGCACGACGTGAAGGTTGACGGCAATTATCTGATCGTCGACGGCAAGAAGATTCAGGTCTTCGCCGAAAAAGATCCCGCCAACATCACCTGGGGCGCCCTGAAGGCGGACGTGGTCGTGGAGTCCACCGGCTTCTTCCTGACCGAAGAGCTGGCCGCCGCCCATATCAAGGCCGGAGCCAAAAAGGTCATCATGTCCGCGCCCAGCAAGGACAAGACCCCCATGTTCGTCTACGGCGTCAACGACAAGACCTACGCCGGTCAGACCATCATCTCCAACGCCAGCTGCACCACCAACTGCCTGGCCCCCATCTCCAAGGTCCTCAATGACAAGTTCGGCATCAAGCGCGGCCTCATGACCACCATCCATGCCGCCACCGCCACCCAGAAGACCGTGGACGGCCCCTCCAAGAAGGATTGGCGCGGCGGACGCGGCATCCTTGAGAACATGATTCCCTCCAGCACCGGCGCGGCCAAGGCCGTGGGCAAGGTGCTTCCCGAACTGAACGGCAAGCTCACCGGCATGTCCGTCCGCGTCCCCACCAGCGACGTGTCCTTCGTCGACCTGGTCGCGGAGCTGAACACCGAGTGCACCTACGATCAGATCTGCGCCGCCATGAAGGCCGCCAGCGAGGGCGAGCTCAAGGGTATTCTCGGCTACACCGAGGACGCCGTGGTCTCCACCGATTTCCGCAACGACGCCCGCACCTTCATTTTCGACGCCAAGGCCGGCATCCAGCTTGACGGCACCTTCGTCAAGGTTTGCGCCTGGTACGACAATGAGTGGGGCTACTCCAACAAGGTCC
>JAZMZH010000003.1:0-6574 GCA_045585875.1 Victivallaceae bacterium | reverse complement strand
GGGCGCGATCACCGGCACGACGGTCCACCCGCTGGGGCGGCTTTCCTCGCGGGTGCCTTTCGGCACCGGGCCGCGGCTCCGGGAGATCATGGCCGGGAAATTCGATCCGACGCCTTATCCGGCGGAGCTCTTCGAGGAGCTGAAACTGCTGCTCGACGCGGTGAAAAACAGCGACCCCGGGGATTACGCCGAGGCGCTGATGCATCTTGATCCCTTTATTTCGGGCTGGCTTAAGGAACAGAACTTCCCGGAGGTATGGGCGAAGATCCTGCGCAACACCCCGGCGGAGCGGCAGGCGAGGGAAAGGGCTTTTCACTGCTGGTTTGACGCCTTCCGGACGCTCAAATTCATTCACCGCCGCCGCGAAACTCTTCCGCGTCGATGACCGCAGCCTCCTCGATGACCCGCATCCGCGTCCATTTCCCGCCCAGATAGCGCAGGGAGAAGATCACGCTCAGGAGGATGACCTCCGCCACCAGGGCGAGCCACAGCGACCACCAGGGCTGTTTCATGAAATACAGCAGGAGGCAGGGCGCGGCGAAGCCCAGCAGCCCCACCACGGTGATCGTCCACATGGGGAACCGGGTGTCTCCGGCCCCGCGCAGCGCGTTGGAGACGGTGATGTTGACCCCGTCGAAGAGCAGGTAAAAACTGATGAAGCAGAGCATGATGCCGGCCATCCGGATGGCTTCCGCCTGTTCCGGATCGCCGCTTCTGACGAAGGGGGCCAGCACCATGCGCTGAAACACGGTGAAGAGCAGGATCATGATGAGGGTGTAGACCATGACGATGATCATCCCGTTTCGCAGAGACTTTCTCGCAAAGGGGATGTTTCCGGCGCCGACTCCCTGACCGGCGAGGATGGATACGGTCATGCCGATGCCGATGATCGGGCAAAAGGCGATGTTGTTGATGCCGAAGGCGATGCTGGAGGCTTCGTGCACCGCCACTCCGTAACAGCCGAGAAGCAGGCTGAAGGTGTTGAAGGCCAGCAGATCCAGCGCCAGCTGGATGCCGTTGGGCAGTCCGTAATGGATCATGCGCCGGAGCAGTTCGGAATCCACCGCCGCCCTGCCGGTGGCGAAGTTCCTCCTGGCTTCCGGCGAGAAGAAGAGCGCGAAATAGATCACCAGACCGATGAGCGCCGACAGCACCGTCCCCCAGGCCGCTCCGGCGATGCCCATGGGGCGCAGACCGAGCTTGCCGAAGATGAAAATGTAGTTCAGCGGCAGATTGAAGAGAGTGATGATGAAGGAAACCGCCAGCACCAGCGCGGTTTTCCCCCGGCCGGTCCAGAAGCTGGAAACCGCGCCGATCAGCAGATAGACGATGCCGCCCCGGCAGAGGATCTGAAAATAGGTCGTCTCCTGTTCCGTCACCGCCGGATCGTGGCCGAACAGTTCAAACATCGGCCGCGCCCAGAAGAGCCCGGTGAGCAGGAGCAGTCCTCCGAACACCGACAACCATATCCCCTGCCAGACGGCGCTGCCGATCCGGTCCCGGCGGCCGGCGCCCTCGTACTGGGCGACAAAAGTTCCGGTGTAGCCGATGGTGCCCACGAAGATGCAGGAGATGGTGAAATTGGTCAGTCCTCCGGTAAAGGCCGCCGCCACCGCCTCCCGGGAAAAATGGGTCAGCATCAGCCGGTCGGTGAACATGTTGACGGCATGACAGGAGTTGGAGAGGATCAGGGGCAGGGCGATGCGGAAAACCTCCGCGAAACTCCCCCCGGAGACGTTTTTCGAATTCCTTAAGGACATGCCGCGCCTCCCTTCGCCGCTTTCGGGGATCGGGCCGGGAGCAGCCCCGGAACTTCCGCCGCGGCCCGCGCCGGCGCAGGAACCGTCTCTCTCCGGAGATAAAAAAAGAGGGCTGCCGACAGGAGCAGGAGATCGGTCAGAGGGGCGGGCGCGAGGAAATGATCCGCCGGTGAAACCGGCGGAAATCCGAAAAGAAAAATCAGTGAACTGAAGAACATGGCCGTATTTTCCCCGTAAATTGCGAGATTCTTAATATACAGCCGGAATAAGCGAATTCAAATCAATATCTTTTTTATACGGCGTTTTTGACGCGAAAACCCGTCGGGGAGGGCGGCCTCCGGCTTGCCAAATTTCCCGCCGTGGTGTATATTATAAAAATCCCTCGGGGGGCAGATGGAAATTTCAACGGATGGATTTATGAATAGTGATTCGGAAATCGCGCAGAACGCCAGCAAAAAAAATATTTCGGAGATCGCCGCCGCTCTGGGCATAGCCCCGGAGTTCGTCGAGCCTTACGGCCGCGACAAGGCGAAAATCGCCCTGGAGGCCGCCCGGGGCCGCCGCCCCTCCGCCCGGCTGGTGCTGGTGAGCGCCATCAATCCCACCCCCGCCGGAGAGGGCAAGACCACCTGCACCATCGCCCTCGGCGACGGTCTGAACCGCATCGGCATGAAAGCCGCCATCGCGCTGCGCGAACCCTCTCTCGGCCCGGTTTTCGGGAAAAAGGGCGGCGCCACCGGCGGCGGTCTCGCCCAGGTCGTCCCCATGGAGGACATCAATCTCCACTTCACCGGCGACATGCACGCCGTCACCTCCGCCAACAATCTGATCTGCGCCTGCATCGACAATCATATCCACTACGGCAACGCCCTGGATATTCGGGAGGTGCTTTTCCACCGCTGCATCGACATGAATGACCGCGCCCTGCGCCACATCACCCTCGGACGGAACGGGGAGGGGAGGAGCGAATCCTTTCGCCTCACCGTGGCTTCGGAGATCATGGCCGTGCTCTGTCTGGCCTCGGACCCCGACGATCTCCGGCGGCGGCTGGAGCGCATCATCGTAGGTTTGAATTCCTCCGGAGGGGAGGTCACCGTCGGGGATCTGGGCGTCACCGGTTCGGTGATGATGATGCTCAAGGACGCGATGAAGCCGAATCTGGTGCAGACGCTCTACCATACCCCGGCGTTGATTCACGGGGGGCCTTTCGCCAACATCGCCCACGGATGCAACTCCGTGACCGCCACTCTCATGGCCATGCGTTACGCGGAAATCGTGGTGACCGAGGCCGGCTTCGGCGCGGATCTCGGCGCCGAGAAATTCGCCGACATCAAGTGCCGGGCCGCGGGCATCGCCCCCGACGCCATCGTCATCGTGGCCACCGTTCGGGCGCTGAAAATGCACGGCGGCGCGGCGGCCGAAACTCTGAAGCGCGAAGATCCCGAGGCCCTCCGGCGCGGTTTCGAGAACCTCAGAATCCATGTCCGGCACATGCGGACCAACTTCTCCCGGCCGGTGCCGGTGTGCGCGGCGCTGAATCACTTTCACACGGATTCGGCGGCGGAGGTCGCGCTCTTCGAGGAGCTTTGCCGGGCCGACGGGATCGATTTCGCCGTCGTGACCTCCTATCGGGACGGGGATGCCGGAGGCGAAGCGCTGGCCCGGCTGGTGGCTGCACGGATCGCCGAAACGCCCGCGGCCGACGGCGTGGAATTCCGCTCCTGCGATCCGGAGGAGGGATTGGAGAAAAGCATCCGCACCATCTGCCGCAAATTCTACGAGGTCTCCAAAGTGGAGTTCTCCCCGACGGCGCTGGAGAAACTTAAAAAACTTTCCGGCGGCCCCTACGGCAAACTGCCGGTCTGCATCGCCAAAACCCCTTACGCCCTCAACGACGGCTCGGAGGACCCCGAGCTGATCCACATCACGGATCTGGAGGTCGCCGCGGGAGCCGGTTTCATGATCGTCCGCACCGGTTCGGTGATGACCATGCCCGGACTGCCCGCGCATCCCATGGCTTTGGAGATGGATTTCCGCGACGGCGCGGTCATCGGAATGAACTGAAAGGATTGACGAAATGAATTTTGCCGACGGCGAACGCATCCCCCTCTGGCATCCGGACCTCCCGGAGTGCGGTCTCTACTGTTATCTGCACGGCGACGGCGTCGTCCGTCCGGCGATGCTGGTCATCCCCGGCGGCGGCTACGGATGCGTCTGCGAGGAGACCGAGGGCCGCCCCATCGCGGAAAAGTTCCGCGACATGGGATTCAACGCCTTTGTGCTCCACTACCGGGTGATGCCCGCCGATCCCTTCTGGCCGCTGCGGGACGCCAGACGGGCGATCCGGATCATCCGGAGCCGCGCGGAGGAGTTCGCGATCCTCCCGGACAAGGTGGCGGTATGCGGATTCTCCGCCGGGGCGCATCTGGCCGGGTGCACGGGCGTACTGGACGGGAAATTCCCCGATCCGCCGGACGAGTACTCCGGCGTCAGCGGCAAATCCGACGCCATGCTTCTCGCTTATCCGGTGATCTCCTTTGCCGAATACTCCCACCCGGCCAGCGGCGTCAACCTGCTGGGAAAGCGTTTCGACGAACTCGCCGGCGAATTCGCTCTGGACGAACAGGTCACCCCCGCATCCTCCCCGGCTTACTGCTGGCATACCTTGACCGACGAGATCGTGGATTACCGCGGCAGCGTGCGGATGGTCGGGGCGCTGAACCGCGCCGGGGTGAAGGCTTCGCTGCATCTCTTCCCCACCGGGCCGCACGGCATGCAGATGGGGCACGGCAGATGCGATATTTCCCGGTGGCCGGACGACGCGCTGGATTTCCTCCGGGAGGAGTGCGCTTTTCCGATCCCGGCGCGGAATTATCCGGAGAAAACGGTGGTGTTCACCTTTGACGACTGCGTGAAAAATCATTATGATTTCGCGGCGCCGCTGCTGGAAAAGTACGGATTCAACGCGACATTTTTCATCACCCGCTTCAGCGAAGAGTGGCGGCGGGAGCACGGCGCGACGCTGATGACACCGGAGGAGATCGCCGATCTGCACGCCCGGGGGTTTGAAATCGGAAATCACACCATGACCCATCCGGACATGTCCGCATTGGACGAGGCCGCCTGCCTGCGGGAATTGGAAGCCATGGAGCGCTTCCTCCGGGAGGAGTGCGGCATCCGCGAACCGCAGGTGAGCTTCGCCTACCCCGGCGGGCCTTTCGTCCCGGCCATGGCGCCGGTACTGAAGCGCAAGGGCATCCGGATCGCCCGGACCACCGTCGCCGAGTGCTGGCGGGTCGGCGCGCACGATCCCATGCAGGTGCCGTCGATCTCGCTCTCGGGGGATTCACTACTGACCTTTTACCGGACGCTCGCCAATATCCCCGAGGGGACGGCGCCGGTGTTTCTCTTTCACGGAGTGCCGGAATTGGTGCATCCCTGGTGCAATCTCGCTCCGGAGCTTTTCGCCCGCTATTGCGAATACCTGAAGGAGCATGGATTTCGGGTGCTCAGCCTCCGGCAGTATTGGGAAGAATGCACTGCCCGGCGGGGCTAAAAGGTCACGCACTCGCGGACGGAAACGCCTTTCAGGTGCGACGTGTCATTCCAAGAGCGGAGCTGCCAGACGCCGTCCCGGTTCTGAAACCGGCTGAAGGATGCGTTGTCGGTCACCGGGATCATCGCGCCGGGCCGGATCGGCCCCGCCACATGACGGAATATCGCCCGCATCGTCCCTCCGTGGCTCACCAGCAGCAGACGGCGTCCGGGATTGCCGCGGAGCAGTTCCTCAAGGGCGGCGGCGACGCGGGAATAAAATTCCGCCCGGGATTCGCCCCCCGGCACCGGGATGTCCTCTTCGGGCTCGTATTGAAAAGAGCGCATGATCTCCGGGTATTGCTGAACATTTTCCTCGCAGGACCGCCCTTCCAGTTCCCCCAGATGCCATTCGCGGAGACCGGGGCAGGGGATCGGCGCGACCCCGAGCTCTTCTCCGATCACGGCGGCGGTCTCCATGGCGCGGGGCAGATCGCTGGAGTATATGCGGTCGAAGTGTTCGTCCGCCAGACGGAGCGCCGCGCACCGGGCCTGCCGCAGACCGTTTTCGGAAAGGCGGCCGACGCCCTGGCCCTGAAGGATTCCGGCCAGATTTTCCAGTGTTTCGCCGTGGCGGATCAGGGTGAAATCCGTGCAGATGCTCATGGGATGGTTTCTCCCTTTTTTCGGGTCCCGGAGCCTGCGGCCTCCGCACATTCCCGGCCGAATTCGAGGATGCGTGCCTGGATTTCGCCCAGGATCGGCATGCGCTCTTCGGTGTTGTCCACTTCGCTCTGGAGGGAGATCAGGCGCGGCGCGCGGCCGAGCACTCCGGCCAGACGATTCCAGTCAATGCCGTCCGCTCCGAAACCGCCCGGCGGCGCATGGCGGTCGTCCAGGGCGTCATTGTCGTGAATGTGCACGGTGACGATCTCCGGAGCCATGAATTCCGCGATGCCGGGGGTGAAGTCGGGCTCTCCCGGCCGCCATGCCTCCAGGATGTATCCCGCCATTTTACGGACCTCCCGTCCCGGTTTCGGCTCCAGGAGATTGGCGTGCCCCGTGTCGAAACAGAGGCCGAGCCAGGGGGAGGGGAAGCGTTTGACGAGGCGCATGGCCTCAAAAGCGTCGCACGAGGGGCCGCACTGGAGATTTTCCACCGCGAGGACCACATGGGACCGTTCCGCGGCCGGGAGCAGTCTCTCCAGGTCGCGGGCGGCGGCGGCGCGGTATTTCTCCTCATTGCCGTACCAGGTGTGATCGAAACAGCAGCGGCTGCC
>JAZMZH010000002.1:0-2381 GCA_045585875.1 Victivallaceae bacterium | reverse complement strand
ACGCCCCGTCGCCCGGAACATCCCCTCCTTCGCGGCGGCCCCCAGCTCGGCGGCCCCGTCCTTGATCTCCAGGGTGTAAAACTCGGGGTTTCCGTTTCCTTCCACGCTCTTCAGCTTCACCGCGGAAGCGGCGCCGTCGGAAATCTTCCAGCCGCGCGCCCGGAATTCATCCTCCAGCCAGGCGGCCGCCTCGGGGAAGGCGTCCTTGCCCTCGATCCGCCACTCGCAGCCGAAGACCACCGGCTGCTCTCCCACCGCCATCTCCTTGGGCGCCGGAGTCAGTACCGGCTCCGGGATCGACGCCGACGCCGATACGCAGGCGCCCTGGAGCAGGAGCAGTACAATTCCAAGCCAATGTTTCACTTCATGTCCTCCTTGATCTTGTTTTCGGTCCTTATGTTTTCCGCCCGGAACCGGATGGTTTTTTCAGCGTTCCGGTGCGCGATTTTTCATGCACCGTTTCAAAAATCCTCCCGCTTGCGGGATATTCGCATGGACGCGCGAATCGCATGATCGTTTCAGCCTCCGCGATGAAGCGGTCCGCCTCCTCCCCCGCACGCGAGGGGAGGAGGAATCTTTTTACAGCTCCGCCGCGGCAATGACGGCGGCGCCGATCGCCGCGCCCATGGGGGTGAACTGCACGCTCACTTCCGCAGGTTTGTCCTGATCGGAATCCCAGACCACGGCCAGCAGTCCGCCCGGCAGATAATAGAGCTTGAAGTTCCCGAAAAAGCGGGGATCGGGATTGAGGGCGAAATCCGCGTTCACCTTGAATTTCTCCTCCTTGCCGCCTGCGGTCTTCACCGTCACCTCCGCCGCCGGAGTCGGCGCATCGGCGTACATATTCAATTCCGAGGCGAACACCAGCACCACCGAGGAGGCGGCTTTCCCGCACTCGGCGGCCAGCGGCGGCAGAAGCCCCTCCTCCGCAGTCCGGGAGACGATAAACTCCAGGAAGCCGTCTTTCGCGATTTTCCTGCAATTCATGTGCAGTTCGGCTCCCGTGGTGTGGGCGCTGAGCACCGCGCCGCCCGCAGGGATTTCCACATCGCCGATTTTGTGGGTTTCGCGGATCACCTCGCCGTTGACGACGGCCCAGTCGTCGCCCCAGATATTCTGCCCCGTGGTCTTGCCGTAGGATGGCGTGTAGAGCACCACGCTGTTGGCCGGGCGCGGCGCGTTTATGAGGTTGATATTGAGGACGAAACGCTCGCCGGAACCGGCGATGAAAAGCTCTGTGTCCGGACGCTCCGCCTTCAACGCCAGAATGTCGTCGGGCACGTCGAGATTGAAAAATTCGGTCCGGGCGGCGGCGAAGGGTTTCGCCTCCAGCCGCAAGTTTCCCACATGCACCTCGCCCGCCGGAGCGTCCGTGAGATACACCGCGTCGGAGAATTTGAGAGGCGAGGCCGATTCGGCATTGTCGAAACGGGGGACGGTGCGCCACTCCCGCATGAAAATTTCGTAGGGGTCGAAATCCGCCGCCTCCGTCCGGCAGTTCCAGGCAACCTCGCCCACCAGCACCAGTTCGCCGCCCTTGGTATGATTGCTGTTCCAGGTGGTGCCGTCAAAGGCGGCCGCCCCGTTGGCCCCCGCGTAGGTCCCCAGCGCGAAGATGCCCTCGGGGAAAAACCAGGTGCTGGCCCAGACTTCGAACCCGGCGTCGCGGACATCATCCAGTCCCGGATAACGTTCCGCGGCCCCGTAATTCCAGTAGTTGACGATGATGTCTTTGGAGAGCAGCTCCATGGCCAGTTCGGAAGGAATGACCTCGCCCTCGGAGATCCCGCCCAGCTGTACGCGGCGTCCGCCCAGCTCCGGAGCGAAGAGCATGTCGTGCCAGATGATGGAGCGGCAGTTGCGGGAGGCCAGATGGTCGGCCAGAAAGTTGAAGGCCTTCGTGTAAAGCCGGGCATTTTCCTCCGGCGTCTTTTTCAAAGCCTGAAAATAGCTGTTGGCCTCGTCGCCTCCCAGCCGGAAGTAGGGAGGATTGTCGAAGATATCCAGCAGTTCGTCCAGCACCTTGGGCATGATCTCGTAGAATTCCTCCCCCTCGATGTCGTGGCCGATCGCCTTGCCCGAGGCGTCCTTGAGCAGGGCAACCTGGGGGCCGGTGGCGATATGGCTGACGAACTGGGTGTAGGGAAATGCGATCACGCCCCGGCTGTTGCTGAAGCGCACCAGCTCCTCCAGGTCCTTCCGGCTCCAGGGGTTCGGACGGTTGGGCTCGAAATACGCGCTCCTGTAATTGGCCCCCACGGTAATGGAGACGAAATTGAAGCCGTGTTCGGCCATGGCCTCGATGATCTTCTTCGAGGAGTCCAGACGCTCCGCGGCGTTGAAAGGCTCCCACCAGCACATGGTGAGCGTCATCAGCCGCA
>JAZMZH010000001.1:0-24988 GCA_045585875.1 Victivallaceae bacterium | reverse complement strand
GAATGAGTTCGGCATTGCACCGAGCTCATTCCACTTTTCAGCGATCCCGGCCGCTTTCCGGCGGTCCCGCCCGGAAAAGACGGACCCCCCGACCGGGTTCTCAACGCATCCGGGTTACTTGCCGGAGACCACGCCGTGATCTTTGAAGACACGGGTGGGAGAGAATTCGCCGAGCTTGTGTCCGACCATGTTTTCGGTTACGAAAACCGGCACGAAACTCTTGCCGTTGTGGACTTCAAAGGTGTGCCCCACGAAATCCGGAATAATCATTGACCGACGAGACCAGGTCTTGATCGGACGCTTCGGCCCTTTCATCTTTTCCACCTTCTTCAAAAGACAGGCGTCGACAAAGGGCCCCTTCTTAATCGATCTGGGCATTACTTCTTCCTCCGCTCAACGATGAACTTCTTGGATCCCTTCTTGGGATTGCGGGTGCGCTTGCCTTTGGCCAGCTGTCCCCACGGCGAAACCGGATGACCGCCGCCGCTGGAACGGCCCTCGCCGCCGCCCATGGGATGGTCGACCGGGTTCATGACCACGCCGCGGACATGGGGCCGGAAGCCCTTGTAGCGCTTCTTGCCGGCTTTGCCCATCTTCACATTCATGTGGTCCATGTTGCCGACCTGGCCGATGGTGGCCCGACACTCGGCATGGACCATGCGGACCTCGCCGGAGGGGAGCTTCACCTGCACATAATCCTCATCCTTGCCGCGAAGAATGGCGGACTGACCGGCGGCACGCACCATCCTGGCGCCTTGCCCGGGGACAAGCTCGATGTTGTGAATGGTGACGCCCACCGGAATATTCTTGAGCTTCAGGCAGTTGCCGTTGCGCGGCTCGGCCTTGTCGCCGGACATGATCACATCTCCGACCTTGAGGCCGACCGGAGCGAGCACATAACGCTTCTCGCCGTCGGCGTAATTGACCAGGGCGATGTAGCAGCTGCGGTTGGGATCGTACTCAATGGTGGCGATCCGTCCGGCCACGCCGTCCTTGTCGCGCTTGAAGTCGATGGCGCGGTAACGGACCTTGTTGCCGGCGCCGCGGAAGCGGGTGGTGATGCGGCCGTAGGAATTCCGGCCGCCGGTGGATTTCTTGCCGCTGGTCAGGCTCTTCTCCGGCGACTTGGCGGTAATCTCCGCAAAATCCGGCACCGTCATATTGCGGCGGGAGGCCGAAGTCGGTTTAAAACTTTTAAGTCCCATTTTACAACCTCTACTTAGATGAAATCAATGGAGCCTTCGGCAAGAGTGACGACCGCCTTTTTCCAGTCGGGACGACGACCGACCCTGGGAGTGCGGCCCACACGCTTGGGCTTGCCTGCGCAGTTCATGATGTTGACGGACTTGACCTTGACGCCGCTGAAGAGCTTCTCGACAGCTTTGCCGATCTCGATCTTTCCGGCCTTGGGGTTGACCCTGAAAACATACTTGCCGGCAGCCGCCAGTTCGTTGTTCTTTTCCGTGATGACCGGACTTATGATGATACCATATTCATTGTTCATGATTCATCCCCCCTCTCAGACCAGGCGCTCAATGAACGCGTCCAGCGCATCCTTGGTGAACACGAATTTGTGGAAACGCAGCATCTCGTAGACGTTGATGCTCGCCGAACGGCGCAAAATGGCATTGGCCAGATTGCCGGTGGCGCAAACAACGGTCTCCTCGTACTCGGGCACCGCGATCAGCACCGTGCGGTCGACCTTCAGAGCCTTGAGCATCGCCGCGGCGTTGCGGGTCTTGTGATCCGGGAAATTCAGAGCGTCGACCACGATGATGGAACCATCGACGACACGCTCGCTGAAAGCACGCTTCAACGCCAGCTTGGCCACCTTGCGGTTGACCTTCTTGATGTAGTTGCGCTCGTTGCGGGGTCCGAATATGACACCGCCGCCGACCCAGACCGGACTCCGGCTGGAACCGGCGCGGCCGCGGCCGAGGCCCTTCTGACGGAACGGCTTGGCGCCGCCTCCGGAAACCTCGCCCCTGGTCTTGGTATGGGCGCTGTTGGCGCGGATGGAGGACTGAAAGGCGACCACACAGTCGTGAACAGCCTGCTCGCCCTTGCCCAATTCAATGGCTTCACTGGGGATTTCGTAGGAACCTACGCACTCGCCCTTGATGTTCAGTATATCAAGCTTGTTGGACATTTTGTATTCTCCTTTTACTTACTCTGCTTCTTGATTGCGGAGCGCAGCACGAGAATACCGCCGTTGGCGCCCGGGATGGCGCCTTTGACGAGAATCACGCTCTCTTCATCGAGAACACGGACAACCTGCAGATTCTGCACGGTGCAGCGGGCATTGCCCATGTGCCCCGGCATACGCTTGCCTTTGATGACATTGCCCGGCCACTCGCGGCAGCCGATGGAACCGGTCCGACGGGTCCAGGCGCCGCCGTGACTGGCGCGGCCGCCGCCGAAACGATAACGCTTCACAACACCGGCGAAGCCCCGGCCCTTGGTGGTGCCGGTCACGTCCAGATAATCCCCGGCGGCAAACACATCGGCCTTCACCACGCTGCCCAGCTCAAGGGCTTCGTCGGCGGCAAGACGGATCTCGCGGAGGCACGCGGGAGCTTTGGAGGTGTAATTCGCCTTGGCGACATGTCCGAGAACGGCTTTTCCCACGTTCTTCGGCTTGCGCTCGCCAAAGCCCAGCTGGACGGCGGAATAGCCGTCACGGGCCTGAGTCTTCACGTCCACCACGACACAGGGACCGGCCTGAACAACCGTCACCGGAATCAGTACGCCCTTCTCATCGTAGACCTGAGTCATCCCGATTTTCTTTCCGATCAAACCTTTCATAACTCTCCTTTCGATACATACCGCCATCGGAACCGCGGCATTGGTATCAGGTTACCGCACTCCCCGCCATGGCAACGCGGCGGGAATCGCGGCATTCATCAATCACAACCCGATCTTGATTGAAATATCGACGCCGGCGGGCAGATTGAGCTTCTTCAGCTCGTCCACGGTCTTGCCGGTGGGATTGAGAATGTCAAGCACACGCTTGTGCGTACGGATCTCGAACTGCTCCATGGACTTTTTGTCCACATGAGGAGAACGGTTCACCGTCCAGCGCTCAACCCGGGTGGGAAGCGGAATCGGACCGGCAACCATGGAGCCGGTATGCTTGGCCGTCTTGAGGATCTCCGCGACCGACTGATCCAGGATACGATGCTCATACGCCTGCAGGCGGATGCGGATACGTTGAGATTTGCCGCTCATCTTAATTTCTCTCCGTTACAACTTTATCTTGAATTTGTTTTGGTACCTTCTCGAAATGCGCCGGTTCCATGGAGTAGCTGGCCCGGCCGCGGGACAGCGAACGGATCGCGGTCGCGTAGCCGAAGAGCTCCGACAACGGAATATGCGCAAGGATCTTCCCGAAACCGGCCTGACCGGTGGTGTCGAGCTGGACGATGATGCCCCGGCGGCTGGTGACGTCGCCGATGAGATCGCCCATGTTTTCCTCCGGCGCGGTGATCTCCACCTTCATGATCGGCTCCAGAAGATAGGTGCCGGCCTTGCGGGCCGCCTCCTTGAACGCCATGGAACCGGCGATCTTGAACGCCATTTCGGAGGAGTCCACCGGGTGGTAGCTGCCGTCGACGATGCAGACATGACAGTCGATGACCGGATACCCGGCCAGCACGCCGCCTGCCGCGGCTTCGCGGATCCCCATCTCGGTGGGCTTGATGAATTCCTTGGGGATGTTGCCGCCCACGACCTTGTTTTCCACCACCAGACCGTAACCGCGCTCACGCGGCTCGATGGTGAGCATGACATGGCCGTACTGACCGTGACCGCCGGTCTGACGGACGAACTTGGTGTTGGCGTCGCCGCTGCCGGAGAGGGCTTCCCGGTAGGCCACCTGGGGCGCGCCGGTATTGGCCTCGACCTTGAATTCCCGGACCAGACGGTCGAGAATGATTTCCAGATGCAGCTCGCCCATACCGGATATGATCGTCTGCCCGGTTTCCTCGTCGGTTTTTACCTGAAAGGTCGGGTCCTCCTCGGAAAGCGCCACCAGCCCCTTGGCCAGCTTGTCGCGTTCCGCGGTGGTCTTCGGCTCGATGGCGATGGAAATCACCGGTTCGGGGAAGTGCATGGATTCCAGCACGATCGGCTGCGATTCGATGCAGATGGTGTCGCCGGTGGTGACGTTCTTGAGCCCGACGGCCGCGGCGATGTCCCCGGAAAAGACCTGGTCGATCTCCTGACGGCTGTTGGCGTGCATCTGCAGCAGACGCCCGATGCGCTCCCGGCGTCCGGTACGGGGGTTCACCACCTCCATGCCGCGCTCGGCCACGCCGGAGTATACCCGGAAGTAATAAAGTTTCCCCACAAAGGGGTCGGTCATGATTTTGAATATGAGCGCCGAAAACGGCTGCATGTCTCCGGCGTGCCGGATCTCCGGCGCTCCGGTGTCGGGATTGGTCCCGTCGATCTGCCAGATGTCGAGAGGACTGGGCAGATAATCGATCACCATGTCCAGCACCGGCTGCACGCCCTTCTTCTTAAAGGCGGAACAGCACGCCACCGGCACCACGGAGTTCTTCAGAGTGGCCCGGCGGATCGCCTCACGCAGCTGCGTCTCCGTCGGCTTCTCGTCATTCAGGAAGATCTCCATGATCTGATCGTCGGCCTCGGCCACACATTCCACGACCTGAGAATAGGCTTCCTGCCACCGCGCCTCATACTCGGCGGGAATATCGTCTTCGGACATTTCCTCGCCGTTTTCGCCGTTGGTGTAGACGGCCTTTTTCCGCAGCACGTCAATCACCCCGGCAAAATCATTTTCGGCGCCGATGGGCAGCACCAGAGGCAGCGGGACGGCGCCCAGCTTGGTGCGGATCTCCTCCACGGCGCCGTAAAAATCGGCGCCGGAACGGTCCATTTTGTTGATGAGGGCAATGACCGGCACATGATACTTCTGCGCCTGCCGCCATACGGTTTCAGACTGAGGCTGAACCTTGCCGACCGAACAGAAAACCGCGATGGCCCCGTCCAAAACCCGGAGCGAACGCTCCACCTCGGCGGTGAAGTCCACATGTCCGGGGGTGTCGATGATATTGATACGGTGCTTCTTCCAGAAACACGTGGTGGCCGCGGAGGTGATGGTGATGCCGCGCTCCTGCTCCTGAGCCATCCAGTCCATGGTGGCGGTACCCTCATGGGTGTCGCCGATCTTGTGAGTCTTTCCGCAGTAATAAAGAATACGCTCGGTCAGAGTGGTCTTACCGGCGTCAATGTGGGCCATGATGCCGATATTGCGAGTCCGGTCAAGCGGAATGACCCGTTTCTCGGACTCTCTGTAGTCCTTGCCTAATACGCGAGAGATTTCCATAAACTACCACCGATAATGAGCAAACGCCTTGTTGGCCATGGCCATCTTGTAGGTGTCATCCTTCTTTTTCACGGAAGAACCGGTGTTGTCAAAGGCATCCAGCAGTTCGCCGGCAAGAGCCTCGGTCATGGACCGGCCCTTGCGGCCGCGGGCGTAACCGGTGATCCAGCGCATGGCCAGAGCGATCTGACGCTCGCCGGAAACCTCCACCGGCACCTGATAGGTGGCGCCGCCCACCCGGCGGCTCTTCACCTCAAGCTTCGGCTTGACATTTTCCAAAGCGCCCAGAAACACATCCAAAGGCTGCATATCCGGCTTTTTGCTGCCCATCAGGTCAAATGCGCCGTACACGATGTTCTGCGCAGTAGACTTCTTGCCCCTGGTCATGATCGTATTGATCAGCCGGGCCACCAATTCACTGTTGTACTTAACGTCAGGGGTGAGTTCCCGCTTTTCGGCTTTGCGTCTTCTCATTTCTGCTTATCCTTGTATCGCGATTTTCTATTCGATTTTCAACGAACCACGCGGCGCTCCGCCGCGCAAGAAATCCTCCGGATTACTTCTTCTTGCCGGTGCTTTCCTGGCCCGGCTTCGGCCGCTTGGCGCCGTATTTGGAACGGCCCTGACGGCGCTTGTCCACGCCCAGGCTGTCCAGCGCGCCGCGGACGATATGATAACGGACGCCGGGGAGGTCACGGACACGGCCGCCCTTGACCAGCACCACGGAGTGCTCCTGAAGATTGTGTCCCTCGCCGCCGATGTAGGCATTCACCTCGTTGCCGTTGGTAAGACGGACACGGGCGACCTTCCGCAACGCGGAGTTCGGCTTCTTGGGAGTGCGGGTGGAAACCTGCAGGCAGACTCCACGGCGCTGCGGACAAGCGGCAAGGGCACGGGCCTTGCTCTTCTTCACTTTCTTGCTGCGGCCCAAACGGACCAACTGATTGGTTGTCGGCATCTTTCCTTCACCTGTTTTATAATGATATGTCTGTTTTTCTCCAAAAAACTTTTTGCACAGGATTAGTTAAAATACACTTCTTTTCCGAAAATGCAAGTCGTATTCGTAAATTAACCCCGATAAAATGCGTTTTTTTATCCCGGAAGCGGTTTCAGACACCGCTTCCGGGCATTTCCCCTACTTCCCGGGATCGTCGGTGATCTCAAAGCCGTCGCCGGCAACATCCTCGGTGAATGCTTCGCTGACCGCGGCGTTGATCTCGGAGAGCAGATCGTCCTCCATGGAACCGGAGAAGTCGATGGTCTTATCCTCTTCGCTCCCTTCGGGCGACTCCTCGATCTCCGGCAGCTCGGGCTCGATCTCCGGCCCGCGGTAGATCAGACGGATGCTCTGCATCTTGTCGGTGCCGGTGCCGGCGGGAATAAGGTGACCGGTGATCACATTTTCCTTAAAGCCGTCCAGATAATCGGTCTTGCCCAGGGTCGCGGCCTCGGTGAGGATGCGGGTGGTGTCCTGGAAACTGGCGGCCGAAATGAAGCTCTCGGTCTCCAGACTCGCCTTGGTGATGCCCTGCAGCATGGGTTCGGCAGTGGCCGTCTCCTCGCCGCGCTGGGCGACCTCGCGGTTACGATGCTCGAAATTGACCCGGTCCACGATCTCGTCGGTGAGATAACCGGTGGCGCCGGGCGTCTTCACCCGGACCTTCTGCATCATCTGCCGGATAATGATCTCAATGTGTTTGTCATTGATCTCCACACCCTGGGCGCGGTACACCTGCTGGATCTCGTCCACCAGATAACGCTGCAGCTCGTGGGCGCCGCAGATCTTCAGCAGATCCTCGGGCACCACCGAACCGTCGGTGAGCTTCTGCCCCTTGCTGACGAAATCGCCCTCGCCCACCGTGAGGTGCTTGTTGGCGAGGATGATGTGCTCCTCCGGCACCTTGCTCTCCTGATTGGTGACCGTGAGCAGACGGCGGCCGCGCACCACCTTGTCGATATGCACGATGCCGTCAATACGGGCGATCTCGGCGGCCTCCTTGGGCTGACGGGCCTCGAAGAGCTCGGCGATCCGGGGCAGACCTCCGGTGATGTCCTTGTTCTTGGCGGTCTGACGGGGCACACGGGCGACGGTCATGCCGCTGGTGACCCTTTCGCCGCTCCGGGTCATGAGAAACGCTCCGGCCGGCAGCGGATAATTGGCGATCAGTTCGCCGGTCTCGGGGTCCTTGATGAGGATCAGCGGATGCAGATCGTCCCGGGGCTCCAGCACGGTGAGCTCTTCCACGCCGCCGCGCTTCTGTCTGCCGAGCGTGACCCCCTCGATCAGGTCGGCCAGATCGACGATGCCTTCTTTTTCAATAATGATCGGCACATGATACGGATCCCAGTGGACGAACTGCTCGTTGACATTGACGATGTCGCCGTCTTTCTTCTCAAGGATGGCGCCGGCCTCCAGTTCATACCGGTCGAGTTCGGCCTCGCTTATGGCGTCCTCCATGTAATCGTATCCGCTGTTGAACATGCCGCCGATGATGGAAGCCTCGGCTTCGGCGGCGACGCGGGCCTTTTCGGCAAGCCGCGCCGCTTCCTCGGCGTCGTAGATGACGGCGAATCCGTTTTTGTTGACGACGATGGTTTCGCCCTTCTGGTTGGTCACCGTCCGCACATGCTCGAGCTTGATCGTACCGGCCTGACGGGCGGTGATCACCGGCTGCTTGTAGGCGCTGGAAGCGGTGCCGCCGATATGGAAGGTACGCATGGTCAGCTGGGTGCCCGGTTCGCCGATGGACTGGGCGGCGATGATGCCGAGCGCGTCGCCGATCTGAGCCACCCGGTCGCTGGCGAGGTTGCGGCCATAGCACTTCACGCAGACGCCGTGGCCGGTTTCGCAGGTGAGGGTGGAACGGATGAGCACCTTTTGGATGCCCCTCTGCTCGATGACGTCGGCAATGGCCGGAGTGAACTCCTCTCCGGCGGGAATGATGAGCCGTCCGTCCTCATAGGCGGGGTCCTTGATGTCCTGGGCGCTGAAGCGGCCGATGATCCGGTCGCGCAGCGGCAGAGTGGTCTCGTCGCCCTCGACGATGGCGCTCATCCAAATGCCCTTGACCGTGCCGCAATCCTCCTCGCGGCAGATGACATCCTGAGCCACATCCACCAGTTTGCGGGTCATGTAACCGGAGTCGGCGGTCTTAAGGGCGGTATCGGCCAATCCCTTGCGGGCGCCGTGGGTACTGATGAAGTACTCCAGGACCGAAAGACCTTCGCGGAAATTGGAGATGATGGGCCGCTCGATGATTTCGCCGTTGGGCTTGGCCATAAGTCCGCGCATTCCGGCGAGCTGCTTGATCTGATCCTTGCTGCCGCGGGCGCCGGAATCGAGCATGGCGTACATGGGATTGACGTCGCCGCGCTTGGATTCGGTTTCAAGCCGGGTGAAGAGCTCGGAAGCCACCGAGTTGCTGGTCTGATTCCAGATGTCGACCACCTTGTTGTGACGCTCGCCCTCGGTGAGCACGCCGGAATTGTACTGCTCAACCACCCTGGCGATCTGAGAACGGGCATCCTCGATGAGGCTCTCCTTCTTCTCCGGGACCTTGAGGTCGGTGACGGAAATGGAGAGACCGGCCAGGGTGGCGTGCTTATATCCCAGGGCCTTCAGCGCGTCCAGCAGCTTGATGGTGCTCTCGTGACCGGCGATCTTGTAGGAATCGCTGATGAGCTTGCCCAGCTGCTTCTTTTTGGCCACCTGATTGTAGAAGCCCAGGCGGTCGTCCCAGATCTCGTTGAAGATGCACCGTCCGGCGGTGGTGACGATATATTTGCTCTCCTTGTCGCCGTACAAGGTGTCCTTGCCCCGGTCGGGGTTGGGGATGATGACCGCGTCATGAATCTTGATGTGGTGGGTGCTGTAGGCGTAAAGCACTTCAAAGTAGTCGCGGTAGTACTTCGCACAATCCCGGTTGCGGGGATCGATGGTGAGATAGTAGCTCCCCAGGGTTATATCCTGAGTGGGACTGGTGATGGGCTTGCCGTTGGCCGGAGAAAAAATGTTGTTGGGCGAAAGCATCAGCAGCTTCGTCTCCATCTGCGCCTCGTTGGAAAGAGGCACATGCACGGCCATCTGGTCGCCGTCAAAGTCCGCGTTGTAAGCGGTGCAGACCAGAGGATGAATCCGCAGGGCCGATCCCTCGATGAGCACCGGATCAAAGGCCTGGATGCTCAACCGGTGCAGCGTGGGCGCGCGGTTCAGCATGATGGGATGGCCCTTGGTCACCTCCTCGAGGATGTCCCAGACCACCGGTTCGCCGCGCTCGATCATCTTTTTGGCGCCGTGAACGGTGTGGGCGTAGCCGCGGCCCTTGAGATGCCGGATGATGAAAGGCTGGAAAAGCACCAGCGCCATCTTTTTCGGCAGACCGCACTGATGCAGCTTCAGCTCCGGTCCCACCACGATCACGGAACGGCCGGAATAATCCACGCGCTTGCCCAGCAGGTTCTGCCGGAAACGCCCCTGCTTGCCCTTGAGCATATCGCTGAGACTCTTGAGAGAACGGTTTCCGCTGCCGGTCACCGCGCGGCCGTGGCGGCCGTTGTCCATGAGGGCGTCCACCGCCTCCTGAAGCATGCGCTTCTCGTTGCGGACGATGACTTCGGGGGTGCTGAGCTGCTGAAGATTCTTCAGCCGGTTGTTGCGGTTGATGACCCGGCGGTAAAGATCGTTGAGGTCGCTGGTGGCGAAACGTCCGCCCTCCAGCGGCACCAGGGGCCGGAGATCCGGAGGAATGACCGGCAGCACCGAGAGAATCATCCATTCGGGGCGGCTGTTGGAGTTGATGAATCCGTCCACCAGCCAAAGCCGCTTGGAGAGTTTCCTGCGGAGAGCCTTGTTGTTGAGATCGGCCAGCTGGGCCTCGATCTTCCGCTTCAATTCATGAAGGTCGATGCGCTCCAAAAGCGTCTTGATGGCGGGCGCGCCCATTTCGGCCTGGAAACCGTTACCGTAGTTCTCCACGGCGTCCCGGTATTCAAGCTCGCTCATGGTCTGCCCCTTGGTGAGCGGAGTGTCGCCCTCGTCCACCACCACATAGCTCTCATAGTAGATGATGCTCTCCAGATCCTTGCCGGAAAGATCGAGCATCAGACCGATGCGGCTGGGCGTGCATTTGAAAAACCAGATGTGCGAAACCGGCACCGCCAGGTCGATGTGCCCCATGCGCTCGCGGCGCACCTTGGCCTGGGTGACCTCCACGCCGCAGCGGTCGCAGATGAGTCCCTTGTTCTTGACCCGCTTGTACTTGCCGCAGTTGCATTCCCAATCCCGGGTGGGGCCGAAAATGCGTTCGCAGAAGAGCCCGCCCTTCTCCGGTTTCAGGCTGCGGTAATTGATGGTTTCCGGGGTTTTTACCTCGCCGTAACTCCATGACCGGATGACTTCGGGGCTGGCCACATTGATGGTGACGGCGTTGAAGCCGTTGCTGCCTGAGGCTTTCCCCAGAAGTTCACGATAAGCAAAAGTGTTGTCGATCACAATATCACCCTCTCTTATTGACTGTCACGGCTCTTCCGTACGGTGCGGATGTCGAGACCGAGGCTTTGCATTTCTTTAAGAAGCACGTTGAAAGACTCCGGACGGTTGGCCTCCAGGATGTTCTGGCCCTTGACAATGGACTCGTAAATACGGGCCCGGCCGTTGACGTCGTCGGATTTGACCGTAAGCATCTCCTGAAGGTTGCTGGCCGCGCCGTAAGCCTCCAGAGCCCACACTTCCATTTCGCCGAAACGCTGTCCGCCGTGCTGAGCCTTGCCGCCCAGAGGCTGCTGCGTAACCAGTGAATACGGTCCGACGGCACGGGCGTGTATCTTGTTGGCCACCAGATGGTCCAGCTTGAGCATGTAGATCTGACCGACCATCACCCGCTGGTCGAAACGGTCGCCGGTGCGTCCGTCGAAGAGATCGACCTTGCCGTCATACTGATAAGTGCCGTCCTCCCGGCGCTTGAATCCCCAGTGGTAGTTGCGGCCGTGTTCCCTGGCATAGGCTTCGTTGGCCTTTTCCATCAACTCCACGATGGTATCCTCCTGGATGCCGTCGAAGACCGGCGTGGCCACCTTGATGCCCAGCATCTTGGCGGCGAAGCCCACATGAGTCTCCAGCACCTGTCCGATATTCATGCGGCTGGGCACGCCCAGAGGATTCAGAATGATGTCCACGGGTTCGCCGTTCTCCATGAACGGCATGTCCTCCACCGGGACGATCCGGGAAACAATACCCTTGTTTCCGTGACGGCCGGCCATCTTGTCGCCGACCTGCAGTTTGCGGGCGCAGCCCACGTAAACCTTCACCCTGCGGATCGGACCCTGATTTTCGTCGTCGGCGAAGTGAGCCACATCACGTTTGTGCTGCAGTTCAATATCGTCGAGCTGGGGCACATACTCGCCGATGATGGCCGCGATCGAGCTCTTGTGAGGACAATCGGCCAGATGCCAGGAACGGCAGTTGTCGGCGAGTTTGCGGATCGCGCTCTTGGTGATCTTGCGGTTGGCGTTTATGATGACGGTCTCCGTCCCGTCGGCGGCGGTGCAGCTGAGCGGCTGCGTCAGTTTTTTGTCCAGCAGCAGATCGTTCAGCTTGATGGTCATCGCGGTGATGACGCCCTCGCGGCTCTTGTTGTACTGGTCATTCACCTTTTTGATGTCGGCGCGGCGTTCCGCGGCGGTGCGTCCGGCCATGCCGGGCTCCTTGGCGTATTCGATCCGCACGTCCATGACGATGCCCTGCTTGCCGGAGGGCAGCACCAGACTGGAATCCTTCACGTCCGCGGCCTTGTCGCCGAAGATCGCCCGGAGCAGACGCTCCTCCGGCGCGGGCTCGGTCTCGCTCTTGGGCGTGATCTTGCCCACCAGAATATCCCCGGCCTTGACCTCGGCGCCCTCCAGCACCACACCGTTGGCGCCGAGATTGCGGAGCGCATCCTCGCTCACATTGGGAATATCCCGGGTGATCTCCTCGGGACCGAGCTTGGTGTCCCGGCTGGTGATCTCGAATTCGTCGATGTGCACGCTGGTGTAGACATCCTGATTCACCAGACGGCGGCTGACGATGATGGCGTCCTCGAAGTTGTAGCCGTTCCACGGCATGAACGCCACCAGCACATTCTTGCCCAACGCCAGCTCGCCCTTGTCGGTGCAGGCTCCGTCGGCGATGATGTCGCCGGCTTTCACCGGCTGGCCGCTCCGGACGATGGGACGCTGGTTGATGCAGGTGCCGGCGTTGGTGCGCAAAAACTTGAACAGTTTGTAAACCATCGGGTCGGGATCCTTGGTCCGTTCCCGGGGCAGTCCGTCGGAGGTGACGACGATTACATTGCTGGAAACCTCGGCCACGATGCCGTCGGCCTTGGCCACGGCAACCGCCCGGGAATCCCTGGCGATGCGCGCCTCCAGACCGGTTCCCACCAGAGGCGCCTCGGTGACCAGCAGCGGCACCGCCTGACGCTGCATGTTGGACCCCATCAGAGCACGGTTCGCGTCGTCGTGTTCCAGAAACGGAATGATGCCCGCGGCGGCGCTCACCAGCTGCTTGGGCGAAACGTCCATGTACTGCACCTCCTCGCGGGGATGCTCGCCGGATTCCCCGTGGAACCGGCTCATGATCATGGGACGGACGAAACGCTTTTCCTCGTCCAGAAGCGCGTTGGCCTGGGCGATAACGAAATTCTCCTCCACGTCGGCGGTCAGAAAATCGATCTTGTCGGTCACCTGCCCGTTTTCGACCCGGCGGTAGGGGGTCTCCAGAAAACCGAATTTGTTGATGACGGCATAAAGGGACAGCGAGGAGATGAGGCCGATGTTCGGGCCTTCCGGAGTCTCGATCGGACAAATGCGCCCGTAGTGGCTCGAATGAACGTCGCGCACCTCAAACCCGGCGCGTTCGCGGCTCAAACCTCCCGGCCCCAGAGCGCTGAGACGGCGCTTGTTGGTCATTTCCGAAAGAGGATTGGTCTGATCCATGAACTGCGAAAGCTGGTTCCGCGCGAAGAAATCCTTGATGACGCTGGCGAATGCCTTGGTATTGATAAGGCGCCCGGGCGTGAGATTGGCGGTCTCCGCATTGGTCATGGTCATGCGGTCGCGGGTCAGCCGCTCCGAACGGAGCAGGCCGATGCGGCAGTGATTCTGCATAAGTTCGCCCACGGTGCGGATGCGGCGGCTGCCCAGATGGTCGATGTCGTCGACCGGCCCGGAGGTGTGACGGAGGTGGATCAGCAGCTTGGTGGCCTCCATGAGATCCTGGGGCATGAGCGTGCGCTCGGTGAGAGGCAGATCCAGCTTCAGACGCTCATTGATCTTGTAACGGCCCACCGTACCCAGATCGTAGCGCTTGATGTCGAAGAAGAGACGCTTGACCAGCTGCTCGGCGTTTTTGAAGTTGGGCGGATCCCCGGGGCGCATCTTCTTATAGATGTCCTTGAGCGCCTCTTCGGTATTGCGGGGCACTTCACGGAGCAGACACTTGATGATGTAGGCGTCCTTGCCCGGGATATAGGCGAGCTCGACACGCTTGATATTGTTTTCCTGCAGCAGCTTGAGATGGCTCTCATTCAGCTGGACGAGCTCGTTGATGATAATGGTGTCGTCCTCGGCGGTGACATAATCAACGGTGTAAAAAGCGGAGAGGTCCTTTTCCTTGAGCAGACTGATCACGGAATGTTCGCGGACGTCGTAGATCTCGGAAAGGATGGCCTTGTTGGTCTCATAGCCGATGGCCCGGAGAAATGTGGTGATCAGGAATTTGCGGCGACGGCGTCTCCGGTCCAGATAGATGTATATGAAATCGTTTATGTCAAACTGCACCTCCATCCAGCTGCCGCGGTCGGGAATGATGCGGTAGCTGTAAAGATAACGTCCGGAGGTATGACGGGTTTTCTCAAAGCAGATACCCGGCGAACGATGAAGCTGGCTGATAATCACCCGCTCGGCGCCGTTTATGATAAAGGTGCCGCGTTCGGTCATCATCGGGATGTCGCCCATGTAGACATCCTCGGGAATTTCAACGCCGTTGTTCTTTACGACAAAGCGGACGGTAAGCGGAGCGCAATAGATGTTTCCGTCCTTTATGCAGTCAAGCGCATCCACTTTGGGTTCGCCGATATGGTAGGAAACAAACTCTATCGAGAGCTGCCGATCCATACTGACAATCGGGAAGATCTCGGTGAAAACCTCCTGGAGTCCTTTGTTTTCGCGTTTCTCCGGAGGAACATCCTTTTGGAGGAAGTCCCTGTAAGAGTCCAACTGGAGACCGATCAGATCGGGCACCGCCAAAACATCCTGCAATTTTCCAAAATTTTCACGCTCAGTCATAGCCCACCATATTCTTAAAAACACAAACCTGTGAATCATTTACCGGCTTGTTAAAGCCGCGAACCGGCCCGAAGCCGCTTCAACGGCTTCCGCCGGCGAACTGCCGACGCCGGGCTCAAACCCGGAGACGGCGTCCGCCGGCATCGAAACACGAAAGGACGGCAGGACTCCTTTTCACAGAAAGTCCCGCCGTCTCAAACCGCGGATTAAGAGTTACTTAACCTCAACGGTAGCGCCGGCAGCCTCCAGCTGCTTCTTGAGGGCTTCGGCTTCGTCCTTGGCAATGCCTTCCTTAAGCGGCTTCGGAGCACCCTCCACCAGGTCTTTGGCTTCCTTGAGGCCCAGACCGGTAATGGCGCGCACTTCCTTGATCACCGCGATCTTCTTATCATCAGCGAAAGCCTTGAGAATGACGTCGAACTCGGTCTTTTCCTCGGCCGGAGCGGCAGCAGCGGCGGCAGGAGCAGCGGCGACGGCCACCGGGGCGGCGGCGGAGACACCGAGGCGCTCCTCGAGGGTCTTGACCAGCTTCGAGAGCTCGAGGACAGTCAGATTCTCGATGTAAGAGACGAACGATTCCATGTTAACTTCGGACATTTTGAATTCCTCCAAATTGATTTTCTGGTGTTATTGAGCGTCTTTTTCACGCTTTTCCTTGTAAGCGTTGATGACGTTAAGAATAGTGGCGGCCTTGGCGTTAAGCAGCGACACCAGATCGCGTGACGGCGCCTGCAGCACTCCGAGCAGCATGGAGTAGAGAACCTCCCGGCTCGGCAACTCGGCAATGGCATTCACCTCGCCGGCCTGCAGCAGCGCACCCTCGAAATAAGCGCCCTTGGGGGCGAGCTTATCGTGACTCTTGCCAAAATCAATGATGACCTTGGCCGCGGCGGCGGGATCACCCTTGCCGGAGACCACCGCAGTACCGCCGGCAAGCTCAAAATCAGCAACACACTGAATCTGAGACAGCTCCGCGGCCTTGCGGATCAGAGCATTTTTCAGCACATGACACGAGGCCTGAGCCCCGGCAAGACGATTGCGCAGATCGCTGATCTCCGCAACGGTCAGACCGGTGTAAGAAACGAAATAAACGTAGTCGGAATCCTTCAGCAGAGTTCCGATGTAGTTCACCAAATGATGCTTCTCATTTCTCATGGCTTCACCTTCGTCTGTTCCTTGGCGTTGACCTTGATGCCGGGACTCATCGTGGAGGCCACGGCGCAGCTCAGGATGTAAACGCCCTTGGCTGTGGCCGGCCTGGCCTTGATAAGAGCGGCAAAGACCGCGTCAAAGTTGGACACCAGTCCGGCGATGTCAAAGGAAAGCTTGCCGATAGGCACATGGACGCATCCGCCCTTGTCGGCACGAAATTCCACACGCCCGGCCTTGGCCTCCTTGACCGCGGCGCCGATCTGGTCGGTGACGGTACCGGTCTTGGGATTCGGCATGAGTCCGCGGGGGCCCAGCTGACGGCCCAGGGGCCGGACCAGCTTCATAGCCTCGGGAGTGGCGATGAGGATGTCGAAATCCTGCCAGCCGTCCTTGATCCGCTGCACAATATCCTCATAGCCGACATCTTCGGCTCCCGCGGCGCGGGCCTCCTCGGCCTGGGCGCCATCGGCCACGACAGCGACTCTCACCAGTTTGCCGGTGCCCGCCGGCAGCGGAACGGCACCGCGGACATTCTGATCCGATTTGCGGGGATCAATGCCCAGCTTCAGGTGCATTTCCACGGTTTCGTCGAACTTCACATGCGGCATGGCTTTCAGCAGTCCGAGAGCGTCCTGAATCTCATAACGCTCCTGGGACTTGAAAGTGGCACACTGCGCCGCGTACAATTTGCTCCTACGCATCAGCCACCTCGATTCCCATGCTCCGGGCGGTGCCTTCAATGATCTTCATCGCCTGATCTTCGTCGCGAGCATTCAGATCGTTCTTCTTAATCTGCACAATCTCCCGGATCTGGGCGCGGGTGATGGTGCCGGCCTTTTCGCTGCCGGGCTTTTTGGCCGCGGAAGCGAGGCCGCAGGCTTTCTTGATCAGCACTGCCGCCGGCGGGGATTTGCAGATAAAGGTAAACGAACGGTCCTGATAGACGGTGATGACCACCGGGATTACCAGTCCGCTCTGAGCCTGCGTCGCGGCATTGAACTGCTTACAGAATTCCATGATGTTACAGCCCGCCTGACCGAGGGCAGGACCAATCGGCGGCGCCGGATTGGCTGCTCCGGCCGGGATCTGCAATCTGATCACGCCCGTAACTTTCTTTGCCATAAACGTACTCCGTTTACACTTTCACTCGTGGTGCGAATCGACAGGTATTCTCCCACAGGTGAAACATCCTTTTTACGAAAAGTTCCCGATCGGAAAATCAGATCTCCCGATCGACCTGCCAGAACTCCAATTCCACCGGAGTGGAACGACCGAAAATCGACACCAGCAGCTTCAGTTTGCCGCGGGCATTGTCGATCTCCTGCACCGTCCCCTCGTAATTTTCAAAAGCGCCATTGCGGATGCGGACCACCTCGCCGAGTTCAAAGGCGATCTTCGGCCGGGCAGTCTCCTCGTCGCCGGAACGACGGAAAATATCATCCACCTCGGTCTCGCTCAAAGGCGTCACGCTCACGAAACCGATAACCCCCTGCGTGTTTTTGACGTAGGACCAGTTTTTCTCGTCGATTTCGGAGGTCGTCTTGCCGCCGGACACGCAGTAGTAATCCATACGCACCAGGACATAGCCGGGGAAAATCTTCCTGGTGACCGTCTTTTTGACGCCGTGCCGCACCTCCGTGACCTTTTCAGTGGGGATGCTGACCTCGTAAACCCCGAAGGCTTCCCCCGCGTCAATGCCGTGCTGGATCCGCTCCAGCACACGCTTCTCCTGGCCGGAAAGGGTCTGAACAACGAACCACTGACCTTTGTCTCTGTTATCGTCCATCATCCGTAATTCTCCTTAAAAACCCCACTGGCCCGTAGTAATACCGCCCACGATGAAACTGCCGAATGTGTCAACAATCCATACGAAAACAGCCAAAACAAGTATGACCATCACCACCAGCAGCGTGGATTCAAACAGCTGCGCACGGTCCGGCCACACGCACTGGGCCAGCTCCGTATAGGAGTCCTGGAGAAATTGTCGCAATCTGGCAATCAAACTTTTTTTCATATCCGTGGACTTGATTTCTGATGAATGGCAGGAGCGGCGAGGCTCGAACTCACGACCTGCGGTTTTGGAGACCGCTGCTCTACCAACTGAGCTACACTCCTGCGTTATAACAACCTGAACCGCGGCGGAACATCCCGCCGCACAGCCGCAGCCGCGAAGACGCGTCAGCGGGTCTCCTTATGGAGAGTGTGCTTCCGGTCGAACTTGCAGTACTTCATCTTTTCGAGGCGCTCCGGAGTATTACGCTTCTCCTTGGTGGTCGTGTAATTCCGGCGCTTGCACTCGGTACATTCCAATGTTATCTGTTCACGCATTTTCCAAACTTCCGTATCTGCCGAAAAGCACCCCGGCGAACGGCTTCAACCGCTCTCCGGGATGTTTTCGTAAGGCCCCGCGAGGGGGCCCGCTGCATTACTCGATGATTTCGGAGACACGGCCGCTGGCGACAGTGCGTCCGCCTTCACGAATGGCGAAGCGAAGCTGCTTCTCCATGGCGATGGGGTGGATCAGCTCCACGCTGATGCTGGTGTTGTCACCGGGCATGACCATCTCGGTACCCTCGGGCAGAGTGATCGTACCGGTGATGTCGGTGGTGCGGAAGTAGAACTGAGGACGATAGTTGGTGAAGAACGGAGTATGACGGCCGCCCTCTTCCTTGCTCAGCACATAGATCTCGCCCTTGAACTTCTTGTGGGGAGTGACGGTGCCCGGCTTGGCCAGGACCTGACCGCGCTCCACATCGGACTTCTTGGTGCCGCGGAGGAGGCAGCCGATGTTGTCGCCGGCCTCGCCCTGATCCAGCAGCTTGCGGAACATCTCGACGCCGGTGACGGTGGTCTTGACGGTGTCGCGGATACCGATGATCTCCACATCCTCGTTGACCTTGATGACTCCGCGCTCCACACGGCCGGTGACCACGGTGCCGCGGCCCTCGATGGAGAACACGTCCTCGATGGGCATCAGGAAGGGCTGGTCAACGGCGCGCACCGGCTGCGGGATGTAGTTGTCAACCGCATCCATAAGCTCGAAGATGCACTTGGTGGCTTCGTTATTGGGATCACCCTCGGCCTCGACGGCCTTAAGGGCGGAACCGCGGATGATCGGAATGTCGTCGCCGGGGAAATCGTAGCTGTTCAGCAGATCGCGGACTTCCATCTCCACAAGCTCCAGCAGCTCGGGATCGTCCAGCTGATCGCACTTGTTCAGGAAAACGACCAGCGCGGGCACACCCACCTGACGGGCCAGCAGCACATGCTCACGGGTCTGGGCCATGGGACCGTCGGTGGCGGCGATGACCAGGATGGCTCCGTCCATCTGGGCGGCGCCGGTGATCATGTTCTTGACGTAGTCGGCGTGTCCGGGGCAGTCAACGTGGGCATAGTGACGTTTCTCGGTCTCGTACTCCACATGGGCGGTGTTGATGGTGATGCCGCGCTCCCTTTCCTCGGGCGCGTTGTCGATCTCGTCATAACGCTTGACTTCGCCGCCGAATTTCTTGGCCAGCGCCATGGTAATGGCGGCGGTCAGAGTGGTCTTGCCATGGTCCACATGACCGATGGTGCCGATGTTGACGTGGGGTTTGGTTCTTTCGAATTTTTCCTTAGCCATCTTTTTTCCTCCGGGCCCTGTTGTGTTGTGCCTGTTAGAGTTTTGTTTGCTTCGATTTCACGGTAATATTTACGGAACACTGGAGCCCACAATCGGACTTGAACCGATGACCTCGTCCTTACCAAGGACGTGCTCTACCGACTGAGCTATGTGGGCCTGCGCACATTTGCATGAATGGTGCTCGAGGGGGGACTCGAACCCCCATGGATCGCTCCATATGGACCTCAACCATACGCGTCTGCCAGTTCCGCCACCCGAGCAGCACCCTGTCCTCAGCAAAAGTTGAGAACATTTTTTAATTTACCACACTTTCACAACTTTGCAAATATTTTTTCCCCTTTTTTGAACTTTTTTACAAAAAAACCGCCGCCCGGGCAATGTCATGCCCGGACGGCGGACTCCTCTCCATGCTCAGGCGCAGCGGACAGGATGCTTACGCGACCTGAATCCGATGAACCTTCGCCCGGTCGGACTTGGGAATGAAGAGATTCAGCACTCCATCCCTGGTTTTGGCGGTGATGTTCTCGATGTCCGCCCCGTCGGTGAGCTGAAAGGCGCGCTTGAACACCACCGGGCGTCCGTTGCGCTTCAGCGAACTGGAGGCGCTGATCTCCAGAATCTTGTTGCGCACCTCCACGCTGACGCTCCCGGCGTTGGCGCCGGGGACCTCGACCCACATCTTGATGCCGTCCCCGCACTCGCAGATGTCAACGGGGGGCACGACGGTGACGGCGGAATCGCCGACTTCATGTTTCACATCTTCACTCATGATATCCCTCCTTAATTACTGTTCGACCTGTATGGAATGAGTGCTCTTATGCCCGGCCTGCTCACGAGGCAGGGTCACGGTCAGGATGCCGTCGCGATAGGCGGCCGACGCCCCGTTTCCCAGCACCTGCACCGGCAGGGTGATGCTTTCCGAAAACTCCCCGCAGGAACGCTCGCGGCGGATGAATCTGCCGTCTTCGGAATCACACCCGCACTCCTCTTTTTTGGCCGAAACGGTCAGGCAGTCGCCGACCACCTCGACTTCAAAATCGCCCGGCTTGTACCCGGCGCAGGGAAGCGACACGGTCACGTCGTGCTCGCCGACATTCACATCCATCAGATCGCCGGCTCCCTCGCTGACGCTGTTCATGCTGCGCAGCAGGGAATTGACGATCTCGTCCCAGCTCCTCCAGGACGGCTCCGGGAAACTGATCCCGATTTCCGGTTTCGACCATTTGCTGATCATGTTCATAGCAAACCTCCTCTTATTGGTTTTACGCGGCTCTCTCATCCGCAACTCTGCCTGATACAGTGCATGGCCCGTGCCAAAAAAAATCCCTCCGGCAAACGGAGGGAGCGGTGACAATTTGACACAGATTTCAGCGGGCGCCGGGAGACACTTTGTCCCGGTATCTGGCCGCCAGCTTCTTCAGCGCGGCCACCTGTTTTTCGGAAAGTTTTTTGCCTTCATCCCGCTGACGCACCAGGGATTGAAAAAAGGTCTTGTCGTCATAGACCCGTCGGCCGCGCTTGACCGGCTCGGCCCATTCGGAAACGCCGGAGAGGAGCGAGAATTCCGCGGAACAGTCTTCGGAGGGGGCCGTCGTCCCGGGCCCGGCCGTCCCGGGAACCGCTTCGGAAGTCGCGGCGGCGCCCGAAGCCCGGTCGAAAAGCGCGGTCAGCGCGGAAGCTTCGGGAATCTGTTCCGAATATTTGCCGACGATGCGCCGGAGGACCCCCAGCTGCTTTTCGGAGAGTTGGCGGCCGTTTTCATACTGGCGGCGAAACGAGTTGAAAAATTCCCTGTCGTCAAAACTCCTGCGTCCGCGGCCCTTTTCAGCCGGAGGTTCAAACTCCACCTTGGCGAGGGCCTCGAAAACCGGGCTCCAGTCCGTCGTTTTTTCGTCGGCCCCCGTCTTCTCTTCCCCGCCGGTCCCGGAAGCGAACTCGGCCAGAGCGGGCACCTGTCCGGCGTAGCGGGAAGCGATTTTGCAGAGAGCGGAATACTGCCGGGCCGAAAGTCCGCCCCGGCTCCGGAAAGTCTCCCGGAGGGATTCCACAAAGGCGCGGTCGCTGCGGGGAGCCCGGCGGCCGGAGGATGAGGGCCCCCCGTCCTCGGGAAATTTCACCTGTCCGAAAAGCGCAAGGAGTTTCTCCGCGGATTCCTTTTCCGGCGCGCCGTGCATCCGGGCCTTGTCCAGCCAGCCGGAAAAACTGCCGTAGAAGTTTTTCATCATGCCGGTCCAGTTCATCCTGCCCTCCTCCACCTGATCCAGCTCTCCCTCCATCCGCCGGGTGAATTCCACATTGAAGAGCTCCGGCAGAGTGGCCACGAGAAAATCGCAGACCCGGAAGCCGAGTTCGGTGGGCAGCAATTGAGTTTTGGCGTGGGAGACGTACTTGCGCGTCTCGATGGTCCGGATGATCGAAGCGTAGGTGGAGGGACGCCCGACCCCGTTTTCTTCCAGCTCCTTGATGAGGCTGGCCTCGGTGTAGCGCGGCGGAGGTTCGGTGAATTTCTGCTGCGGAGCGATCTTCTTCAGCAGGCAGTCGCCGCCTTCGGCGATCTGTCCCAGCTCCGCCATGTTTCTCCCGGCATCGGCGATCTTTTCATCGTCGGCGTAAACCACGGTGCAGCCCTTGAAGACCACGGCCGATGCGTTGCACCGGGCGCGGTACTGACGTCCGTCGGCGCCGGAAGCGTCCACGTCGATGGCCAGAGTATCCACCTCGGCCGGGGTCATCTGACTGGCCACGAAACGCCGCCAGATGAGGGTGTAGAGCTTCAGCTCGGCGGCGGGCAGAATATCCTTCAGGGATTCCGGCGTCCGGGCGACGTCGGTGGGACGTATGGCCTCGTGGGCCTCCTGGGCCAGGGATTTGCTGCGGTAGAGGTTGGGACGGTCCGGGACGTATTCGCGCCCGTACCGGGCGGCGATGAATTCCCTTGCCGCGTCGCGGGCCTCCCGGGCGATGTTCACCGAATCGGTCCTCATGTAGGTGATGAGACCGGTGGCTCCGCCCGCCCCCAGATCGAAGCCCTCGTAAAGGGCCTGGGCCGCCCGCATGGCGCCGGTGGCGGACATGCGGAGCTGACGGTTGGCGGCCTGCTGCATGGTGCTGGTGGTGAAGGGCGGGTAGGGATTGCGGCGCTTGCGGGAGCGGGTCACGGCGGCGATCCGGTATCCGGCGGCCTTTTCCATGGCGGCGCGGACTTTTTCCGCGGCCTCCGCGGAGTCGATCCGGAAGTCTCCGCCGTCGATTTTGATCAGACGGGCAGTGAATTCCGCCCCGGTCCCGGCGACGAAATCCAGTTCAAAATCCCAATATTCCTCGGGTTTGAAGGCCTGAATCTCCCGTTCACGCTCCACAATGAGCCGCAGCGCCACCGACTGCACCCGTCCTGCGGAAGCGCCTTTGGCGATCTGGCTCCACAAAAGCGGGCTGACCTTATACCCCACCACCCGGTCCAGGACCCGCCGGGCCTGCTGGGCGTCCACCAGATCGAGGTCGATGTCGCCGCCTCCGGCAAGGGCCTTTTCGATGGCGGAACGGGTGATCTCGTGAAAACTCACCCGCAGAAAAGGGCCTTTGCAGCTTTTGGAGAGCAGTTCCTTAAGATGCCACGCGATGGCTTCGCCCTCGCGGTCCGGGTCGGTTGCCAGATATACGGCATCGGCTTTTCGGGCGGCGGCGCGCAGTTCGCCGACCACCTTGCGGCTGCGGGGGGTGTCTTCGTAAACCGGAGCGAAATCGTGTTCGACGTCCACTCCGAAAGAGTGTTCGGGCAGATCCCGGACATGGCCCATGCTGGCCATGGTGACATAATCTCCGCCCAGCATCCGGGAAATGGTTCTGGCCTTGGTGGGCGATTCCACTATAAGCAGCTTTCCTGACATAAAGATCCTTTCGCAATCGCCCGGGGTCCCTCCCCGCAACGGTTTCCTTTACTTTAAACGTCCGATTGCGATTCGTCAAGTGAAGAACGGGAATTTTTTTCGATTTACGGCTTGCAAAACCGCGCCCCCCGGACTAATGTAGATGGTCGTAGAGGAGGAAGCCGTCATTACGGCGGTTTCACGAAAAGAGGAGAAAAAATATGAAAACCCGAACTTTGGGGATGCTCGCAGGCATCCTCGGAGGTCTGTGCGGTCCGGTCGTGTCCGCCGCGGATCTCCGCGCTCCGGAAATGCCGGCAGCCGATTCGCCGTCCCTGCAGCAGCTGCGGCTGGTGCAGGATGATGCCCAGGACTACATGGTGTCCAAGGTGTACGTCCTGAAGTACGTCCAGGCCAACGACATCTATCCCTTCGTCCAGGGCATTGTCAAACGCTACAACAACAACTCCGCCGTGAACTGCATCGAATTCGGCGATCAGAACGAGCAGATTCTGACCGTGAGCTGTCCGGTGGGCATGATGCCCTACGTGGACGAATTCGTGGCAAAGGCGGACCGGGACGTCACGGTGGACGGCCGCGTCCCCGGCGACATCATCCGCGGCACCGGCATCACCCGCATGGTCTACACCCCCAAATACCGTTCCGGGCAGACGCTGGTGAACATCATCGTAAACGCCTTCATCAACGCCGGTCCCTACGGGAGCGTTTACGCCTACGACGCCAACAGCAATCAGATATACTGGAAGGACAATTCCTCCAATTCCCAGTTCAGCAGTCAATTTCTGGGTTTTCTCGACCGTCCGGCCCCCCAGATCAGCCTGGAGTTCAAAATCTACGAAGTCCGGGACAGCACGCTCCGGGACATCGGCGTGGATTACCTGGCCTGGAAAAACGGTCCCGGCATGAACATCTTTCAGGCCGGATTTCAGGCTTTCAGCGTCAATTCCGCGGGCACGGCGGCCCTCCAGAACCTCTCCGGTCCCTGGGGCGGATTCTTTTTCGCGCCCCAGTTCGACGCCAGCTTCGTCCGCATCCTCGAGCAGTCCGGAAACGCGGAAATCACCGGACACGCCTCCCTGACGGTTTCCAACTCCGACACCGAGAGCTACGAAATCTTCTTCAACCCCGGACTCCAGAACCTCATCAAGTCCGAGTCCGACCAATCCGAGGTGACCACCGGAAGCGTCTCCGCGATTCAGGATGCGCAGCAGCTCTGCTGCCGGATCAATCAGCCCATCGTCTGCCTGCATTCGGGGGGTGAAATCGACTTCGAGATCCCGGATTACGCCCCCGGACAGTACGCGGACGTGCCCGGCACTCTCTTTTTCGGCTACGAAATCGCCGTCGCCGGAGCCGCCGAACGCAACAATTACGGCAGCGAACTCATCGAGACCGCCGGTTTCGCCGGCAGCGTCACCATCCCTCTGGGCGAGGAGTTTCAGCTGGGACGCTGGGAACGGGAATCCTCCGTCCGGCAGACCATCGGCCTGCCGTGGCTCTGCGACATCCCGATCCTGGGTTATCTCTTCAGCACCACCACCACGCAAACCGTGACTTCGCAGGTGGTGCTCACCGTCACCGCCGGGGTCCTCGACACCTCGCGCCCGTCGCCGGAAGCCGGCACCCTTTTCAAACTCAGCATGGATCAGAAAA